>NZ_JBTNDB010000030.1:0-43289 GCF_054511175.1 Arthrobacter sp. Sr24 | reverse complement strand
AGGTGGGGGGGGGGCGTGGGGGGAAGGGGAAGAGGGGAGGGGGGGGGGGGGGGAGAGGGGGGCGCCTCCCCCCCTCACGCCCCCCCCCCCCCCCCGCCGTCGTACTTAAGCCCTGGTGGAGACTAGTGCGTGTCGACTGCTTCGATCTCAGTCTTGTCGCCACTCCACTGGGTGTGGAAGGTGCCTTCAACGTCAACACGGCTGTACGTGTGGGCGCCGAAGAGATCGCGCAGACCCTGGGTCAGTGCAGCGGGAAGGCGCGGCCGGCGCAGACCGTCGTAGTATGCCAGTGAGGACGAGAAGACGGGTACCGGGATACCCAGCTGAACAGCGGTGGAAACCACGCGGCGCCAGGCCGGGAGGACCTCGGCGATTTCCGCAGCGAAGGCCGGAGCGAACAGCAGGTTAGCCGGCTTGTCTTCTGCGGCGTATGCCTTGGTGATGTCCTTGAGGAGTTCGGCACGGATGATGCAACCGCCACGCCACAGCGAGGCAATCTCATCGAGCTTCAGGTCCCAGTTGTACTCTGCAGCAGCACTGTTGAGCATATCGATGCCCTGTGCGTAGCTGATGAGCTTGGAAGCGTAAAGAGCCTGACGAACGTCTTCAACGAAGTCGGCGCCCAGTTCAACGGCAACCTCGTGGCCGGCCAGAACTTCCTGGCCGATGGCACGCTGGTCACGCTGTGACGAGAGTCCGCGAGCAAAAACAGACTCGGCGATGGCGGAGATGGGCGAACCCAAATCCAGACCGGACTGAACCGTCCAGCGGCCCGTGCCCTTCTGGCCTGCGGAGTCAACAATGACGTCAACTAGCGGCTTGCCAGTCTTGGCGTCCACGTGACCCAGAACTTCGGCGGTGATTTCAATCAAGAAGGAAGCCAGCTGGCCTTCGTTCCACTTGCCGAAGATTTCAGTCTGCTCGGCCGGCTCGATGCCAGCGGCGCTACGCAGCAGGTCGAAAGCTTCGCCGATGACCTGCATGTCGGCATATTCGATGCCGTTGTGAACCATCTTCACGAAGTGGCCGGCGCCGTCAGTGCCGATCCATGCGCAGCAGGGCTCGCCGTCAACCTTTGCGGAAATCTTTTCCAACAGCGGGCCCAGAGCATCGTAGGATTCCTTGGAACCACCGGGCATGATGGACGGGCCCAGAAGGGCGCCTTCCTCACCACCGGAAACACCAACGCCTACAAAGTGCAGGTCCTTTTCGGCCAGGGCGGCTTCACGACGGCGGGTATCCAAGTAGTGCGAGTTGCCACCGTCAATGACGATGTCACCGGCTTCTAGCATCGGCACCAGCTGATCGATCACGGAGTCAACCGGGCCACCAGCCTTGACCATGATGAGTACGCGGCGCGGCTTCTCCAAGGAGTCAACCAATTCAGCCAAGGTCTCGGTGCGAACAAATTCGCCTTCGCTGCCGTGGGCCTCAAGCAGTGCATCTGTCTTGGCAACAGAGCGGTTGTGCAAGGCTACGGTGTATCCATTGCGGGCTAGGTTGCGTGCCAGGTTGGCGCCCATAACGGCCAGACCTGTAACACCGATCTGTGCAGTGCCAGTTAGTTCAGACATACTACCTCCAGGGGAATTGAATAGTTTCCCCCATCTTATCGGTCATGGCTGAAGTTCCCCAGTTCATTCCACGATTTGGATAGTGGCATTTCGTCACATTAGAAACAACTCGTGACAACCGGATGCCAATTTGTCGATCTAGGCCAGAAAGTTCAGTAGAACCTTGCCCGAGACCGTGGAATTACTAGCGGTCTCGAACGCAGCCAATCCCGCATCGAAAGCGTATTCATGAGTAATAACGGGGTCCACGAATAGCGTGCCGTCACTCAGTGCCGCAATAACCTCATCAATCTCATCATTGAACCGAAATGAGCCTACAAGCTCTAATTCGCGAGAAATGGCAAGAGATATGGCAACCGGTTGGCTTCCTGCTGGGAGCAGGCCCACCATCACCACTCGGCCACCGCGCACGGCTCCGATGATAGCCGATGCCAAGCCAAAGTGATTTCCAGAGGATTCGATCACTACATCGGCTTCCACAGCAGCAATGGCCTCCGCGTCGTCGGCGTCCAACAGCGCATCGGCGCCGACTGCCCGTGCTATTTCTAACGGCGTGGCGTGCAGGTCTACTGCTGTGATGTGAGCGGCACCGGCTCGTTTGAGGACCGCCACCGCCAAGGCTCCAATGGGCCCGCAACCCACCACAAGCGCCGACTTCCCACGTACCTCTCCTGCCCGAGCGACAGCGTGCCATGCAACACTGGCCGGCTCCACTAGGGCCGCACGACGCAGCGGCAGCTCGGGTGGCAAAGGGCGGAGCATGCGACTGGGCAGGTTGGCATACCGCCGGAAGGCTCCATCGGTGTGGGGATGCCGTGCCGCACTGCCGAGGTAAGTGCAGCCAGGAGAGAGGTTGGGTCGGTTTTCTGGGTATTTGGCAGCTCCAGTGGCAGGTGTTGCCGGGTGCACTGCTACCGGCGTTCCCTCAGAGGGTCCCGTACCATCGGCGGCGGCACGCAGCACGGTACCGACTACCTCGTGACCCAAAACCATGGGATCTTTTAGGATGGATTCCCCGGCAGCTCCATGTAGCCAGTAGTGGAGATCGGATCCACAGATGCCGCCATAGGCGATTTCGATGACAGCCTCATCAGCCCCGGGAGGAGTCAGCGCA
Source organism: Arthrobacter sp. Sr24 (assembly GCF_054511175.1). Classification (NCBI taxonomy): domain Bacteria; kingdom Bacillati; phylum Actinomycetota; class Actinomycetes; order Micrococcales; family Micrococcaceae; genus Arthrobacter; species Arthrobacter sp. Sr24. Next base: position 40,601 of record NZ_JBTNDB010000030.1, on the reverse strand, counting down.
ATGCTCTCGATGCGAAGATCTCCCTTACCGTGGGCAACCACGGCGGGTGAACTCACTGGCAGTGGCGAGTTGCTATTGATGTCATTCATGTTCCTAGACCACCACCGTCATGCCGCCATCGATGAAGATGGTCTGGCCGTTGACAAAGTTTGAGGCGTCCGAGGCCAGCCAGACCGCCGGACCAGCTAGGTCTTCCACGGTCCCCCAGCGGTTAGCGGGCGTGCGGCCGAGAATCCAGGAGTTGAACTTCTCGTCATCGACCAGGTTCTGCGTCATCTCGGTGTGAATGTAGCCGGGCGCGATGCCATTGATCTGCAGCCCGCCGCTGGCCCATTCTGCCGTCATGGCGCGAGTCAGATTGCGCAGTCCGCCCTTGGCTGCCGTGTAGGCCGCGATCGTAGGTCGGGCCAGATCTGTCTGCACGGAGCAGATGTTAATGATCTTTCCGTGTCCACGCTCCAGCATTTTGCGGGCCGCCTCGCGACCGACCAGGAAAGCGCTCGTCAGATCCGTGCTGATGACCCGATCCCAGTCCTTAACATCGAGCTCAAGCAGCGGAACGCGGTGCTGAATTCCGGCGTTGTTGACCAGAATTTCCAGCGGCCCCACGTTATTTTCAATCCAAACGATGCCCTCTGCGGCCGCCACGCCATTGGTCACATCGAAAGCCACGGAGCGAATCTGCCCCTCGGCAAAATCTGCAGCCATGGCGGCCGTGGCTGCTGCCAGGCGCGTCGGGTCAATGCCATGAAGCACCACGGTTGCCCCGGCCTGAGCCAGGCCACGCGCCAAAGCGTTGCCAATGCCGCGGCTAGAACCAGTCACCAGGGCTACACGTCCAGTCAGGTCAAACATTTCACTCATTTGCTTATTAGTCCTTTACTACCGAAGAGGTTTTGTTCAAGAAGAAGGCGTGGCCAGCCGGGCGATATTTTCACGCACCACGGCCAGATCCATATCGCCTAAGCCCTGCTCTTTCAAAGTTCCATACAGTGCATGGGAGGCCGTGGCCAGGGGTACGGCCGAACCGGCGGCCTGGGCACTCTCGAGCACAAAGCCAAGATCTTTGTGCATAAATTTGGCCGGCCCCGTAGGCGCATAGTCCTTTGCGGCAATGCGCGGGCCCACAATATTCAGCACCGCGCTGCTGGCTAGGCCACCACTGAGGACTTCGAAGAGCGCCGCAACATCCATGCCCGAGCGCTCGGCGAGTTCGGCTACTTCGGCGAGGGCCGCCGTCGTGCTTCCCACCAAGAGCTGGTTGCAGGCCTTCGCCAACGAACCCGACCCCAGTTCACCTAGGAGGCGCACCGTGGATCCCAGGCTTTCCAGAACGGGTAGGACGGAGGCGAAGCTGGCCGCATCTCCCCCTGCCATGATCGCCAGCGTCCCCTGCTGGGCGCCAATAGTTCCACCACTCACGGGGGCGTCGATGACAGATGCGTTGCCAGAACTCGCCAGTGCCACGTCGGCGCCGAATGCCTTGACGGCCTGAGGCGAAACACTGCTCATGACCACGACGACGGTTCCTGGCTTCGGGGGCACTGCTCGCCAGGCGTCCAGGAGCTGCTCCGCGGCCTCGAGAATGTGACTCAGGTCAGGCAACATGAAGATCAAAATTGCGTGATCTCGCAGCTCGGCGACCGTCTCGGCCACGTGGGCGCCCTGCCCGTGCAATTCGCTCACGGCTCCCGCGGAACGGTTCCAGAGCGTCACGGGCCAGCCCGCTTTCAACAAATTGGCGGCCATGGGCGCACCCATATGCCCCAGGCCAACAAATCCGAGCGCGCCGGGGGTGTCGTATCCTGATGAACCTAATGAAGGGGTGTGCGTCATTGCTTACCTGTCCTCACAACCTTGTTGGTGGTTTTTCTTAGCGACTCGTCGTCACATTTGTTCAGTATTCTATCCACAATTCAGTATGATGAACATCATGACCACAAATAATCTCATCGTTGCGATTGCTGTCCCCCTGGAAGCCGAGCTAGTAGAGGCCATTGTGGCCGCTCACCCGGCCGTCACCGTCCTCTATGAGCCCGAACTACTCCCCCAGGAAAGATTCCCCGCCGATCACGCCGGCGATCCCGCCTTTGTCCGCACGCCGGCACAAGAAGCCCGCTACTGGGAAATCCTCAACAGCGCCGATGTGCTGTACGGCTTCCCCAATGAAAACCCGGCTGGCCTGGCCACCATCGCCTCGAGTCAGAAGTTGAAGTGGATTCAGGCCATGGCTGCAGGAGCCGGCGGAGCCGTCAAGGCGGCCAACCTCGCCCCCGCCGATCTGGAACGCATCACCGTCACGAGCTCCGCGGGCGTGCACGCCCTTCCGCTCGCCGAGTTCGCCATAATGGGCGCCCTCAACGGCCTCAAGCGCACGGCCGAGCTCGCCGCCGATCAGACCGCCAAGCACTGGCCCGAACTGCGCACCCCCACACGTTTGGCCAGCGGATCCAACGTCGTCATCACGGGTCTAGGCGAGATCGGCCTCGAGACTGCTCGCCTGGCTCGTGCCCTCGGGATGAAGGTCAGCGGCACCAAGCGCAACGTGGCCCCCATCGAGGGCATCGAGACGGTCACCGACACTAACGGCCTCCCCGGCCTGGTCGCCACGGCCGACATCGTGATCAACACCCTGCCCGGCACCCCGTATACGGAGAAGATGATCAACGCCAACATCTTCAACGCCATGAAGCCCGGCACCGTGCTGGTCAACGTTGGCCGCGGCACGGTCATCGACGAAGATGCGCTCCTGACGGCATTGAACAATGGCCAGATCTCCTACGCCTGCCTGGACGTCTTCGCCGTTGAGCCGTTGCCAGCCGCGAGCCCGCTTTGGGAGCACCCGCGTGTCATGGTCTCCCCACACACCTCTGCACTGAGTCTGGCCGAGAACCGCCTCATCGCCGAACGCTTCATCGAGAACCTCGCCAGCTTCCAGGCCGGCGAGCCGCTCCTCCACACGGTCGACCCCGTCCACTTCTACTAAGCCACCACCCTCGAGGGGAGTCTGCCACGCGGCAGGCTCTCCTTTTGTGTTTGTCTCCCCAAGTACGACGGCGCACGCCTCACCTCGCGCCGCAGGGGCGGCATCCGGCGTCGAACATCTTGGCTAAGACTTGCCTTGATCCAGCTAGTTCCAGGAGGCGGGACGGGTTTCCCGGCTCTCATCAAGACCAGGGAACTTCCATCCACACCCAGACTCAGTGGCTCAATTGCCGGGGGCGGAACCCACGGAGTCACTCCGCTTCCGCCCATCGACCCGTCAGATAGTGCCGCTTTGCCCAACACTTTCGGGCATTATGTGACGACTGACTGCTGAGTCAGGTACATGCCACGGCGAAAACGATCCTTGGAGCCACGCCGCTCACCCTTAAACACCACATGGCACCTGCCAGGGGCAGACGCCATGTGGAGTAGTGCGAGCTTAGGAAGCGTCTTCGACGAGGTTGAGGTCGCGGCCTACCGTTTCGGGGGTGACGAAGGTCGTGGCAAAGGAAATCGAGGACAGCACCAGCGAATAGATCGCCAGGACCATCCAGGACTGATTCGTGACAGCCAGGAGCCCTGCGCCGATCATGGGGGCGAAGCCACCGGCAAAGACAGCGGAGATTTCGCGGCTCATCGCAACTCCCGTGAAGCGGTGGGTCGAACCGAAGAGTTCAGGAAGCATGGCGCACTGCGGGCCAAGCATCGACTGCACACCGATGGAGATACCCACAACCATGACGGCCCATACGAGCCAGACGTGACCGAGCGTGATCATGTAGAACGCAGGGAAGGCAAAGAGCAGCTGGAACAAGGCCCCGTAGCGGTAGACCTGGACGCGGCCTACCCGGTCGGACAGGGCGCCGAAGAAGAGAACTAGAACTGCAGAGAAGCCGGCGGCGATCAGTAGACCTGCCGGGCCGATGAACTTATCACCCTCAAAGACGCCCCCCTTCATGGCCATGAAGCTCACGAGCAGGGATGAGTAAATGCTGGAGTTGCCATTTTCACCCATGCGTAGACCGATGCCGATAAACACGTTCTTCTTGGAGTTGCGCCAGAGGATGCCCAAAGGGTTCTTTGTGACATTTTCGTGTTTGGCGAGCTCCTGGAAAACGGGGGTTTCCTTGAGCCTGAGGCGAATGTAGACCGCAACACCGATCAGCAGGATGCTTGCCAGGAAGGGCACACGCCACAGCCCGCCCTCGAGGACCTCGGGATTAGCCATTCCCAGCAGGGCGAAGGTTCCGGCGCCTAGGAGTGTACCGATTTGAATACCAACGAAGGGCAACGCGGCGAAGAAGCCACGGCGCTTACGGGGTGCAACTTCGGAAATCAAGGTCGTTGCGCCCGCTTGCTCGGCTCCGGCGCCGAGGCCCTGGAGAATTCGCAGGATCACTAGGAGTACTGCACCAACCATGCCGGCCTGTGAATACGTGGGTAGGAGACCAATCGCGAACGATGCCGTTCCCATGAGTGCAATGGTAATCAACAGCACGTGCTTGCGACCAAAGCGGTCACCGATGTAACCAAAGATCAGCCCACCGAAGGGACGAGCCGCGAAGCCAACGCCGTAGGTAGCAAAGGAGGCAATCAAGGCGCCGGAGGTACCGAGCGGGGCGAAAAACAACGGGCCAAAGATAAGGGCTGACGCCAACCCGTAGATGTAGAAGTCGTAGTACTCAAGTGCTGAGCCGACGGAACTGGCCAATGTGGCCCGGCGAAGCTGCTCAGGGTCGACCTTGTCTTCTACTTGCGAAGTGGCTGCTGAGTCTGTGCGAAGCGGTTGTGTAGTCACTGAATCTCCCTTGAAACGTACCGAACCACCATTGGTTCAGCAGGCGACAACGACCAGAAGGTCGATCACTATGTTGAACAGCGTACAACACAATGAACACTTCACCAAGGAAAAATGTCGCTTACGTCACTAACCCATGGGATTGCCCAGCATTTTGGTGAGATCCCGCAGCTCGGCAACCATGGCCTCGCGCTCAGCCTCGGAGAAGGTCGCCTTCAAGGCGGTCACGGATACGCCCAGACTTGGCCCGTGCGAGCCGCGTGTGGGAACGGCCACGCCAAGGCTCACCACGCCCAAGGTGGATTCCTCATCCTCAAAGGCATAGCCCTGCTCGCGAATCGTCCCCAGCTGTGCCTTGAGCTCCTTGCCGGTTTTCAAGGAGTGGGCCGTCATAATGGGCAGCGCCAGATCATCAGGAAACTGCTCTTCAAGATCATGGTCATGCAGCTTGGCCACGAGAGCCTTGCCGACAGAACAGAGGGAGACGGGCATCTTGTCGCCGATATTAGATGTCAGGCGAACGGCTGGGTGCCCCTCATAGCGGGCAAGGTAGATGACATTGTCGCCATCGAGCATGGCGATGCGAACTGTAGCCAGCTTCAACAGCGGCGCCTGTTCACAGAAGCGATAAAACTCTTTCACCTCATCGCGACGACTCAGGTAAGCAGCACCGAGCTCCACAAGCTTCACGCCCAGCGCATAGTCGCTTCCCACCCTAATGATGAGTTCGGCATCCTCTAGAGCTTGAAGCAGATTGGAGGTAGAGGACTTCGGAATTGCCAGTTCACGCGCCAGGTCACTGAGGGTCAGGCGCCCCGTAGCGGATTCCGCCAAAGCGTCTAGAACAGCCGCTGCTCGCGTCACAGCTGGAGCCGGAGTGGCATTGGCCTTGGGCTCGTGACCCTTGACGGCCTTCTGGGGCGGTGCGGTCGTAACTTCACTCATTGCTTCACTCATGGATTTCCTCGACGCTGAAGGGGGTGGCCCAGGGGTCTCGCAGGCCGATTATTCCGCTGCAATCCTAGTTCATTACAGTGGACCACTTCCATCATACTGATCACCATTAGAGGTAGAACGTCCGGTATTGTGTTTTGACTTTCGGGGCTGTATATTCGTTTCCAGACCTTCCACTGTGGCGTCCCCCAATAGCCACAGTGGGAGGTCCTCCACTTTAAAAAGCCGCCTCGAAAAGCAATCTGGAAATCTGGCGTGTCAGTTTGCATCTTGCCGAATCAGGCGCTATATTTTTATTACTGGTTCCCCACCACAGCGTCCCCCAATAGCTGTGGCGGGGAACCTTTCACTTTTAACGTTCATGCCTGCGCCGAGGATAGGGGGGGTAGCCGGCTGTGGACTATTGGCAGGCGAGCAGGCGCACGAAGTCTAGTTCACCGATGACACGGATATCTTGTCCCGCGGCAGCCAACTCGTGAGCACGCTTGACCTTCGCACTGACGCGAGTTCCTTGGTCAATCTCGGCCCCCACGACCAAGGTGACCTTCTTCGTGACACTGTTGAGAATCCTCGCCCCCTTGGCAGCCGCAGCATCCTGAGCTTCCACACGCGCCATGGCGGCCAGGTCCCCACTGAAAACGACGGTTTGGCCAAAGAGCGGCCCCTCAGGATTAGCCAGGGCGTTGGCGTGGGGCAGATCCGCCAATTTTCGCGTATATCCTGCAGAGTAATAGCCGGGCATCTTAGCGGCCGGCTTCTCGCTGGAGGGCCATAGCTCAGCCATGGTAGATGACCCACTGCGTCGGGCAAGCTCAATCGCTATAAGGGCACTGGCCCGCGCATCGTCGCCGAATTCACAGTGATTATAAGCGGGTATATCCAGTGCGGCCACAACATCCGAGGGCGAGTAGTGCGGCAGCTGCAGATGCCTTCTGGCCAATTCCAAGGTGCAGTGGAATTCCAGCGCTGGGATCGGCAAGCCGCTGGCCTCGTTGACTTTGGCGATGACCGTTTGCTCAAAGCTGACATGATGGCCAACCAGTGCGTCCCCGCCAATAAAGGTCATTATGGGGCCGTGTATGCTCCGCCAGTCAGGCATGTGGTGCACATGGGCCGCCGTAATGCCGTGATTACGCGAATGGGCGGATTCGAATTGCGTGTATCCGGGCAGTGGCTTCATGAGCCAGATACGCTGTGCAACGACCTGACCAGCTCTGACCTTCGTCAGACCAACAGCACAGACGGAGGCGCGAAAGCTGTTGGCGGTTTCAAAGTCGATCGCGGTGAACGATATTCCTTGCATGCTCTCCCCTATTGCCAAACTGCGGCAGTTACGACGTTCGTTTCCAGTCCGGGCACTTCGCCGGACAAACTCGCCGGACAAACTCCCCGGACAAAGCAAAGAACCCCTCGCGTTCTTGGCCTAAGCCTTGAATGCGAGGGGTTCCTCTGTGGTGGGTCCTACCGGGATCGAACCGATGACATCCACGGTGTAAACGTGGCGCTCTACCAGCTGAGCTAAAGACCCATTCACCAATCAGTCCTACAAGCTGTGCGCTTGTTGGCCTGACCAACGAGAAACTACTGTACACGATGTTTTACTGTTTACGCCAATCGAGCTCCCAGTAGCTCTGTGAGATGGCTCATAGCCTCGCCGACGCCCATCTCCATCTTCACTGTTGCCAGCGAATCCCCGCGAGTTTTCCCTCGGTTAATGATGATGACGGGTTTGCCGTCCTTGGCAGCCTTCTTGGCGAAGCGCCGTCCCGAGAGAACCATCAGGGAGGAACCGGCAACCACCAGCGCTTCTGCGGTATCCACCATCTCAAAGGCCTGGAGCACTCTGTCTTTGGGAACATTTTCACCAAAGAAGACAAAGTCCGGCTTAAGCAGCCCGCCACAGAGTGGGCACTTGGCGATGTTGAACTCCGCAATCAGATGCTCACTAGCCACATCGGCATCTGCATCGGGAGCAGCAGAAACCCCGCCCGCAGCTTCGACAGCTTCCAAAAAACCGGGATTGAGCTCGTTGAGAATGATGGCCAAAAAAGCTCGTGAATAGCTGGTGCCGCAATTGGTGCACACTACTTGATCGAAGCGACCATGAAGATCCACCACGTTCTGGGCACCGGCGGCTTCATGCAGCCGGTCCACATTTTGGGTCACAATGCCGCTTAGCAGCCCGGCACGCTCCAACGCTGCCGCAGCAAGGTGTCCAGTATTCGGGGCGGCCGAGTGCATTTTTGCCCAGCCCACGTGGTTTCTAGCCCAATAACGGCGCCGAAGCTTCGGGTCGCCCATAAATTCTTGGTATGTCAGTGGATTACGGGGCGGCGCGCCCGGCCCGCGATAGTCCGGAATACCGGAATCAGTGCTGATGCCGGCGCCGGTAAGCAGAGCAAAGGATTTATCACCCAGCAGGGCTGCAACACTGTCAAGGGCGCCCCTATCAGCGCTACTCAAAGGCGTGGCTTCACGCAGACGCTCCGGCGTGTCCGCCGGCTTTTGCACAAAACCAGTCTGACCAATGCCTGGGCGAATAGTGTCCATCGTTATAGCCGTTCCAGTGACGCTTTATACCGAGCCAAAGGGCGAGCTTGTCCCCTGGGTGTGCTGAACATGTCGGCGATGACGCCCTCGGCAGTGATGAGAAAACTGCTTCTACCTGCCATGCCACGAGCGCCATCAAAAACGCCATACTCTTGGGCCACCTTGCCATGCGGCCAAAAATCGGCCAGCAAGTCAAAGGTGTAGCCCTCGGCGCCCGCGTAGGCCCGCAGCGTGTATTTCGTGTCGATTGAGACAGCCAGCAAATGCACCCCGGCAGCGTCAAACTCGCCGAGGTTGCGCTGCAACTCGGCCAGCTCCCCCGTGCAAATACCGGAGAAAGCGAAGGGATAGAACACCAGCATGACAGCGGCGCCGCGCAACCCAGCCAGCGAAACTGGCTCCCCAAACTGGTTGGGTAAGCAAAACTCAGGGGCAATGTCCCCTAGTTTCACGCCTGGGTGCGTGACGCCGTCGTCCATCACGGGCTGTCCTGTCTGAACTTCCCTAGTGACACGGGCCTACTGGCGTTTGCGCGGAGCAAGCCGCGTAGCAGCCCAGTCCGTGGACACGCCAGCGGTGGTGGTGACATGGAGGCCAGCAGTGGGGGCAGCTTCCTGGATGTCCGACGGCGGGACGTAACTATCGCGGCCTTGCTTAGGTGTCAGAATCCATACCACCCCGCCCTCATCCAAGGTGGTCAGCGAATCGACAAGGGCGTCCACAAGGTCGCCATCACCATCTCGCCACCAGAAGATGACCGAATCCACTACGTCATGATCCTGCTCATCAAACATTTCTGACCCAATGAGGGTTTCAATGCTGTCACGTAAGTCAAAATCAACGTCGTCATCGTATCCGAGCTCCTGGATGAGATCGCCATCCTTGAACCCTAAACTGCCTGCCACCTGGGCAATAGTGCCGGCGTCGGCCTCACTCACGGTATTTCCTCCTGCGATCAACGCTTGCGCGCTGGGTTGTTGGTCAATGAACCCCAGTCTAGGGGGTGAGTCCACTTCGCCTCCACTTAACGTGTTGCTGGCGGCTACCGGACTCACAACTCCTGAGGATTGCTGTGATTTACATTACCCACTTTGTTCGCGCTTCCCCAGAATGAACGCACAAGAGAACCCAAAGCGGCACGTAGCAGGGCAATGGAGGGACTTCATGCAATGGGCACAGCTACGCACAAGCGCTTCCTGCGGTCTACAGTGTTAGGACACGCTCATGGCCACAGCCTTGGGCGCCCCACACTGCTTTTAAGAGAGGTTGGACGTGGCTGCAGGAGACGAAAGCTCCCATATCCTCAGCGGGTTGACAAACCAGCTGCCTGATCGCGATCCGGAAGAGACAGCCGAATGGCTTGAGTCCCTGGACACGTTGATTCAGGAACGGGGCACTGAACGTGCCCAGTTCATCATGCGTAGCCTGCTGCAGCGGGCCGGCGCGCAGAGCGTCGGCGTGCCTATGGTCACGACCACCGACTACGTGAACACCATCCCTGTCGATCAGGAACCCGAGTTCCCCGGCAACGAAGAGATCGAGCGTAAATACCGCGCATGGCTGCGCTGGAATGCCGCCGTCTTGGTACACCGCGCGCAGCACCCCGATATTGGTGTGGGTGGACATATCTCCACCTATGCCGGTGCGGCAACCCTGTACGAGGTGGGCTTTAACCACTTCTTCCGCGGCAAGGACCATGCTGGCGGAGGTGACCAGATCTTCTTCCAGGGCCACGCCTCCCCCGGCATGTATGCCCGAGCTTTCCTTGAAGGCCGCCTCAGCGAAGAGGACTTGGATGGATTCCGTCAGGAAAAGTCCAAGGAAGGGCACGCGCTGTCCTCCTACCCTCACCCGCGCCTCATGCCGGAGTTCTGGGAGTTCCCCACGGTTTCCATGGGCATTGGCCCCATGAACGCCATTTACCAGGCGCAATCCAACCGGTACCTGCACAACCGCGGTATCAAGGACACCAGCGACCAGCACGTCTGGGCCTTCCTGGGCGACGGCGAAATGGACGAGCCCGAATCACGCGGCCTGCTCCAGCTTGCGGCTAATGACAAGTTGGACAACCTAACCTTTGTGGTCAACTGCAACCTGCAGCGCCTCGACGGTCCGGTGCGCGGTAACGGCAAGATCGTTCAGGAACTTGAAGCGTTCTTCCGCGGTGCCGGCTGGAACGTCATCAAGGTCCTTTGGGGCCGCGAGTGGGATGACCTGCTCGAGCGTGACACAGACGGTTCGCTGGTTGATGTCATGAACACCACACGCGACGGCGATTACCAGACGTACAAGGCTGAGTCAGGCGGATTTGTGCGCGAGCACTTCTTTGGTCAGACACCTCAGACCAAGGAACTCGCAGCCCACCTGAGCGACGACGAGGTCTGGAACCTCAAGCGCGGTGGCCACGATTACCACAAGGTTTACGCAGCCTACAAGGCAGCCATGGACTTCAAGGGCAAGCCCACAGTGATCTTGGCCCACACGGTGAAGGGCTACGGTCTGGGCACACACTTCGAGGCGCGTAACTCAACGCACCAGATGAAGAAGCTCACCTTGCAGGACCTGAAGGACTTCCGTACGCACCTGCGTCTGCCCATCACCGATGAGGTTCTCGAAGCAGATCCGTACCGTCCCCCGTACTACCACCCCGGGATGGACACACCGGAGATCCAGTACATGATGGATCGCCGCCGGGAATTGGGCGGTTCCGTTCCGCAGCGTCGCACCAAGCACACCGAGCTGGAACTGCCGGGCGAGAAGACCTACGAGGTCGCTAACCGCGGTTCGGGCAAGCAGCAAGCAGCCACCACCATGGCGTTTGTGCGTTTGCTCAAGGATTTGATGCGTGACAAGGGAATCGGGCAGCGTATTGTCCCGATCATCCCGGATGAGGCACGTACCTTCGGTATTGACGCTTTCTTCCCGACCGCGAAGATCTACAACCCCAACGGTCAGAACTACTTGTCCGTGGACCGCGATCTGGTGCTGGCCTACAAGGAGTCCATCTCAGGACAAATTGTGCACGCAGGCATCAACGAGGCCGGCTCTGTAGCTGCGTTCACCGCAGCCGGAACTGCCTACGCAACCCATGGCGAACCGTTAATCCCGATCTACGTGTTCTACTCCATGTTCGGCTTCCAGCGCACCGGCGACAGCTTCTGGGCTGCCGGTGACCAGATGACCCGTGGATTCATCATTGGCGCCACCGCCGGACGTACAACCCTGACCGGTGAGGGCCTGCAGCACGCTGACGGCCACTCACCGATCTTGGCTGCCACTAACCCTGCCGTGGTCTCCTATGACCCCGCGTACGGTTACGAAATTGGCGCGATCATCAAGTCCGGTCTGGAGCGCATGTACGGGCCGGATTCTACGGATCCCAACGTCATGTACTACCTCACGGTCTACAACGAGCCGATTATTCAGCCCAAGGCCCCGGAAAACATGGACGTCGAAGGCATCGTCAAGGGCATTTACCTGCTCAAGAAGAGCGAGCACGAGGGACCGCGCACACAGTTGCTGGCTTCTGGTGTCTCTGTGCCGTGGGCTTTGGAAGCTGCACAGATTCTCGCTGACGAATGGGGCGTTGCCGCCGATGTTTGGTCCGTCACCTCATGGAACGAGTTGCGCCGCGACGCACTTGCCGCCGAGGAGGACGCGTTCTTGCACCCGGAAAATGAGCCTCGCGTTCCGTACATCACGGCCAAGATGGCAGATGCACATGGTCCCATCATTGCCGTGACCGATTACATGAAGGCCGTGCCGGATCAGGTTCGTCAGTTCCTGCCCAACGACTTCGCCACCCTGGGCGCGGACGGCTTCGGCTTCTCCGATACCCGCTCCGCGGCCCGCCGCTTCTTCAAGATCGACTCCCACTCGGTGGTTGTCCGCACCTTGCAGATGCTGGCCAAGGACGGCTTGGTCGACGCCGGCGCACCAGCTCAGGCGATCGCCAAGTACGATCTGCTCAACGTCAACGCTGGCACCACCGGCAACGCTGGCGGCGAAGGCTAGTCAAACGCTAAGCGAAGGCTAGGCGGGGCCTAACAGCCACGCTACTTTGCGCTAGGTCGTCATGGGCGGCTGCTGGTGCTGTAGAAGTTCTACAGCACCAGCAGCCGCCCATTGACGTTTATCCCGCGACTCCACCGCTTTGTTAGTTTTTGCTTTGTGTTGCCCTCTTGTTGGGTTCACACAAATTCCCCTCACCGCCAGAAAGACATATCCTCGAGATATGGCAGCTAACGATTCCGCGGGCACACACCCTTCCGAGCAGGATCCGGGTAGTGAACCCACTCCTCCCGTTCAGGCCAATACCGCGAACTCCTCTGGGACGCTAGAACGGCTGCGGGCCAACATTGGCACCTTGTCCAACATGATGCGTCGAGAGCTTGAAAATACGCTGCCCTGGTACCGGCGCCTCAGTGCTGATGAACGCTCTTCGCTAGGACTCGTGGCCCAAAATGGCATCACCGCTTTTGTCTCCTGGTACGAACACCCCTCTTCCCCCAGTTGGGTGCTGTCAGATGTTTTCGGCACGGCCCCCACCGAGCTAACCCGCTCCATCAGTCTCCAGCGCGCTCTGCAGTTGATCCGCACAGTGGTCCAGGTAGTGGAGGACAAAGTTCCTGAACTGGCTGCACCCGAAGAGCAGGTTGCCCTGCGCGAAGCTGTGCTGCGGTACTCCCGGGAGGTGGCTTTTGCTGCCGCCGATGTCTACGCACGAGCAGCGGAAAATCGGGGCGCCTGGGATACCCGCTTGGAAGCCCTAGCCGTTGACGGGATTCTCCGAGGGGAAAACACCGACGCTCTGCAGTCACGCATCTCCGCGCTGGGCTGGACCTCCCACGGCCGTTTCACCATCATGGTTGGGCCAGCCCCCTCAGAGACCGATGCAATGTTCCTCTCCACCCTGCGGCGGGCTGCAGGGCGTTTTGCCCAAGACGTCATGGTGGGCATCCAGGGCGATAAATTGATCTTGGTACTGGGCAATGTGGCGGACCCAGAATCAGCCTATGTGCGTCTGAGTGAGCTTTTTGCTCCGGGTCCGGTGGTGTACGGTCCGCTGGCGACAACGCTGGCCGAGGCAACAGCCTGCGCCAAGGCGGCCTTTGCCGGCATCTCCGTGGCTAAGGGCTGGTCCTCTGCTCCACGCCCGGTTTCAGCAGATGACCTCTTACCAGAACGTGTGATCGGCGGGGACGAATCGGCCCGCCGGGCTCTCATGAGCAACATTTACCGCCCCCTGGTGGCAGCCTCCAACGGGCTCGTAGAAACACTCAGCAGCTACCTACAAGGCGGCCATTCACTGGAAGCGGCTGCTCGTGAGCTTTTTGTCCATTCCAACACCGTCCGGTACCGGCTCCGCCGCGTCTGTGATGTGACAGGCTGGGACCCGCTGATTCCCCGCGAGGCCTTTGTTCTGCAAACGGCACTGATTGTGGGCAGGCTGGCCACGCCTAGCAAAGCCCCTCAACACGTTGCTGCCAAACACGTCACAGCCAAACAGCTACCCCCCAAACACGCCTCCGCGAAGCCCGCCACGAAGGAAACGCAGAAGCTGTCAGCTACTAAAAACGGCGCCTCGCAGGCCACCAGCGTCCTGTCCACACCCCACCAAGAGGCGTAACGAATACCCCTTGTCAGCGGCGAGCGTTGTAGACTTCCTACAAATTGTGCCGAGGAGCTTGGTGTAGGAAAACACCCTGTAAATACGTAGAAGTTTGGAAAGCTGGTTAATGTGCTTGCAATAGTCTGCCCGGGTCAGGGCTCCCAATCCCCAGGATTCCTTTCGCCGTGGCTTGAACTGCCCGGCGTCCATGAGCAACTCGCCTCTTTAAGTGCGGCTGCCGGCATTGATTTGCTGGCTCATGGCACCACCTCAGATGCGGAAACCATCAAGGACACCGCCGTCGCGCAGCCCCTGATTGTGGCTGCTGGCCTCATCACCGCGCAGGCTCTTTTGGGCGATAACGCCACCGCGGCTTTGGTACCCGGAAAGATGCTGGTCGCTGGCCACTCCGTGGGCGAGATTACCGCGGCTGCGCTGACGGGGACATTGTCCAACGCGGATGCCATGGCCTTTGTGCGCGAACGTGCCAACCGCATGGCCGACGCCGCAGCTGCCACCCCCACCGGCATGGCAGCCGTTGTTGGCGGAGACGCTGATGAAGTTATTGCCGCGATCGAGGCCGCTGGGCTGACGCCGGCCAACATGAATTCCAAGGGCCAGACCGTAGCCGCAGGAACGCTGGAGCAGATCGCCGCCTTGGTGGCAGCCCCTCCCGCCAAGGCCCGGGTGATCCCCCTCCAGGTTGCCGGTGCGTTCCACACTCACCACATGGCCCCGGCGGTCTCCGCACTTGAAGCTCTTGCTCCATCGCTGGCTCCGCACACACCGCAGGTCACACTGCTCTCCAACTACGACGGCGCCGCGGTACCAACCGGTGAAGCTGCACTAGCCTCGTTGATCGCCCAAGTATCGCGCCCAGTTCGCTGGGACCTATGCATGGAAACCATGGCCGCCATGGGCGTGACCGGGCTGATCGAATTGGCCCCGGCCGGCACCCTGACCGGGCTGGCCAAGCGCGGCATCCCCGGCATCACCGCCGTGGCCGTCAAAACGCCAGATGATCTCCAAGCTGCCCGGGAACTGCTGGCAGCACACCTTTCACCGGAAGCAGGAACACTGTGAGTACCCCGACTCTGAAGCAGAACCCCACACATCCCGGAGCTCAGATTCTGGGCATTGGTGCGTACCGCCCTTCCGTGATCGTGACGAATGAGGACGTGTGCCAGTGGATCGATTCCTCGGATGAGTGGATCCAGCAGCGCACGGGCATCATCACCCGCCACCGCGCCCCCAAGGATGTCTCCGTGGTGGATATGGCTGTTTCTGCCGGAACCGAAGCCATCGAAAAGGCCGGGATTGAGCCGTCCCAGATTGGCGCCGTGCTGGTCTCGACGGTGACGCACCCGTACGCCACGCCGTCGGCCGCTGCGTTGATCGCAGACAAGCTCGGAGCATCCCCCGCGCCGGCCTATGACATCTCCGCCGCCTGCGCCGGCTACTGCTATGCCGTTGCGCAGGCAGATGCGTTGGTTCGCTCCGGTGCCGCTGACTATGTCTTGGTCATAGGTGTTGAAAAGCTCTCCGATGTGATCGACAACCACGAGCGCACCATCTCCTTCCTGCTCGGCGACGGCGCCGGCGCCGTCGTGATTGGCCCCTCGGATGAGCCCGGTATCAGCCCCTCAGTCTGGGGCTCGGACGGCAGCAAGTGGGACACCATCGGGATGACCCACTCGCAGCTGGGTATTCGTGACTTCAGCGAACAAGCCATGAAGGGCGACGGCGTTGCCCTCGCCGCTGCGGACGAGGCCCACTCCACGCTGTGGCCCACCCTGCGTCAAGACGGCCAGACAGTGTTCCGCTGGGCCGTCTGGGAAATGGCTAAGATGGCCAAGAAGGCCCTCGTTGAAGCCGGTATCACCGCCGATGATCTGGGTGCCTTTGTCCCCCACCAGGCGAATATGCGCATCATTGATGAACTGGCCAAGCAGCTGAAACTGCCCGAGCATGTCATCATTGGCCGCGACATTGCCGACGCCGGTAACACCTCCGCCGCGTCGATTCCTTTGGCAACACACCGTCTGCTGGCAGAGAACCCGGAGCTCTCCGGTAAACTTTCGCTGCAGATCGGTTTTGGTGCCGGACTGGTGTTTGGCGCCCAAGTGGTGCGCTTACCCTAAAACACGTCCCCCTCATTTGAGGGGTGATCAACATGCCTGAAGGTCAAGTCCTTGATCACAGCAAAACTAGAAAAGGAGCCATCAATGGCTAGCAACGAAGAAATCCTGGCCGGATTGGCCGAAATCGTCAACGAAGAGACTGGCCTGGCCCCCGAGGCTGTCGAGCTGGACAAGTCCTTCACGGATGACTTGGACATCGACTCCATCTCCATGATGACCATTGTTGTCAACGCTGAAGAGAAGTTCGATGTGAAGATCCCGGATGAGGAAGTCAAGAACCTCAAGACCGTTGGCGACGCTGTCAGCTTCATCGCAGGCGCACAGGCTTAATAGCGCCCCTGCAGACCAGTCCGCGCAAGCGGCCAGGTCCTTGTGGTTGGCCGGATCCTTTTAGACGGCCCGGCCAACCACACCACCCATCACCGCACTCCCCTGAATCTTTTGTAGAGAGTTGAACCATGGCCCGCAAAGTAGTCATCACCGGCTTGGGTGCCACCACACCCATTGGCGGCGACGTCCCGACCATGTGGAAGAACGCCCTTGCGGGTGTCTCCGGCGCCCACACCCTGACCGATGATTGGGTGGAGAAGTACGATCTCCCCGTCCACTTCGCCGCCAAGGCCTCAACTCCTGCCACCGAGGTACTCAGCCGCGTCGAGGCCAAGCGCATGGACCCCTCAACACAGTTCGCTGTTGTGGCTGCCCGTGAAGCCTGGAAGGACTCCGGCATTGAGGAAGTCGATCACGACCGTCTCGCCGTCGCCTTCGCCACCGGCATCGGCGGCGTATGGACCCTTCTGGACGCTTGGGACACCTTGCGTGAAAAGGGACCCCGCCGGGTTCTGCCCATGACCGTTCCCATGCTCATGCCCAACGGCCCCGCCGCCGCTGTCAGCTTGGACCTCGGCGCCCGCGCAGGCGCACACACTCCCGTCTCCGCCTGCGCATCAGGCACCGAGGCACTGCACATTGCCCTTGAGCTGATCCGCTCGGGCAAGGCAGACGTTGTTATGGCTGGTGGCGCCGAAGCCGCCATCCACCCCATGCCGTTGGCTTCCTTCGCGGCCATGCAGGCGCTCTCCAAGCGCAATGACTCCCCCGAGACGGCCTCACGACCCTACGACATCAGCCGGGACGGCTTTGTCATGGGTGAGGGCGCTGGCGCTTTGGTTCTAGAAGCTGAAGAGCACGCCATCGCCCGCGGTGCCCGCATCTACGGTGAGTTGGCTGGCACCGCGGTGACCGCCGACGCTTACCACATCACTGCTCCGGACCCTCAAGGTCTTGGTGCAACGCGTGCGTTGAAGGCCGCCTTGCATGACGCTCGGGCCCTGCCCGAGGACGTTGTGCACGTCAATGCCCACGCAACCTCCACCCCGGTGGGCGATAAGCCGGAGTACACCGCGCTGAAGGCCGCCCTGGGGGATCACGTGAACAACGTCTGCGTTTCTGCCACGAAGTCGCAGATGGGTCACCTTCTGGGCGCCTCCGGTGCTGTCGAATCGGTACTGACTGTATTGGCCGTCTACCACCGCGTTGCCCCGGTGACCATCAACCTGGAAAACCAGGATCCGGAAATTCCCTTGGACGTGGTCACTGGCACCCCACGCGCCTTGCCCGAGGGCGAGATCATGGCACTGAACAACTCCTTTGGCTTCGGTGGGCACAACGCCGTTGTGGCCATCCGCAGCACCGGCCCCAAGGTAGAGATGGCCTAAGCCGTTCTGTCCCAAACTACTCACGTACGACGCCGGGGCCCACCTTTCCAGGCGAACGCCGGCGTCGTTCTTGCAAGGGCCATGCGCTGGCAAGCGAAGCGAGCAGCCAATAAACGTTTATGCGCACAACCCGCCCCAAGTTCAGTGCATACTGAAAATCGCATTCCCTTCTGCGCCAAACTCGTTGACTATTGGGCGCATAGGATCCCCCACGCCAGACCGCGGTCCAGTTCAGCGCATAAAGAGCTAAGTACTGCGGCAAGGGAAGGGCCACAACGCTCGCTCAGCCCCTGCCTGTGTCTGTGTCAGTATCAGTGCCAGGTCGGCGCCGCTAATTGGACTGCCAAAAACGACGCCGGCGTCGTTCTTGCAAGGGCCATGCGCGGGCAAGCATGGGCAAGCGTGGGCAAGCGTGGCGCGCAGCCAACAAACGATTATGCGCACAACCCGCCCCAAGCTCAATGCATACTGAAACTCGCATTCCCTTCTGCGCCAAACTCGTTGACTATTGGGCGCATAGGATCCCCCACGCCAGACCGCGGTTCAGTTCAGCGCATAAAGAGCTAAGTACTGCGGCAAGGGAAGGGCCACAACGCTCGCTCATTCCCTGTCCGTGTCTGTGCCTGTGTCAGGTCGGCGCCGCTAATTGGACTGCCAAAAACGACGCCGGCGTCGTTCTTGCAAGGGCCATGCGCGGGCAAGCATGGGCAAGCGTGGGCAAGCGTGGCGCGCAGCCGACAAACGTTTGTGCGCACAACCCGCCCCAAGCTCAGTGCATACTGAAACTCTCATTCCCTTCTGCGCCAAACCCGTTGACTATTGGGCGCATAGTATCCCCCACGCCAGACCGCGGTCTAGTTCAGCGCATAAAGTGCTAAGTACTGCGGCAAGGGCAGGGCAACAACGCTCGCTCAGCCCCTGTCTGTGTCTGTGTCAGTACCAGGTCGGCGCCGCTAATTGGACTGCCAAAAACGACGCCGACGCTCACCTTTCCAGGTGAGCGACGGCGTCGTTATTAATGTGCTTTGAAGACGTTGCTACGGGCGGCGTAAATGAATGTTCTGCCATGGGGAGGATGTCCTGGCAAGCCTACTCAGCGGCGCAGTGGCGGTTTAGCCTACGTGGTGGAGCCAGCGGACAGGGGCTCCTGCGGCGGCGTGACGGAACGGTTCCAGTTCCTCGTCCCAAGCCTCACCAAGGGCCAATGAGAGCTCTTGGTAGACGATCGAGGGATCACCCTTGCCTGCCTCGTAGGCGTAGCGGATACGATCTTCGGAGACCATGATGTTGCCGTGGACGTCCGTGACGGCATGAAAGATGCCCAGTTCAGGGGTGTGGGACCAGCGTGATCCGTCAACACCGGGGCTGGGATCCTCGGTGACTTCGTAGCGAACGTTAGCCCATCCGCGCAAAGCTGAAGCCAGCCGTGCACCGGTACCGGCAGGGCCCTGCCAGCTAATTTCTGTGCGCAACACATTTGGCGCTGCGGGCTGTGCAGTCCACTGCAAGTCCGAGCGCTGTTCCATCACTGATGCGATGGATGATTCAATATGCGGGCACATGACAGCCGGGGCTGAGTGCACGAACAAAACACCGCGCGTAGATACGACCTTCATTCCATCCTCCATAGCAGTAGGTACGTCTTCCCCAACGACCTTCTTGCCTTATGAACGTGGAACTTATCGTGCGCGGAACCTGTTTGAGCTGGCCCATGGTGTCCGGATTTTTGATCCGGTTCATGCTTCTATGTCAATTGTATGGTTTTTGCTTCTTCTCATTGTGCCGTAGCGGGGCGGATTACGCCACCGTAATGAATTGGGCGTCTCGGCGCTTAGGCCCGTGGGTGTGCTGTGCGGTAGCTATCACGCAGCCGTTCTACCGAAACGTGGGTGTACAACTGCGTGGTGGCCAAGGAAGTGTGACCCAGAATTTCCTGCACCGCGCGCAAATCGGCACCGCCGTCGAGGAGATGAGTGGCCGCTGAATGGCGCAGCGTGTGGGGTCCTGTCGCGGAGGTGTCTCCCATAGCCTGCAGGAGTTTATCGATGACCGTTCGCACTGCACGTTGATCGATTCGGGCTCCTCGTTTGCCCAGGAAAAGTGCTGCTCCGGCCCCGGGCTTGAGCAGGGTTGCTCGCCCGAAGTCCAGCCAGTCGTCCAAGGCGCGATCAGCCGGAACCCCAAAGGGAACCATCCGCTCCTTATTGCCCTTGCCGAGTACTTTCAAGGTGCGGCGTTCACGGTTGATATCGTCCACATCCAGGCCGGCAAGCTCTCCGACACGAATACCTGTGGCGTAGAGCAGCTCAACCATGGCCAGATCCCTGATGGCTACGGGATCGCGGGATTGTGCCGCGGCTATGAGCTCATCGAGCAGCCTTTGGACTTGTTGTTGTTGCAGTACGGCGGGCAACTTCTTCTCACGTTGGGGAGCCTTCAGGCGCAGGGCCGGATCCACTGTGATGATTTCTTCGCGCAAGGCCCAGGCAGTGAAGCTGCGGGCTGTGGCCGCACGCCGTGCCAAGGTTGAGCGGGCCAACCCTGCGCTACTTTGGTCCCCGAGCCAACGCCGTAGCGATCCCAGCTCCAGGTCTGCCACCGAGGCACTGCCTTCGGCGACAGCATGTATCAACAAGGCGTCTAGATCGCCTAAGTACGCCCGGATGGTGTGTTCTGAACGCCCACGTTCCAGCCGTAAGTATCGTTCAAAGGCGGCAGCCGCGTCGGCAAGGCCTGACGGTAGCGCTGCGCGTTCTTCTGTATCCACATACTCACTGTGAGCCAGCTGCGCGCCCGTGGCAAGTTGCCCCGCCGCAGCTCAGCTAGGTCCGGTATATTATCAGCCTAGTCCCGCAGATTTGAGGTAGGCGCCGAGCGTGTCGTTTCCCAAGGCTTGGCCAATGGCGGCTATCGCGGAGTCATCCCTGTTGACGATGGATTGGCCGTCCGCACTGGTCCCTGTGCCCAAGGTAGGCAAGGTGAAGTTGTAAACGTCAGAGCCGAGAATACCATTCAAACTTAGCACCAAGGCCCCTATCGTGGCAGAATCCAGACCGGCATCCACGCTGACGTGGGGTGTAATTTCGCTCACCAGATTCGTCACCTTCAGTGGATTTGTCAACGTTGAAGCCGATAGGACACTGTCCAACATGGCGCTGAGGAATATCTGCTGATTCTTGACCCGTTGGTAGTCTCCATCACTGAAGGCATAGCGTTCGCGGATAAACGCCAAGGCCTGGTCGCCGTTGAGTTTTTGGTGGCCAGCTATGAAGGTGTAATTTTCATGCAGCGTGGTGAAGTCCAGCGGTACGTTGATTTGCACGCCACCGAGTGAATCAGTGATTGCTTTAAGGCCCTCGAAATCAACAATCACAACGTGGTCAATTCTATTGTTGAAGAGGCCCTCAACTGTTTGCACCACTAGCGGGACACCGCCGTAAGCCATGGCGGCATTGATTTTTGCCTGCCCCACACCCGGGATATCCACCCAGGTGTCCCGCATGATCGACATTAAGTAAAGATGCTTGCGATCAGCCGGGACGTGCAACCACATCATGGTGTCCGAGCGCTGATTGGAAGGATCGCCGCCTTCTGCCACATCCACGGAATCGCCACGGCTGTCACTGCCCAACAGCAAGATATTCATGGTCTGAGCTGCCGGCCCTTGAGTGGCTTTGACCGGGCGCACCGACTCGTCTGGAAAAGCGTCGGGGATCGTTCGAGTTTGCTGATCGTAGGTGCGAGCGAGGTTGGCCACGAACGCCGCACCGCCCAAAGCTGCAACTAGAAAGAGCGCCACAATAGCAAGCAGAATGGTCCTCCGAGTACGACGCCGGCGGTGGGAGGGGACAGGTTGCGCCGCTGTGATCCTCATAGGCTCATAATGCCACCGCGAGGGTGGTTTTGTCTGTGCCATGTTGGCATGGCTACTTCGGCTGTGCGGAGTGCAACCACCCTACAGTGAGCCCCAAACGGCGCTTGAGGGTCTTCATCGGCGAGCAGTTCCCGTGGCGTTTCTTCCGGTTCTGTAGCTTGTGGCCCTGTATCTTATGGTTCTGCTATTTCCGGCTGCTGCGCTTCCAGCCGCTAGCAAGCCGCTCTGCCACACCGAGGGCTTCCAACCGTCCCAAACCCGCCAGAACCGTTGCTGCGCTTAGCCCAGCTACCACGCATAATTTTTCAACAGTGGTGGTTGTCCGCAGCGGCAAGGCATCCATGAGCAGCAGATCTGAGGTTCCCAGCCCGTCGTGTAGTGCAGGTTCAACGTGAGGTTCAGTTTTGAGGTGCTCCCCCATGCCACCGGCCAATTCTGCGATATCCCCAGCATCAGTGACACACACGGCGGAGCCTTCCTTGAGTAACCGGTGGCAACCTGCAGAGTTGGCCGAGTAGACCGATCCAGGCACTGCCCCCACCAGCCGGCTCAGAGACTCTGCATGATGTGCGGTATTCA
Source organism: Arthrobacter sp. Sr24 (assembly GCF_054511175.1). Taxonomy (NCBI): domain Bacteria; kingdom Bacillati; phylum Actinomycetota; class Actinomycetes; order Micrococcales; family Micrococcaceae; genus Arthrobacter; species Arthrobacter sp. Sr24. The sequence goes on along the minus strand of NZ_JBTNDB010000030.1, from coordinate 18,391 downwards.
AAGCACCGGATCTCCAACGGGCCTCCACCACTACCGTTACCGAACAGAGGGCCGCAATGAGGCGGTTCCGTTGCAAAAATCTATACCGCGTGGGGTTAGTTCCTGGCGGGACTTCAGCGATAACCAGCCCCTGATCGGCAATGGTCCTTAGTAGATCCTCATTCCCCGAGGGATAGAACCTATCCAGTCCCCCTGCCATGACCGCAATAGTTGGAGGTATTCGATCGACGACGTCGGGGCCGCCTCCCACACCGTCGCTCAAACGGTGCCGTGGTGGGTTCAGCTGTCCTGTGATTCCTAGCGATGAACTCAGCGCACCCCGGTGGGCATGGGCGTCAATGCCGTAGGCTCCGCCGCTGATCACGGTGAACTCTCGCTGTACTAAGGAACTGGCAATTTCTACACTGATATTTGCGCCGTAGCTGGTGTTGTCTCGTGAACCAACCACGGCGATACATTTCTCCTGAGGAGGTATCACCGAAAAATTTCCCCTGCACCACAGAGCGAGGGGCGCGGACAATTCCAGGTCTTGAAGGGCGACCGGCCAGGACGGGTCTTCTGGGATGAGTAGCCGGCCGTTCATTCTGGCCAGACTGGCCAGATCGCGTTCGGGCGCCACGTCCTTTATCCGTGGACGCCACCGTGCCAGCACGTCGGCCAGACCGGACCAGCGTTCGGTCCCCGCCGCGCTGAGAACCTCTGTGACGAGTTGTTCAACCCGGGCATGTGAGGAGTCATGACTGCGAATCAAGGACACCGCCTCTTCGGGGCCGAGCACCTGAACCAGTGCCAGGCCCGGCAAATCCGATGGCTCCATCAGCCGGGTCAATGCCGCCCGGGCAATCCGCAGTGCCCGAGATGAACTGTCCTGTCCAGCTGGCTCGTCCATTGCCTCGATGTCAGTCATGGTATTTCTCCTCGTTGCCGCAATGTCAGCGCCAAGCCAACGTCATCGCTGCCTGGCCGTTCTCGTCCTTGAAGATCTGCTACCGTCCACGCAAGGCGCAGCACACGGTCGTACCCGCGCGCACTCAGGACCCCGGTTCCCATGGCTTTGTCCAAGAGCGCGGTATCGTGGCCACCCAACCGCAATGGCCCACGCAGCACTCGCCCGGTAACGTCAGCGTTGTGCACCAAGCCCCATGGTTTCAATCGCTCCCCGGCAATGTCACGGGCCAACCGCACACGATGAGCAACCTGCTGGCTGGACTCACGCGGCTCGATATCAGCTAGTTGCGACAACTGCACTTTGGTGACTTGGAGTTGGATGTCCACCCGGTCCAGCAACGGTCCTGAGAGTCGGCCAAAATAGCGGCGCCGGGCCATAGGCGTGCATTGGCAATTGATGCCCTTCCCTGTCGCCTTACCGCACGGACAGGGGTTGGCCGCCATGACAAGTTGGAACCGGGCAGGATAAGATGCTGTTCCAGCTGAGCGATGCAGGACCAGCTCCCCGCTCTCCAACGGTTGGCGCAGGGCGTCCAGCACCCTCTTATCAAATTCGGGAGCCTCATCCAAAAAGAGCACACCACGATGCGCTCGTGTGGCCGCACCCGGACGTGGAATCCCGCTACCGCCGCCAATGATGGCCGCAATGCTAGCAGAATGGTGTGGTCGTTCATAGGGCGGACGCCGCACCAATTCCCTGAGCGTTTCCCCGCGATAGTCCAGCGAATGAATGGCAGTGACTTCCATAGCCTCGGCATCACTGAGATCAGGAAGGAGCCCGGGCAGGCGTTCGGCGAGCATCGTCTTGCCGGAACCTGGCGGTCCTACCATCATGAGGTGATGACCACCAGCTGCAGCGATCTCTAGTGCGAGACGGGCCACGGGCTGGCCCGCAACCTCGGACATGTCAACCGGCTGTTGCGGCGTAACAGCCGTACCTCTAGCCTGATCCTTAATACTGCTGCCGGAGCGGCCACCTCCAACACCGAGGAGATCTTTGGGATCGGCGCCGAAGGCAAAGGCAACCTGAGCCAGATGGTCATAACCGCGAACCTTGGCCCCCTTGACCAGTTGCGCCTCAGCAAGGTTTGCCGAAGCAACAACGAACTCTTTACAGCCTGCCGACAGCGCCGCTAGGACAGCCGGCAGAACTCCGCGCACGGGGCGAAGCCGGCCATCCAAGCCAAGTTCGGCAATGAACACCGTGCCCCCGGTAGCGCGCACGTCCCCGGCCGCATCCAGGGCGGCCATCACGATGGCCAAGTCAAAAGCCGAGCCCTTTTTTGGCAGGGACGCCGGAACCAGATTGACGGTGATCTTGCGTCTACTCAAGGGGATTCCGGAGTTTTGTGCAGCCGATCGGATTCGTTCGCGGGCTTCGTTGAGCGATGCGTCGGGAAGCCCCAAAAGTATGAAATTCGGCAGCGTCTGCCCAATGTCCGCCTCGACCTCAATAACGTGTCCGTTGAGCCCCACCAGAGCCACGGCTAGGGTTCTCCCCATACCCATCAGGCCACCCCCTTGAGGTGATCTATGGAGGGTGGGCCAGAGGGATCCATCACGATCCCTACAGCGTCGATCCGCAGAGATCCAACGACGTAGTGATGATCCCTCGCCCACAACACCGCAAGGGTCCGCAGTCGCAATAGTTTGGCCCGAGTCAGCGCTTCCAAAGGGTCGCCGTAGCGGCGAGTGCGGCGCGTCTTGACCTCGACGATCACGAGCTCGGCACCATCTAACGCCACCAGATCTATCTCACCGCTGGCACACCGCCAGTTGCTGTCGATAACCCGGATTCCGTGTTCTTCCAAATAATCTGCAGCCATCCGTTCACCGGTCTGGCCGAGTATGTCCTTTGTTCTCATGACCGCCTCCACTGCCAGCTTGGCGGGCTGGGCAGCGCGGGGAAAGACCGGAGGCTGCAATTGTGGATAGGTACCTTGCGGCACTGCCTGTGAGGGACTTAACGTCTGAATCGAGGCTTAGTTTTCAGTCTAAGCTCCACCGTGAAATGAGCGCGGAATTGGTATCCGAAGGAGCCTTTTGACGCGACTTCTTCATCGGCTAGCGAACTGCCCCCAGCTCTGGCGTGATTTGCAGGGAGTGGATGACGCAATTGGCGAGCTCCCATTGCGCGTAGTCAGTGTTCGGTGTGGCGGGCTGGCAGAACCGGTCAAAACCCGTGTAAACCCCTGTGAACCTTGGAAGCGCGGTCGAGGAAAACAGGCTGTCCATCATCGGGGCCCTGGGCGCTACGAGACCGAACAGGACCCACAAATAATTGCCCAAGCCAGCCCACAACAAAAGACAACGACGACGGAAGCTAAGTTCCGGCGTCGTCCTTGTCTTTTAGGTGGGGCTGGGCCTTGTTCGTGTGGCCGGCGGAACCCTATCCAAAGGAGCCGAGCTGGCCATCCTTGGGGATCTGCAGGTCATCGGACTTCATCAGTTCTTCAACGTTGACATCTTTGAAGGTGATGACTCGGACGTTCTTCACGAAGCGGGCCGTGCGGTAGACGTCCCACACCCAGGCGTCCTGCAGGGTCAGATCAAAATACACTTCGCCGTCGGCCGAGCGGGCTTGCAGGTCCACATGATTGGCCAGGTAGAAGCGGCGTTCAGTCTCCACCACATAGCTAAAAAGATTCACCACGTCGCGGTATTCGCGGTAAAGCTGCAGTTCCATCTCGGTTTCGTAGTTTTCCAGATCCTCAGCACTCATGCTTCCATCATCCATCACCCGGGCCCCACTTTCCCAACGGGGTAGAGTCGGGGGCGCAAACTAGACGAGTCGCCAGGTCTTGCGGTGGTGGTCGGTGGGGCCAAATTTTGCAATAGCGGCCTTGTGTACCGGTGTCCCGTAACCCATGTTGGAGTCCCAGGCGAACACCGGAAACTCCTTCGCGAGCCCAGCCATGATGGCGTCACGCTCCACCTTCGCCAGGACACTGGCAGCGGCAACGGACATGCACGTCATATCCGCCTTTATGCGCGTTTGAATCCGCCACGGAGCTGCGATGGGCTCGGGGGCGAGGGCGGGCTCCGGCGCGGGAGGTGAAAACAAGTCCAGATCGCCCTGCTGCGGGACAGAGAGCCAATCCTGATTGCCATCCAGAATGACAAAGTCAGGGATCACCGACGCCGCCGCCTGAGCCATGGCACGTGTGCCCGCGAGGCGCAGGGCAGCAACCAGACCCAAGGCATCTATTTCCAGTGCCGATGCATGGCCAACGGCACTGGCTGCGGCCCAGTCAATGATTGAGGGCACCAGGGCTTCACGGACGGGAATCCGCAGTAGCTTGCTGTCTTTGACACCGGGCAGCTCAACCGCAGTTTCTGGACGGATGATGACCACACCAACGCTGACGGGCCCGGCGAGGGAGCCTCGGCCTACTTCATCGCAGCCAGCCACGGTTTGAAACCCTTGGGCTGCAAGCTCTTTTTCCCACTCAAGGGTGGGAGCTGCGGCCGCCATTATGGACCTTCCGAGACGGTTGGCTGAGGCTGTGGAATTTCAGTCTTGGGATCCGGAACGTCGGCATAAACGTCCGGTTGATTGCCCAAGATTCCCACCCTGTTCAGAGGCCAGGCAATCACAATTGCCCTGCCCTCAACATCGGCGATGGGTACGAAACCAGTGCTGTTGTAGCTCTGGTGATAGCGCGAATCCTGCGAATTATTGCGATGGTCACCCAGAACCCACAAATGTCCTTCAGGAACGGTGACGTCAAAGGTGAAATCCGACGGCGCAGCGCCCGGGAAGAGGTACGGCTCAGTGATGGCTTCACCATTGATGGTCAACTTGCCGTCACTGTTGCAGCAGCTCACCTTATCCCCCGGCATACCGATGACCCGCTTGACCAGATGCTGTTCTGAGCTGTCGGGCGCCAGCCCGATGAAGGTAGCCACATCATTGAGCCAACCCGAAGGTTTGTTAGCAGCAGGTTCTTCTTTCAGCCAGCCCTGGGTGTCTTTGAAGACCACAATGTCGCCGCGTTTGAGGCCCATGGGCTCGGGCACCAGTAGATTGACAAAAATTCTGTCGTTGATTTGCAGGGTGTTTTCCATTGATCCTGACGGAATGAAAAATGCCCTAAACAAGAAGGTCTTGATCAGAAAAGACAGGACCAAGGCAATGACAACGATGGTGAGAATCTCTTTGCCCCACGCCAACGCCTGACGCACTACACGCTGACCGGAAGTCGCTGGCTCTGCGCCTAGGTGATCCTCGTCCATGGCCGGCTGGCCCGTGTTCACATGACGTGCCCGTAGATTCTGCCGCACTCGCGCATCGGCAGAGTCCGGCTCGGTTCCCACGCTGGGATCCGGCTCACCGGTTTCTTCCGGCACACTGTGTTGCGTCAACGTTTATTTCCTTAACAAAGTCAGGTCAAAAATGTGCAGAGACACCCTGGGGAGGTATTGAAAATTCAAAGTGGCCAGAAACGAACTACGGCAAGTTGCCACTGATATATCCACCACTGGAATCGTTGTCAATCATGTGCAATCTACCCAGCGGCCATACAGTGGCGATGGGCGTGCCAATCACCCGATCACTAGAAATTAGTCCACCACCAGGAGCACCCAAAAGTGATCGCGAATCCAGCGACACATTGCGGTGATCACCCATAAGCCACAACTTACCCTGCGGAACGCTCACCTCGAACCGCAACGCGCTAGGCTCATCGCCGGGATACAGGTAATTCTCAGTGACGGGGACTCCATTGATTTCCAAGGATCCGTCCGCTGAGCAACACTTCACGGTGTCACCAGCCACGCCGAGCACCCGCTTAACATACATGTTGTCGTTGGGAACCATCCCCAGCCATTGGCCAGTTGCCACGATGCCGTCCGCCACATCGCCTGCACCAGATTTCAACGGCAGGAAAGATCCTCTGCCGTCAATAACCACCACGTCGCCGCGTTCAATGGGCTTGTTGGTGAAAGCCAGGCGGGAGACCAGCACGCGGTCGCCGGTGAGTAGTAGCGGTTCCATTGATTCCGACGGGATGTAATAGACATCCATCCAGACATTGCGCAGCAAAGCCAGGAAGAAGAAAATTACCACTACCGCCAGAACAACAAAACGCCAGCCCAGTTTCCTGGACTGGCGTTTCGCTTGAGTCAAAGTGCGATTCCCTTTTTTTACTTGGCGGGAATGTTGTCGCGCTTTTCCTTGATCTTGGCAGCCTTGCCGCGCAGGTTGCGCATGTAGTACAGCTTGGCGCGGCGAACGTCACCCTTGGTGACAACTTCGATCTTATCCAGGACCGGGGAGTGTACCGGGAAGGTACGCTCTACACCGACACCGAAGGAGACCTTGCGGACCGTGAAGGTCTCGCGGACGCCGTCGCCCTGGCGGCCAAGGACGAAGCCCTTGAATACCTGAACACGTGCGCGGGAACCTTCAATAATGTTCACATGAACATTGACGGTGTCGCCGGCACGGAAGGCGGGGATGTCGCTACGCAGGCTAGCTGCGTCAACAGAATCGAGAATCTGCATTTTTTCACTCCAGGCAAACGCCACAGGTCATTTACTTTGCGTCACGCTTGTCATGGACGGCACTAAGCCAGTCATGAGAAACGAAAGAATTGGACCGGATTCCATGGATGGAATACCAGCGTGCCGTCCTGTTGACGAACGCTCCCCCTGTGGCAGGAGCGCGCCCAGTAGGCACATGTAGTCATTTTGCCACACCCGTGGCCATCACGCTAATCCAGAGCGCTTCTCCGGGTGCTTAATATGTCACAAATTATGCGTCCTCGCGCCGCACTGCTTTACCATCGACGACGGCGTACCCCAGTTCCCAGAGCACGTTCCGGTCCGCTTTGCTGAACTTCGAGACGTCGAGGACGTCGATCAGGTCAGGGCGGCGTTCGGCGGTCCGGCGTAGCTGGAGTTCCTTGCGGAACTTGGCGATCTTGCCGTGGTTACCGCTAAGCAATTCTTCGGGAACGTCGCGCTCACGCCATGATGACGGCTTGGTGTAGACAGGGTATTCCAGCAGCCCGTCGGAGTGGGATTCTTCAATGAGGGATTCGGGATTTCCCACCACTCCGGGGATCAGCCGGCCAATGGCCTCAACCATTGCCAAGACGGCAACTTCGCCACCGTTGAGCACGTAGTCACCCAAGCTGACAGGACGGACAATGTAATCATCGGCCGCCCATTCCAGAACTCGTTCGTCGATTCCCTCATAGCGGCCGCAGGCAAAGACGAGGTGTTCGGTCTCGGCCAGCTCATAAGCCAGCGCTTGAGTGAAAACTTCACCAGCCGGTGAGGGCACGATCAAGGTTGGCCGTGCGCCGTCGGACGTGGGAGACGCAGCAGCAATGTCAGTAAGCGCCTGCGCCCACGGCTCCGGCTTCATGACCATGCCAGCGCCGCCACCGTAAGGGGTGTCATCGACGGTGCGGTGACGATCTGCGGTGTAGCTGCGCAGGTCATGGACCACCAGCTCCAAAAGTCCCTCGGTGCGAGCTTTGCCAATGAGGCTCAGGTCAAGAGGGGCCAGGTATTCAGGGAAGATGCTGACAACGTCAAACCGCATTATTCGGGCGTTCCTTCCGAACCATCAGCACCGTGCGTGTCACTGAGATCGGCAGCTTCGCCGCTCTCATCATTCTCCGACACATCCTTGTTGACGGTGAACAGGCCGGCGGGCGGTGTAAGCAGCACGTAACCCTCCTCGATGTTGACTTCGGGGACGATCTCATCAACGAAGGGCACCAGAACTTCATCGCCATCGTTATCTTCAACAAGGAGCAGATCCTGCACGGCCTGGGTCCGCAACCCGGTCACCTTGCCCACCTTGTTGGCGCCAACCCGTACTTCAAGACCGAGCAGCTCGTGCTCGTACCACGCGTCATCATCCTCGTCATCGTCGGACTCGAAGAACATGCTGGCCCCGCGGAGCAATTCGGCGTCATTGCGGGTGTTAGTACCTTCAAAGCCCAGCAGAAGAATGTCCTTATTCCACCGTGAGCTCTTAACGGTCAGGCTGCCGATCTTGGCAGGTTCAACCACGAACTCGGCGCCGACGGCAAAGCGGGAATCGGGGGCGTCGGTGAGGACCAATACGGTGACCTCACCCTTGATGCCGTGGGGCTTGCCAATCCGGGCGACCTGGACCTGCATGGGAACTCCTAAGAAAGTTACTGAAATTTGGGGAAAAATTTGGCCCCGTCACCATTATGGTGCCGGGGCCAAACGTTTGGCTTTACTGCTGAAAACTTGTTGCAGCCTTAGGCTGCGCAAGCTCTGGGCTGGTTAGTGGCGGCGATCCGTGTCAACAACGTCAACACGTACCGGCTCGCCGTGGGCCAGAGCGGAAACCACTGTGCGCAATGCGCGAGCGGTGCGTCCTTGGCGGCCAATAACCCGACCTAGATCGTCTTGATGAACTCGCACCTCGAGGGATTCCCCGCGACGGTTGTTCTTGACGCTCACCTTAACATCCTCGGGAGAATCAACGATCCCGCGAACAAGGTGCTCCAGCGCTTCAGCCAACAAGCTACTCAGCCTCGGTGCTCTCAGCAGCCTCTGCCTCGTCAGCCTTCTTGGCCTTCTTGGTGATGGCTTCCTTGACAACAACGTTCTTAGCTTCCGGAGCAACGAATGCTGCCTTGGGAGCCTTGGTCTTCAAGGTGCCTTCGGCGCCCTTGAGTCCCTTGAACTTCTGCCAGTCACCGGTGATCTTCAGGATCTTGGCAACAGGCTCAGACGGCTGAGCACCGACGGAAAGCCAGTACTGAGCGCGGTCGCTGGTGACCTCGATGAAGGACGGGTTTTCGGTCGGGTGGTACTTACCGATTTCCTCGATGGCACGGCCGTCACGCTTTGAGTGTGAGTCCATGACGACGATGCGGTAGTACGGGGCGCGCATTTTACCAAAGCGCTTAAGGCGAATCTTTACAGCCACTTTTGTGGTTACTCCTGTTTCGAAAAAGGGGCGAAATCCGTTTTACGCTCCCGTGGGGCGGGCCGTGCTGCGGACTTCTAAGGACAGGATCAGCACGCGGAGAGAGGGGCCACGTGGATCGAGTACCTGTTCATTATGCCAGATTAAAGGTGGGGCGCGCGACGCCTGACGCAATCTCCGCCGCGTGTTGTCCAACACGCCCACTGCGGCGTGCAATATGAGCTGGACTGCGGCGTGTAGCGCGACGTTCAGTGCGACGGCGGATGGCTGGCTGATCTACTCGTTGACGTGCGCGGCTCGGAACCCTGCACGCATACGCACCACTCGTTGTGAGTGGTGCGTATGAACACCTAGACGCGCCAGTAACATTGGGCCACGCGTCTAAGTTCACAGCTCCGGCAGCTATACGCACCAGTAACACTCAGTTGTGCGCATGCGCGCAGGCTCGGCCGGTGATTACTCCGCGGAGTAGAAGAACAGGCTCATTTTGGCGTTGTCTTCAGAGGCTGCCAGCGCAGCTGCGGCCATAGCAGTCAGCGCACGCAGTAGCGGCTCGGTAACCTCGGGAGTGGATTCCATCTCTTCGGCGGCAGCCCACTGGGCAGCCAGTTCCGTCACATCCTCGGGATCTTCGGGCGCATTGAGCTCCGCGAAGACCTCCAACAGTGCATCGGGAATCGCGAAAAGGGTGTCCAGCTCGATGTCGACCAGACTCAGTTCGGCGGCAACACCGGTGGCGTGGACCTTCTTGACAGCTAATTCACCAAGTACTTCAATCTCAAAGTCACTCAGACCGGGGGTCGGCAGAACCGGGACATCGATCTTGGGCGATTTTCCGGACTGCCGCGCCTTGGCCCGGGCGACTGCCTGGTGGTGGTCGGCGATGAAGAACTCAGAGTAATTGGCCACGCAGAAGCCTTTCAGGTAGTTGGCCCGGCACCCATAAGGATGTGAGCGCCGGGGCGTCCGCCAATTATCTAAGCGGACTGTGCTGAATCAACACTAACGCGGATTTGGTTCTTCCACGGATCCTCGAAGCGGAGCTCGGCGCCGGTATTGGCGACGGCGATGCCATGGTGAGTCAAACGCTCACCTAGGGCGCCGACGTCGTCCGTGCCGGGGAGCTGAATCAGCACCTCACCGAGACCCAAGGTGTCCTTGCGGGGGCCGGCGCCGCGGCTATTCCAGACGTTCATAGCCATGTGGTGGTGGTAGCCGCCTGCCGAGACAAACAGTGCCTGACCGTGAAAGCCCGTGGTCTTTTCGAAACCGAGGGTGTCAACGTAGAACTGCTCTGCCGTCGTGATGTCGCCTACTTGAAGGTGGACGTGGCCGACGTCGGCGGCGGCGTTACGCTGTCCAACAACAGCTTCCTCGCTCAGGTGCTGCTGCAGGTAGTGCTGGGGAGAAAGAGCCAAGGAGGCCATTTCAAGCTCACCATTGACCCAGTTCCAGGTATCGCGGGGACGGTCCCAGTAAAGCTCGATGCCGTTACCTTCAGGATCAGTGAAGTAGAAGGCTTCGGACACCAGGTGATCGGCACTACCAGCAAAGGCCTGCGGGCTGTACTGGGCCGCACTTGCCACCGTGGCAGCGAGGGACGCCTGGGTATCGAACAGCAAGGCAGTGTGGAACAGCCCAGCTTCGCCGCGGCCAGGAATTTGCAGGCCACCAGCGGGCTGCAAATGCACCAGCGGGTTAGCGCCGCGGCCCAAATACTGACCACCGTCAGCCTCAGCAACCACGTCAAGACCAAGGGCCTTCTGGTAGTAGTTGCTCATCTTTGTCATGTCCCCAACCTTGAGCATCACGGTGCCCAAAGTGAGGTCGGCGGAAAGCAGATCGTTTTGTACGGTCATGATGGCTCCAAGGCTTGTTGGTTTGTTGGCTTACTCGGTTGCTATTACTTATATAGTAGCAAACTACTTGAAGCTTCAACCTATTCCCGAGGGGTCAATTTTATTTTCATGACGATGCGCTCTCCCTTGGCATCCAAAAACGCCTCGTGGCTACGCAGTTGTGCCAACGCTGGCGTCCACTCTCCGTGGGGAAGTTCACTAAAACCACAGCTTGCATAGAAGGGACCATTGAACGGAATAGAGGCAAAGGTAGTCAAGGTCATGGAATGAAAACCGGCTTCGCTGGCCCATGCAAGGGCCGCGTTGACCAGCTGGCGCCCTATTCCCTGCCGCGCATACTGCGGACTCACCGATAATTGCGCCATATGTGCTTGGCCGTCGACGATCTCCAGCCTGATAAAACCTGCTGGCGGACGCCCGGCAACCATGATGTGAAAGGCGTCGGCATAATCCTCTGCAGTGTCCGGCGCGGGAAAGTCCGCGATAGACATGGGCGGCTCCAGCATCTCAAAGGCCGCATCGGCATCGGCCTCAATGGCAGGCAGCAGGGCAAATTCACTCAGGGCGGCCGGGCGGATTTCCAACATCTCAAAAGACTATCCGCTGGCTGTGACAATCAGAATGGCTCGCTCCAAGTTAACGAGAGCCGGGCAGGCGGGCTGGCGAGAGCCGGGCAGGCGGGCTGGCGAGAGCCGGGCAGGCGGGCTGGCGAGAGCCGGGCAGGCGGGCTGGCGAGAGCCGGGCAGGCGGGCTGGCGGGAGCCGGGCTGGCGGCACCTGGGCAGGCGGGAGTCGACAAACGTGCTGTGATTCGCTGCACTCCTTGAGCGGCGCCGCTAGGCGCCGCTCTGTGTTGCCTCGATGAACTCTTCGATCCGCGCCGCGCCCTTGGCTGTATCGTGCGGCCGGTGACCACTGCGCAAAACAACGTGTGTGGCACCGGTACTTTCAAGGTAGTTTGCTACCTCTTCATACAACGGTTCCCAACCTCCGGTGAGGACCAAGGTGGGCACCCCCGGGATGATGTGCAGCGGAGCCTGCGCAGAAGGCAGTTGCAACCGGGCACGGGCAGCTCGTCGCGCCACAGGCTCTGCAGCCCCCGCCGCGGTGATTGCCAGCAAGGTATTGAACTCCATGAGGAATTCCGCATCGCCCAGTTCTACAGAACGGGCAAACAATTCCGCCACACGCCGTGAATAGGCAGCGGTTGCGGGTAGCTCGGCAGTCAACGATGGCAACAAAGGCTCAATCAGGATGAGCGATCGCACTAAATCGGGTCGTTGCACAGCCGCCATCACTGCGGCCACCGCTCCTTGAGCGTGAGCCACTACGTGCCCACCCTGGCCCAGAGCATCGATGACGATGTTGGCGTCGGCAGCAAAGTCACTCGCGACAGGAACGGCGAGAGCGTCGAATCCCGTCCGTTTAAGGAAGAGACAATCGTAGTTCCCGGCCAGGAGGTGTTGGGCTGGCCACGCGGCGGCTCCGTAGCTATCCATGCCGTGGACAAACACAATCCGGGTTTTACTCATTGATGCAGGTTACCGGATGGCTCTGACAAAGCGCGCCCGCCCCGCAGACACGGGCCGCGCCAGCCCCGCTGACACACCCGGTCGGAACTCTCTACCCGTGCTGATCCCCATCGAGGGAACCCGGGGGAAGTGGGAGCGTACACGAAAATGTCCCAGTTGCTAGGGCGCCTCGTTCTAGAAGCCAAGGAGATGGAAACGTGCCGAGACAAGCAAAAGGCCCCGTCCGGCGTCGAAAGTTAAAAAGTTAAGAACTAACAACGCGAACGGGGCCTCAAGAAAAAACTACTTGCCCAGGAACTTCTCAAATCCCTTGGGCAGATTCAGAGTGCTCGGATCGAAGTCTTCGGCACCGGCGCCAAAGGCGGCACCCGTGGGCAAAGCCTTGGGCGCGTTCGCCTTCTCCTGTGCGGCCTTCAATTCGGCAGCAGCCTTGGCCGGGTTACCGGAGCGGGCCTTCTTCTTGGCGCCCTGCTTACCCTTGCGGGCGCTATTGAAACCGCCCGGGCCAGCAACGCCGGGCATACCCGGAATGCCACCGCCCTGAGCCATCTTCTTCATCATCTTCTGCGCCTGGCCGAAGCGCTCCAGCAGGCCGTTGACTTCGGAGACGTGAACGCCGGAACCCTTGGCGATACGTGCACGGCGTGACCCGTTGATGATCTTGGGCGCAACACGTTCGTGCTGGGTCATCGAGCGGACAATGGCTTCGACGCGGTCGATCTCGCGCTCGTCGAAGTTCTCCAGCTGCTGACGCATGCCGGCGGCACCGGGCATCATCATGAGCATCTTCTTCATGGAGCCCATTTTGCGGATCTGCTGCATCTGGGACAGGAAGTCATCCAGGGTGAAGTCTTCCTGGTCGGCGAACTTACGCGCCATCCGCTCGGCTTCGCCCTTGTCCCAATTCTTTTCAGCCTGCTCGATGAGCGTAAGAACGTCGCCCATGTCCAGGATGCGGCTGGCCATACGGTCCGGGTGGAACAGCTCGAAATCGTCCAAGCCCTCACCCGTGGAGGCGAACATGACGGGCTTGCCGGTCACCGAGGCAACCGAGAGTGCAGCACCACCTCGGGCGTCGCCGTCGAGCTTGGTCAGCACAACGCCAGTAAAATTAACACCCTCGTTGAACGCCTGGGCCGTGTTGACGGCGTCCTGGCCGATCATGGCGTCAATGACGAATAGGACCTCGTCGGGGTTGATGGCGGCGCGGATGTCCGCAGCCTGCTTCATCAGCTCGGCGTCGATACCCAGACGGCCGGCGGTGTCAACAATGACCACGTCATACAGCTTGGACTTGGCCTCGGCAATACCGGCTTGGGCGACGGCGACGGGATCGCCGGTTGCTGATTCGAATTCGCTAGACACCCCTGGGTGCGGTGCGAACACGGGAACGCCTGCGCGCTCACCGTTGACCTGGAGCTGCTTGACGGCGTTGGGGCGCTGCAAATCCGCGGCGACCAAGAGCGGGCTGTGGCCTTGGCCCTTGAGCCACTTGGACAGCTTTCCGGCGAGGGTGGTTTTACCCGCACCCTGCAGACCGGCCAGCATGATCACGGTGGGAGGGTTCTTGGCCAGGTTGATGCGGCGGGTTTCCCCGCCGAGAATGGCAACGAGCTCCTCGTTGACGATCTTGACGATCTGCTGCGCCGGGTTCAGTGCCTCGTTGACCTCCGAGCCCAGGGCACGTTCGCGGACCTTGGCTGTGAAGGCCCGGACCACGGGTACGGCGACATCGGCGTCAAGGAGGGCGCGGCGGATCTCGCGCACGGTGGCGTCGACGTCGGCCTCGGTCAGCCGTCCCTTGCCACGCAAGTTCTTAAAAGTTGCTGTCAGCCGGTCAGATAGGGAGTTGAACACGCGCCGGGTACTTCTTTCGTCAGGGATTAACCAACGCCCGCGCGGGACAGCCCTGCGGCCAGCCCGCGCATGAACGCGGCAATTTACGTTAGTCAGGATGAGAACGGCGGGACGGCGCTAACACCGCCCCACTCCCTTTCCTGAGGGACTCAACTATCAAGGGTACCAACTTGCGGGGTTCTTCGCTGCACATTCGTTTTCAACTTTGGCAATTGCGCCAAGGGGAAAATTTCCACCCCGCACCTGCGCCACACCATGAAAATCCATCACGTTTGGTGGCATGCTGATGGGGTGATGAAAAACGCTGAAGCCTCTGCCCATCCCAATTCCACGCACGACGCCGGGTCCCCGGCCAGCCCGGGTGAGCGGATCAAGACGTTAGTGATTTTGGGGGCCTCGGGTGATCTCACCGGCCGGCTGTTGTTGCCTGGCGTGGCCCGGCTGATTGCCTCGGGCCGCGCCCCGGGGCTGGCCTTGGTGGGCGCCGGAAATGACGCTTGGGCGCCGCAACAATGGCAAGAGCGGCTCAGCAGTAGTTTCGCTGATGCCTTCTCCTCCGAGTCTGATTCCAGCTCCGAAGGCCGGATGGAACTGCATCAGGTCCAAGAGGGCAGTACCTATCACCAGCTCGATGTCACAGCGAAGGGTGCCTTGGGCGAATTCCTAAAAACTGTTGAGGGCCCTGTTGCGTTGTACTTTGCCTTGCCCCCGGCAGTAAGCCAGAAGGCTTGTGAAACGTTGTCAGCCCAGGAGCTACCGGCCGGCACCCGGCTGGTTATGGAAAAGCCGTTCGGTTCAAGTGCCGAATCTGCCCGCGCACTGAATGCCACCTTGGCCAAACTGGTTCCCGAGGACCACATCCACCGGGTTGATCATTTCTTGGGTAAGTCCACGGTTCTGAACATACTGGGGTTGCGCTTTGCCAACCGTCTCTTGGAGCACTCCTGGAATAGTGAGCACATTGAAAAGGTGGAGATCATTTTCGATGAGTCACTCACCTTGGAGAACCGTGCCCGCTACTACGATCACGCAGGCGCCGGCCGTGACATGATCCAGAGCCATCTGCTGCAAATTATGGCGCTCATGGCCATGGAACCGCCCGCCACCCTGGAAGAAAACGATGTCCGCTCCAACATTGCCGCGGTGATGCGTGCCAGCACCATCGGCCCGCAGGGCAGCACCGACTTCGCCACCCACACCCGCCGGGCCCGCTACACGGCCGGCAGCATTGGTGAGCGGCAGGTCCCCGATTATCTATCCGAGGACGGCGTTGACCCGGTCAACGGTACCGAGACCCTGGCCGAAGTTGAGGTGTATGTAAACAACTGGCGCTGGGCCGGAGTGCCGTTCATCTTGCGTTCCGGAAAGGCATTGGGCCGCACCCGCAAGGAAGCTGTGGTCACCTTCAAGCCGGTCCCCCATTTGCCCCTCGGCTTCAAGGGCACCGACTCGCCCACGCGTTTGCACATTGGTTTCGGCCCAGAAACTCTCACCTTGGATCTGGATATCATTGGCCCCGGCGATCTCTTCACGCTCGATAGGGTGCACCTGGAATCTGCGCTGGGTAGCGATCCTCTGCTGCCTTATGGTGAAGTGCTCGACGGCGTACTCAGCGCGGACCCGCTGTTGTCCGTTCGCGGAGACACAGCCGAAGAATGCTGGCGGATTGTGGAACCGGCTTTCACCGCTTGGAAGTCGGCGACCGTTCCGATGGCGGAATACGCGGCCGGTTCCACGGGACCAGAGTCCTGGACTACCAGCAGAGACTGACCCACTTCTGGAAATATCGGGCGAAAAGAACGCAGCAGCTGTACCCGTTGGTTGGGTGCAGCTGCTGCGTTCTTTCTTTGAGTTTTTTTGAGAAACTGGAGGGCGGGATCAGATCGCGGCTACGCCCCGTTCCCCGGTGCGCACGCGCATAACTTCTTGCACGGCTACCATCCAAACTTTTCCATCACCGGGGTTTCCGGTGTTGGAGCTGCCGACGATGATGTCCATCAGATCCCAAGCAACCTCGTCAGATGCTAAGACTTCAATCCGGATTTTCGCATGGAGGTCCACTGCGTATTCGGCTCCCCGATACACTTCCGTGTGCCCGCGCTGTCGCCCGTAGCCGTGTGCGCTACTGATGGTCAGCCCTTGAACTCCGTAGCTTTCCAGTGCGCTGCGGACGTCTTCGAGTTGTTCGGGCCGAATGATGGCGGTGATGAGTTTCATGCGTCTACCTTTGCTTCTGTGGAGGCGGGCGTTGCCGGCTCAGCTACTGCTGTGCGCTTCTCGGCCATGGGAACGAAGCTACCTGTAGTGCGTCCGCCAAAGTCGTAGGCTGATTCAGCGTGGACAGCAACGTCGACTCCCGCGGCTTCTGCGGCGCTTGAAATCCGGAAGCCCATGGTCTTGTTGATGACCCAGCCGATGGCGTAGGCAATGACGAACGAGTAGATCATGACGGCCACGGCGGCGATTGCCTGCTTGCCGAGGAGCTCTATGCCGCCTCCGTAGAACAGGCCCTGTCCGCCGGCAGGTGAGTTGGGATCGGCGGCGAAGCCAATGAACAAGGTACCTACAAGGCCACCCACCAAGTGCACGCCAACCACGTCGAGTGAGTCATCGATGCCGAGACGGTACTTCAGGCCGACAGCCAAGGCGCACACGGCGCCGGCCAGCAGACCTAGAACGATAGACCACATGGGAGTCAGCGCCGAGCAGGCCGGGGTAATGGCCACCAGGCCGGCAACGGCACCTGAGGCGGCACCGAGTGAGGTTGCGTGTCCGTCACGGAGCTTTTCAACAACGAGCCAGCCAAGGATCGCTGCAGCAGGTGCTGCGAGGGTGTTGATCCAGGCGTAACCGGCTACAGCGTTGGCACCGAGAGCAGAGCCTGCATTGAAACCAAACCACCCGAACCAGAGCAGACCGGCACCAAGCATGACGAAGGGAAGGTTGTGCGGTCGGTGGCTGGGATCTTTACCAAAGCCCTTGCGGCGGCCCAGAATCAGCGCGAGTGCAAGCGCCGCGGCACCTGCATTGATATGCACGGCCGTTCCACCAGCAAAGTCAATGGCGCCCATGCCCTGGCCAATCCAGCCTCCGGTGGGGTTGCCATTGGCATCTTCGGTAAAGGAGAACACCCAGTGCGCCACGGGGAAGTACACCACTGTGACCCAGATGGCCGCGAAGGTCATCCATGCACCGAACTTGGCGCGATCAGCGATGGCGCCGGTGATCAGTGCCACGGTAATGATGGCAAAGACTGCTTGGAAACCTACGAAGACAATTTCAGGAATGGTGCCCACCATAGGCGCCCCTTCGCCTGTGTCAAGGACGCCCTGCAGCCCTAGCTTCTGCAATGGGTTTCCGAGCAGTCCGCCGCCAAGGTCGGTGCCAAAGGCGGCAGAGTAGCCGAACATCACCCAAAGAACCGCAACGATGCCAATGGCACCGAAGCTCATCATCATCATGTTCAGGACGGCCTTGGCGCGGGTCATGCCGCCGTAGAAGAATGCCAGGCCCGGTGTCATCAGCAGAACTAGTGCTGCTGAGATGAGGACCCATGCTGTATCGCCAGTGTTCATTGGGCTGGCCTTTCATTGCAAGAGTTGTTGCCGGCCGCTTCTTCGAGGCTGTGCAGGGTGGACTCTTACAATGAAAGTACTTGCGTGTTTCGTGCTGGCGCGGGCTAAGTTTCCACTGCATTACATTTGAGACTGGTGGGTTAACTTGTTGCGTCGGATAGGTTTCGGGCATGTTTCCGGCAGCCGTCATACCGTGAACTTAAGTGCAGGAATCGTCAGCGCCCACTACAACGGGGAACTCTGTGTTTCGCAGCAGCTGGCGCAGCCCTCAGCAGGTGATGTAGTCACAACCCACCAAGATGATCCTGCCCGTGACCCCGCCACAGCTTGCTCAAAAGCTCGGACCTGAGACCTATGAATGCACTAGAACCCTTTGAGAAGGGACCTTTTACGGGATCCGATTTGGCTTGAATGACTGGCTTGAATGGCTGGACAAATTGACGATCTGGAGAGCTAGTCTTTCGTGACCAGACAGCTACTGGCTCATGGAATTTGCCTGGCGATCCAAGGAAAGTTGCAAGCTAGCCATGCGGACCATCTACTTCGGTTGTTTTGTGTCCATGGACTGACTTCCAGCCTGCGCTAAGGGCAATCGAGTAGGAGGGGCGGGTTTCCCGCCCCTCCTCTCACACCACCGTACGTGCGGGCCTCGCATACGGCGGTTCGCTAGGTCGTTGAAAGCGATCCCATGCATCGC
>NZ_JBTNDB010000003.1:0-226460 GCF_054511175.1 Arthrobacter sp. Sr24 | reverse complement strand
CTTTGGGGTGGCCCCCCCAAAGGAACACAACGTGCGTTTTCCCCTTCTTCCAAAGAGGCAACCTCCCGCCGTCGTGCTTCAAAACTGTCAGAAGAAGGGAAGACTATGCGTCTTCGTCTTCCTCATCCTTCTTGTACGGATCCGCTTCGCCAGCGAACTCCGCATTGGCGGAGATCTCAGCAAGCTTGGCGTCGCGTTCCTTAGCTACCCGCAGGAGCGCTTCCAGGTTGGAGGCGTTCTCGGGGATAACGTCAGCAATGAACTCCAGCGTGGGCGTCAGGCGCACGGTGATGTTCTTGCCAACCTCGGCACGCAGCACGCCCTTAGCGCGCTCCAGACCGATCTTGGCTTCGGAGCTAGCGGTCTCGTCACCGAAAACCGTGTAGTAAATGGTGGCGTGCTGCAGATCGTTGGTGACGCGTGCATCGGTGACAGTAATGCCCTCGACACGGGGGTCCTTGACCCTGGAGCGAAGACCCTCGGCCACCACAACCTTGATGCGCTGCGCCAACTTGGACGCGCGGGCTGAATCAGCCATGATGTTCTCCTTCAAACTTCTAAGACGTGAGACGGCGGTAAAACCATCTTAGGGAAAACAAAGCCGGTTGGGTGCCCAAGTGGACACCCAACCGGCTATGCAGTGCTATACGCGGGGCTTCTCGCGCATTTCGAACGTCTGGATGATGTCCTCGGGCTGCAGATCGTTGAACGATCCCAAACCGATACCACACTCGAAGTCGGTACGGACTTCAGTTGCGTCATCCTTGAAACGCTTGAGCGAGTCAATGGTGAGGTTGTCACCAATGATCTTGCCGTCACGGAGCACACGAGCCTTGGAGTTACGGCGGATGATGCCGGAACGTACGATCGAGCCGGCGATGTTGCCATGCTTGGAGGAGCTGAATACTTCGCGGATTTCCGCGGTACCCAACTGAGCCTCTTCGTACTCAGGCTTGAGCATGCCCTTGAGAGCCAGCTCAATGTCATCGATGGCGCCATAGATGACCGAGTAGAAGCGCATATCAACGCCTTCGCGGTCAGCCAATTCAGCAACACGCTCAGCAGGCTTGACGTTGAAGCCGATGATGATGGCGTTATCAACGGTGGCCAAGTTGACGTCGTTCTGCGTGATGGCACCCACACCGCGGTGGATAACGCGCAGCTGCACGCCTTCGCCAACATCGATCTTGAGCAACGAGTCTTCCAGTGCCTCAACAGCACCGGAGACGTCACCCTTGAGGATGAGGTTAAGTGTGTCAACCTTGCCGTCAGCAACGGCCTGGTCGAAGTCTTCCAGGCTGATGCGCTTGCGACGCTTGGCCAGTGCTGCGTTACGGTCCGCTGCTTCACGCTTTTCAGCGATCTGGCGGGCCGTACGCTCGTCTCCGGTAACGAAGAACGTGTCACCTGCACGGGGAACGTTGGACAGACCCAAAACCTGGACCGGACGGGAAGGTCCGGCTTCGGAGATGACGTCACCGTTCTCATCGAACATGGCACGAACACGGCCATGGGCGGTACCGGCAACGATCGTGTCACCGACGCGCAAGGTACCGGACTGAACCAGAACAGTTGCCACGGAACCGCGACCCTTATCCAAGTTCGCTTCGATGGCGATGCCTCGAGCGTCCTTGTTCGGGTTGGCACGCATGTCCAGTGCAGCATCAGCAGTCAACAGCACAGCTTCGAGGAGTTCCTCGATGTTGATGTTGTTACGTGCGGACACGTCAACGAACATGGTGTCGCCACCGTATTCTTCCGGAACCAGACCGTACTCGGTCAGCTGGCCACGGATCTTCTCCGGGTTGGCGCCGTCCTTGTCAATCTTGTTCACGGCGACCACGATCGGCACACCAGCAGCCTGAGCGTGGTTGAGTGCTTCAACGGTCTGAGGCATAACGCCGTCGTCCGCTGCAACAACCAAGATGACAATGTCAGTGACCTTGGCACCACGAACACGCATGGCGGTGAACGCCTCGTGACCGGGGGTGTCAATGAAGGTGATCTTGCGATCTGTACCTTCGTGCTCGTGGAGAATCTGGTAAGCGCCAATGTGCTGGGTGATGCCACCGTGCTCGTCGGCAACAACGTCCGACTTACGGATGGCGTCGAGCAAGCGAGTCTTACCGTGATCGACGTGACCCATGACGGTAACAACCGGCGGACGAACCTCAAGGTCCTCGTCGCCTTCTGCTTCGAGTTCGGCCTCAAAGTCGATGTGGAAGCTGCTGAGCAGTTCGCGCTCTTCGTCCTCGGGGGAAACGACCTGGACCTTGTAGCCCAGCTCAACACCCAAGAGTGCGAAGGTCTCTTCATCCAGTGACTGAGTAGCGGTAGCCATTTCACCGAGGTGGAACAGAACCGTCACCAGTGCTGCAGGGTTGGCTTCAATCTTGTCGGCGAAGTCGGTGATGGAAGCACCGCGGCGCAAACGCACCACAGTCTCGCCGTTACCGCGGGGTACCGATACGCCACCAAGTGAAGGAGCGCTCATCTGCTCTAGCTCTTGGCGCTTGGCACGCTTTGACTTACGCTGCTTGCCACGGCCTGCGCCGCCCTTACCGAAGGCACCCTGGGTACCGCCGCGACCGCGACCACCCTTGCCGAAGCCACCACCGGCGGGAGCTCCGCCTGGAGTTGCTCCGGGAGTTGCGCCCGGAGCACCGGGGCGTCCACGGCCGGGAGCACCCGGACGATCGTTGCCGCGGCCGGGCGCAGCGGGGCGCTCGGTGCGGTTAGGCATCATGCCGGGAGTGGGGCGGGCGCCACCGGGACGCGGAGCGCCCGGACGGGGACCACCTGCACCTGCAGCACCTGCCGGACGCGGAGCGCCCGGACGGGGTGCGCCTGCCGGCGGACGGGGACCACCGGGACGGGGTCCTGCAGCGCCAGCTTCGGCACTGCGCGGAGCACCCGGTCGGGGCATGCCCTGAGAGGTTGCAAACGGGTTGTTTCCGGGGCGGGAGGCACCGGCACCAGCGGGACGCGGAGCACGGTTGTCACCGCCGCGGCTTTCGCCACGGTTGTCATTGCTACGGTTGTCGCTGCCACGGTTGTCGCTTCGCTCGGTGCGTGCACCGGAGCGGGGCATACCCTGTGAGGTTGCGAAGGGGTTGTTTCCGGGGCGCGGAGCACCAGGTGTTGCGGCCTTCGGAGCCGGGGCAGCCTGCGGTGCCGGGGTTGCTGCAGCAGCCTCGACGGGAGCCGGAGCTGCCGGGGTTGCTTCAGCGGCCGGGGCAGCAGGTGCAGCCGGAGCTGCGGGTGTTGCCTTGGCGCCGGGCTTTGCAGCGGCCTTAGGGCCGGGCACTGCTGCTCCGGGAGTTGCTGATGCATTGGGGGCCGCAGTAGCTTTGGGAGCGGCCGGGGCAGCATCTGCCTTCGGCGCTGCTGCCTTTGGCGCTGCTGCCGGGGCAGCTTCTGCAACCGGGGTTGCCTGAGGGAACGCGTCGCGAAGTTTCTTCACGACGGGGGCCTCAATGGTTGAGGAAGCTGAACGAACGAATTCGCCCATTTCCTGAAGTTTACTTACTGCCTCTTTCGAGGTGATGCCGAGCTCTTTTGCAAGCTCGTGTACGCGGGCCTTGGCCACATTTCTCCTGTCTCGGCCCGCACCGGACAGGTACGAACCGCTTAATTCTTACTGCGACGTTCCATGTCGGAACGCGCGGCGTGAGAGCACATGAAATTGCTCATTTTTGGGCACTCATCGCTGGGTACTCATCGGGTTTCCATCGGTTTTCTGACCCGCTTTCACAAAAGGGACAATTGGTTCGTAACTTAATTACTCTGCCGAAGGTGGCAAATTCTCTTGCGCAAACGCCTCGACGTCGGACAATTTAGTGACCCCCGGAAGGGCCCTGCCAACGGCTCGTCGTCTAAGCGCTAAGTTCCAGCATTCAAGGTTAGGGTGCAGCCATGCTCCCCGTCCAGGCATGCGACGAGCAACATCAACCAACGCTTCCAGTTCACCGGAAGTGTTGCTTGACCTCACTAGACGCACTAGTTGGAGCCGGTCTGATGTTTTCCGGCACCCGATGCATGTCCGCACAGCAATTTTTGACTCAGTAAACTTAGAGTCAGTTGCATCGCTGTGCGCTGCCACTGCTTTCTGAGCCAATTTCTACTATGCCTTCACACTATTTGGGTGTCGGGGCCAATTCAGGCCCGGTTCTCTTCATTCTAACGCGCAGCCTGACTGCTTACCTAAACCGCCGCGGCGTCAGAGACGATGTCGATGCGCCAACCAGTGAGCTTGGCGGCCAGACGTGCATTCTGGCCTTCCTTGCCGATAGCCAAAGACAGCTGATAATCAGGGACAACAACCCGTGCGGAGCGTACAGCCTCATCGATGATGGTGACTGAAATCACCTTCGATGGGGAGAGTGAGTTAGCGATGAAAGTTGCCGGATCTTCATTGAAGTCGACGATGTCAATCTTCTCGTCGTTGAGCTCAGTCATGACGGCCCGTACGCGCGAACCCATTTCGCCAATGCATGAACCCTTGGCGTTGACGCCGGCCTTGTTGGCCTGCACGGCAATCTTGGTGCGGTGTCCTGCTTCACGAGCTAGGGCAACGATTTCTACGGTGCCGTCAGCAATCTCGGGAACTTCCATTTCGAAGAGCTTGCGGACCAGTCCCGGGTGTGAACGGGACAAGGTGATAGCAGGGCCCTTGGTGCCGCGGTGGACATCCACCACAAAGGTGCGGATGCGGTTTCCGTGGCGGTAACTTTCGCCCGGAACCTGCTCGTTCGGAGGCAGTACACCTTCAACAGCACCCAAATCGATCTGGATCATGTTGGGATTGTTGCCCTGCTGGATCTGGCCAGAGACCAGCTCGCCTTCCTTGCCGCGGTATTCACCCACCACGTTGTCATCTTCGGCGTCGCGGAGACGCTGCAAGATGACCTGGCGTGCCGTGCTCGCTGCAATGCGACCGAAACCCTTGGGTGTGTCATCAAATTCGCCAATGGCAGCACCGTCGTCGTCGAGCTCTGCAGCCCAAATGGTGACGTGTCCGCTCTTGCGATCAATCTCGGCACGGGCGATATCGTGGCAGCCCGGTGACTTGTGGTAGGCCATCAGCAGGGCCTGCTCAATGGTGGGGATTAGCACATCCACGGGAATTTCCCGTTGGCGCTCCAGCTCCCGCAGCGCACTCATATCTATGTCCATAGTCAGCTTCCCTCTCCATCGACGACGTTGCCGCCGGTCGCTTCAAATTCCAAGTCCAGCTCTGCCTCGTCCAGGCGAGCAAATTCAAGTTCTACAACACCGCGGCGGATGGCTGAAAACAGTACTTTTTCAGGTTCGCCTTGCTTGGCCTTCATACCCTTTTTGACGGGTAGTTCGGGCTTGAACAACACGCCCTCGTCGTCCACGTCTAGAACGCGTCCCATGAAGTTCTCCCGATCCACGGCGTTGACTTTGACCATGCGGCCCAAAGCCCGTCGCCAGTGGCGGGGCTCAGTGATGGGTCGGGTGGCTCCGGGGGAGGAAATTTCCAAGTCGTAGGCTTGGCCGTCGTCGTTGGGGTCTGCATCCATGGCGTCGGAAAGCACTCGGGAAACGGCGGAGATAGCATCCAGGCCCACACCGCCGCTTTCTCCGTCAGCTAGATCGACGACTACGGAGACTGTGCGGTGGGTGCCAGCAAAGTGAACCTTGATTTCTTCAAGGAACAGTCCGGCGGCAGCCACTGTGGGGGCGAGAAACGCGTGCAGCCTCTGGGCTTCAGCTACTGAGTCCATGGCTGAGGGCGTGTTCCCTGAGCGTGCGGCCATTTTGGGCCTGTCCGGCTTCGTCATAAAAACGCACGCCTCCCTATTGATGATGTTGTAGATATACAGACTACCGAGTTTCCAGTGCCTCCGCTGAACGGAAGAGGTGTGAGTATGGACGCATTTTACGAGAGTAGACCTGGCCTCTAGCAACTGGGAAGGACCTTGGAGGTTGGTGACGCTGGCTCCCGACGCATGATGGTAGGGAGGACAGCTGGCCGCTGGCGGACGGAAGTGTGCACGGTAATGGGCAGTCATGAGATGATCAAAGGTTGTGACCCATCCCAATCCCCCGGCTGAGCCTAAATCTCCGACTGAGCCCGAAAGCACCCTTGAACCCGTTGCCTCCGGAGCTACTAAAGCCCGTGAAGCTACTGGCAAGCCAGCCCGCAAAGCTCCCCGCCGTGTCACAGCAGCGGCAGGTGCCCCAGCTTCGACGCGCTCCTCGGCTCCAGCCATTCTGGTGTTTGATGCCAATGGGATGATGGTGCCAGCCACTGCGACTCCCACAGATGAGCAACCAGCCAAGCCACAGGACCCCTCCGACGCCGAGAACTCCCCTGCCGCCGATGCCGCACCGCTTGAGGTGGCTGAGTCAGAATCACCAGCGCCGGAGGCTGTGCCCGTACCAGTACCAGTGGACGCATTGCCCATCGCGGTCACAGACAGTGCGAGTGACACCGAGAGTGCAATCGAAACTCTAAGCACATCGGTGGAAGCCGTGGAAGTTCCTGCCTCACAATCTCGCCGCGAACGACGACTGGCGGAGCAACAAGAAGTGGACGGCACGACGTCGGCCGCGGTTGTGCCGACTGATTCGGGAAGTACGGCCTTAGACACTACGGACTCAAAAACTACCGATACAGATAGTCCAAGATCCAGGGAAGAAACAGCTCATCACGCGGAGCTGAACAGCTCGGCGAAGCCGCCCAGGAAGCGCAATCGTTTGATAGCTTTCTTCCGGGGATTATTTTTCCTCGTGGTCATTTCAGCGCTTGTGGTGGCCATGGGTACGGTTCTGTCGGGGCCGGATGTGAATGCTGGTGACCAGTCGCCGACCCAGGCCCAACGCCAGGTGGCATGGGAAACAACAACCAAGTTACACAGCGAAGCCCTCCTGTTGGCCGATGCAAGCAACTCATCTCAATTACAGAAGGCACTGTCCACTACCGCTGAACACTTGGGACTCCAAGCTGCAGCACTCAGTGATGGTCTCCCCGCCCCTGCTCCCACCGCAAGCTCCACCTCCACAGCAACAGAACTTGCATCAGCACCGTTATCCATCACCGGACTGGTGCAGGATCTTTCCGCCAATGCCGAGACATTGCTGGGCAACGCGTTGACCGCCGAGCACTCCATGGGCCGCGTTTTTGCTTCCGTGGGCACTAGCCAACTCCTGCAGTCAGCCGAGCTGGCAGCCGCGGCCGGGAGCGGTGCTCCCACATCGAAATATGTGCCAGCACTCGTTGACTTCCCCTCTGCTTCAGGCCCCTCCTGTACCTCGACACTTGAACCACGCCCGGGTGTCACCGTTGATTCCGCGTTGAGAGCCGTCGCTGTGGCCGAGCAGAAAGCCGTTTACGCCTACCAAGTCGCTTCAACTCGATTCGCCGAACCGCAATTTAGCAAGGCCACAGGATTCTTGGCCCGGCATCAGCAAAAGTTGGACCTGCTCAACGCAGAGTTGCGCCTTCGTTGTCTTCCCCTGGCAGATCCCGTGGCAGGCTTCGACCTGGACTCCACCTTCACCACCTTGCCGAAACAAGCACTCAGCATCCTGGAAGTTCAGCTGAGCTTCATCTATGGTGAGCTGGCTGCTTTGAGTACCGCCCCGGAGGGAACCGCCCCGGACGCGGATCGAAGCGCCACCGCCGCGGAGTCGGCAGCACTGTCCTCCCCGGCACCCGTATCCACTGAAGATCCACTCAAGGGCAGCCGGCTTCGTGAACTTGCGGTTCTGTGGCTGTTGGACTCCACCCAGGCGCATACCTCGTGGGGTGGAGCTGTGGAGGCTTTGCCTGGCATCGCACCAGTGCCGGTAATCTCCCCAGCTCCTGCGGGCTAACTGAGGGCAGGCATGCCTTCGCGAGGACATCCTTTCCTTGCTAGCGGAGATTTTCAGTCAGTGATTTGCTTGAAACATGAAGCAAACGCCAGAGCTGGTACTACCCCGGGAGCTCTCTAAAACAGGGGAAATCGCACAGCGCCTGAATTGGTTGCGGGCCGGGGTACTCGGCGCCAACGACGGCATCGTTTCGGTGGCCGCAGTCGTCGTCGGCGTGGCCGGAGCCACCCAAAGTACGGGCCCCATCCTTACCGCCGGGATGGCAGCTCTAGTAGGTGGAGCCGTCTCCATGGCCTTGGGCGAGTACGTGTCCGTCAGCAGCCAAAGTGACAGCCAAAAGGCCCTGATCGCCGCCACCGAAGCCTCACTCCAACAGGCGCCGGAACAGGGCCGGGCTCAGCTGGTCAAGACGTACGAAGATAAGGGGCTCTCCCCCGCCACAGCTGCTCTTGTAGCGCACGAGCTCAGCGAACACGACGCCCTCGGAGCGCACCTATCGGCTGAACTCAACCTCCATTTCGATGACGTAGTCAGTCCGTGGCATGCAGCTTTCGCCTCAGCCATCGCCTTCACCCTCGGCGCCATTTTGCCGATGCTGGCCATCATGCTGCCCCCTGAGTCAGTGAGGGTCCCGGTGACGTTCGTTGCCGTGCTGTTGGCCCTGGGCATCACCGGCTGGATCGGTGCCATGATCGGCGGCGGCTCCCGGGCCAAGGCCGCTGTCCGGGTGGTCCTTGGTGGCGCGCTCGCCCTCGCAGCCACCTTCGTAATCGGTACCCTACTGGGCTCAAGCGGTTTAGTGGGTTGACCGGTTGCTCTGGGGCTCGTACTGATCTGTGCTTTTTTCACCACTGAAAAGTGCTATGGCGATGGGCTGGCCTAGCGTCAGAGGCTAGGCTCAATGCTGTGAGCATCAACCTAGAGATTCCCGAGCCGCTGTTGCGGCGGTACCGCCAGAGCCATGAAGGCCGGGCGTGGCTGGGGCATCTTCCCGGCTTCCTCAACGAGTCCTTGGAACAGTGGCAGCTTCTTGTAGACCTACCCTCTGGCGCGACGCCTTGGTACGGGCACACGGCTGTGGTGGTTCCTGTGTTCACCAGCCATGGAACTCAGGCTGCACTCAAGCTAGCTTTCCCGAATGATGAATCCATCCAGGAACCTCTGGCGCTGACCTTGTGGAACGGGCGAGGCGCGGTGGCATTGTTGGACAGTGACGCCACCCGCGGAGCGTTGCTGTTGGAACGTCTGGATCAGACGCGCGCCCTTTTGGATCTGCCCATGGATGAGGCCATCGCTGTGTGGGGAAAGCTGGCTCAAGATCTGGCAATTCGCCCCGACGCTCGCCCCGAATGGCGGCTTCTTCCACACATCGCAGCCACCGCCGAACGGTACTGCGACGAACTCCCCCAGCGCTGGAGCGATCTGGCTGAACCATTTCCTCGATGGCTGCTTGAAGCCGCGCTGGAAGTCTGCCAAACCCGGGGAGCGGTGTCCCTCCGCAGCAGCAATGACGTTTTGGTCCACACAGACCTGCACTACCTGAACATTCTTGCCAAGCCTGGAACCGGCAACTATGTGGCCATCGATCCTCAAGCCCAAGTGGGTGACGCGGAATTTGCCGTGGCTCCGTGCTTGTGGAACCGGCTGCAGGCTTTACCGCACCGAAACGCCGAAGCCGGGCTCCGGCGTCGTGCTTCAGAGCTTGCCCAATCCGCAGGGCTCGATGAAGATCTAGTGGCGAGCTGGACAGTGGTCCGTGAAGTGGAAAATGCGCTGTGCTATTTGGAGGAGGTTGGGCACAGTGGCGATGCCCAACGATCGCTCTGGGTGGCGAGCACCATGGCGGGTAAGACGTTGCCGGATCTGCCCGCAGCGCATGATCTCAAAACCCTCCACTGACGGGCAGCGCTAGGGGTTGAGGAAATTCTCGTTGACCACGTCGAAGCCGAGTTTCACGATGAGCACGGCGACGACGGCGAGGAAGACGATTCGGATGAATTTACTGCCCTGCTTCACAGCCATACGTGCGCCGAGGTAGCCGCCGGCCATGTTGGCTCCGCCCAAAATCAGGCCGATCCCCCACAGCAGTGAGCCGTGCGGGAGGAAGAACATCAGGGCGCCGGCGTTCGTGGCTAAGTTCACGATTTTCGCTTTGGCGCTGGCTTCCAGGAATGCGTAACCCATGAGGCTGACCATGGCGATAACGAGGAAAGATCCGGTGCCGGGACCGATCAGGCCGTCGTAGAAGCCGATGATTCCACCGATGCATGCGGCGACAATGTAGTGTTTTCCGCCATCATGTCGCAGGGCCGTTAGCTCGCCCATGCTCGGTTTGAATGCTGTGAACGACAGCACCGCAATGAGCGCAACAACAATGATGGGTTTGAACACCGAGCCCGGCAAACTGACCGCCACCACGGCACCGCCCACGCTGCCCAGCAGCGCCACCCCCGCCATGGGCAAGGCTGTGCGCATGTCCGGTTTCACGCGCCGGTAATACGTCACGGAGCTGGTGGCGGTTCCAAAGATGGAGCCCATTTTATTGGTGGCCAGCGCCTGCACTGGCGTAATCCCGGGGATCATCAACATGACCGGCAGCTGAATTAGCCCACCCCCGCCCACCACGGCATCGATCCAGCCCGCAGCGAATCCGGCCACAATGATCAATAAAATGGTGGCCATCGTGATGTTCTCAAAACCGGAAATCATGGGGTCCTAAATTAAAGTCGACGCGCAGGAGACGGCCCTGAGGTGAGCACGGTCGGAGCCGAACCCCTCGCGAGCAGAAAGATTTTTTGGCGCTCGTTCCTCGCGGAAAAATCCGTGCTCACTCCGGGGCACGACTCCCGACCTAAGCTCATCTGGACACCAGCAGAGAAGCCTTAACGCTGGTGAGGGGCTGCGCTCCGCAGCCCCTCGCGTCGAGCGGTGTTACTGCTGGTCGAGGATGTACTGCACGGCCTCGGCTACGGCGATGTTTTCGGCGACGCCGGTTGCACGGTTCTTGATTTCCACGACGCCGTCCACGAGTCCGCGGCCAACGGCCAAGATGGTGGGAACGCCAATGAGCTCAGCATCGCCGAACTTCACGCCGGGGGAAACCTTAGGGCGGTCATCGTAAATGACCTCCAATCCCTTGGCTTCCAGATCCGCGGTGAGCTGCGCAGCTGCCTCAAAGATTTCATCGCCACGGCCAACGGCCACAACATGAACATCGGCGGGGGCCACCTGAGCGGGCCAGATCAGGCCCTTGTCATCGTGGTTGGATTCGGCCAGGGCCGCAACGGCGCGGGTAACACCAATGCCGTAGGAGCCCATGGTGACAACGGAGAGTTTGCCGTTCTTGTCCAGAACCTTCAGGCCCAAGGACTCGGCGTACTTGGTGCCCAGTGCGAAGATGTGGCCCATTTCGATGCCGCGGGCGGCTTCCAGGGGACCGGAACCGTCGGGTGCGGGATCGCCTTCGCGAACCTGTGCAGCCTCAACGGTGCCATCCCAGGTGAAGTCGCGACCGGCTACGAGGCCAAAGACGTGCTTGCCTTCTTCGTTGGCGCCAGTGATCCAGGTTGTGCCGGAGACCACGCGGGGGTCAACCAGGTACAGGATCTTGGTGGCCGATTCCGTGCCGAGCACAGCAGCATCCGGGCTCAAGCCTGGGCCAATGTATCCCTTGACCAGCAGAGCGTGCTTCTTCAGGTCAGCTTCACCGGCGGCTTCGACGCCCACTTCTCCGCCGATGGGAAGGTGTGCGCCAATGTTGGCTTCAATGCGCTTGAGGTCAACGTCGCGGTCGCCGGGCAAGCCCACCACCACGATCTGGCGTTCACCGTTGGGCAGGTCCACAGCCAGCACCACGTTCTTCAGCGTGTCAGCAGCACTCCATTCACCTTCGGCGCGCGGAGCGAGCTGGTTGGCTGCAGCTACCAAAGTGGCAATGGTTGCAGTGTCAGGGGTGTCAAGAACCTGAGCCGCCGGAGCGTTGCTGAAATCAATATCTGCAGGGACCACGGTGGTGACGGCTTCAACGTTGGCAGCATAGCCTCCGGGTGAGCGCACAAAGGTGTCTTCGCCAACGGCCATGGGGTGCAAGAACTCTTCGCTCTTGGAACCGCCCATGGCGCCGGCAGTGGCGGCGACGGGGATAATTTCTAGGCCGAGGCGCTCAAAGATACGCACGTAGGCACCACGGTGAGCCATGTAGCTGGCGTCCAGTCCGGCGTCGTCCATGTCAAAGGAGTAGGAATCCTTCATGATGAACTCGCGGCCACGCAGCAGTCCGGCGCGCGGACGAGCCTCGTCACGGTACTTGTTCTGAATCTGGTACAGGCTCAGCGGCAGGTCCTTGTAGGAGGAGTACAGGTCCTTGACCAGTAGCGTGAACATTTCCTCATGCGTGGGGGCCAACAGGTAGTCGGCGCCCTTGCGGTCCTGCAGGCGGAACAAGTTATCGCCGTATTCCTGCCAGCGGTTGGTGGCCTCGTACGGTTCGCGGGGCAGCAGTGCCGGGAAGTGCACTTCCTGGGCGCCGATCGCGTCCATTTCCTCACGCACAATGGCTTCGACCTTACGCAGCACGCGCAGGCCCAACGGCAGCCACGTGTAAATGCCAGGTGCCGCGCGGCGGATGTAACCAGCGCGCAGAAGCAGCCGGTGGCTGTCTACCTCGGCGTCTGCGGGATCTTCACGCAGGGTTCGTAGAAAGAGGGTGGAAAGGCGAAGTGCCACGCGAAAATTTCCATTTCTTGAAGAGGGTGGGCGCCGTCCTCATTCAGGACGAACAGGTACTAATCTACCGGTTCAGGTGGAGCACTGACACACCGGGCGTGACAGCGGGGATGGGCGGCTTTGCTGGAGCCTGCCCCGCGGACTTCCTCACGCTCATCACCAGGGCCCACCCCACGGTCATCACCAGGCTGGCGGATGGATGCTGGACAGGGCATCACTGCGGGTCTAGTTTGAAGTCAAACGTCCACGAACCCGCAGGCCAGGAGCAGCTGATGTCCCACCGAGCAGCTATGCCGGAACTTCCTCCGGCCCCGGTCCCGGCTGATCCAACTGGTGCGGCCGGCCCTATCTGCGTCAACATTGAGGGGCTCTGGGTGCACCGCGGGAAAGTCACGGCTCTGGCCAATATCACCGCCAATATTCCCGAAGGGCGCATCACAGGGTTACTGGGCCCGTCCGGCAGCGGCAAGACCACGTTGATGCGGGCCTTGGTTGGGGTGCAGAAAATCACTGCCGGGACGCTGACCGTGCTGGCCCGTCCAGCAGGGTATCCCCTCAACAGGCACGACGTCGGCTACGTCACCCAGGCGCCCAGCGTCTACAAAGACTTGAGCGTCGTGGAGAACGTGCGCTATTTCGGCTCCGTCCACGGCGCGAGCCGGGCAGACGCGCAGGCGGTGCTGGCCGCCGTCGGACTTTCTGATTTTGCCAAGCGCAAGGCTGGAACTTTGTCCGGTGGACAGTTCAGTAGGGTCTCCTTGGCTTGTGCTTTGGTAGGAAAACCACGGCTGTTGGTGCTGGATGAGCCCACAGTGGGCCTGGACCCGGTATTGCGGGCAGATCTGTGGGGACAGTTTGCCGCGCTGGCTGCCGAGGGCACCACACTCATTATTTCCAGTCACGTCATGGAGGAAGCTAGCCACTGTGATTCGTTGCTCCTGCTGCGTGAGGGGATGCTGTTGGCGCAAGTGACCCCTGATGAGTTACGGCACAAAGGTGAAACGGACGATCTTGAATTGGCGTTCCTGCGGCTAATCCAGTCGGCCGGTTCTGAGGGGAGGACGGCCTCATGAACCTTGCCATGATGTGGTCCACGTGTCGGCGAGTTCTGCTTCAACTGCGCGGCGATCCCCGGAGCATCGCGATGATTTTGGTGGTGCCCGCCGTACTGCTCTCGCTAGTTTATTGGCTGTACCAAAATGAAACGCTGACTCCAGGGATGCCACGCACCTTTGACCGGGTGGGGCTCATGATGCTGGGCATCTTTCCCTTCGTAGTGATGTTTCTGGTCACCTCCATCACCATGTTGCGTGAACGCACCTCCGGAACCTTGGAACGGTTACTGAGCACTCCTCTCCACAAGGCCGATCTCCTCGTTGGCTACGCGCTGGCGTTTTCAATCATGGCCACCGCGCAGGCCTTGGTGGCCACCGGAACCGCGTATTGGGTTTTTGGCATGAAGATTACTGGTAATACTGGCTGGGTAGTGCTGATCTCGGTGCTGACAGCTGTCCTGGGCGTGGTGCTGGGCCTGCTCTGTTCAGCCTTCGCCACCACCGAATTTCAGGCGGTGCAATTCATGCCTGTTGTGGTGATCCCACAGATTCTGCTGTGCGGCTTATTCGTTGCCAGGGATCAGATGAACGGTGCCATGGAAGCGGTCTCCAATGTTCTGCCGCTCAGTTATGCCGTTGACGGCTTGCAACAGGTAGCCGCTTATGCCAGCCCAACGTCTCAACTGATTCAGGATCTTATGGTGATCGCCGGTTTTGTACTGGCCGGGCTGCTGTTGGCATCTTTGACCTTGCGCCGGCGAACTCCCTGAAACCAGCTCATGGGTACCTCTGTCCATCGCTTGCAGGAGATCCGATGAGCAACACCCTGCATGGCGGGGACCCGGACGAGTTGCGAGATTTTGCCCGGGAATTCGAACACGCGTGGCGTTGCTCCTATTCGCCGGTCATCACCCAGACCGCCACGATGCTCGAAAAAACCGCCGCCGCTATTAAGGCCCAGGCCGCTGGGCGATGTCGGCCAGCGACTGCTGGCACCATGCCAACCACGACTTCTCATAGGCGATACCCGCCCGCACCACGGCCAGCTGCAGTTCTTCCGCCGTCGACCGCGACTGGCCTGATTGAGCAGATTGGCCTGATTCGACAGGATCTGATTCGACGGCGCCTGATTCGACAGCCGCAAAATCCCGTTTCTCAATGGCCTCGTAACGCCGTAAAACCTGCTCGTGAAGCACACTATGACGCCGCATTTGATCCATGACGGCCACAGAGTCCTGCTCTGTTCCAAGGATGGCGGCAGCCCGCATTCGCACGAGCAATGAATCCCGGATGGGGCGTATCTCCCCTTCCTGCGCGCACCAGCTGGCTAATTCCTCGCGGCCATCCACCAACACCTCAAACTGACGTTGTTGGCCACGGGAGGTGGGCAAGCCGTGAGCCTGAATCAGGCCAGCGCCCTCCATCTTTCCCAGCTCCCGGTAAATCTGCTGATGCGTGGCCTGCCAAAAGAAGCCCAGAGACTTATCAAAGCGTCGCGCCAATTCAGCCCCGGTGCACGGCTTTTCCAACAGCGAGGTCAGGATGGCGTGAGTGAGCGACACTAGAGCCGCGCAGCCAAACGTGTCCCCTGATCGATGGCCCGCTTGGCGTCCAACTCGGCAGCCACATCTGCCCCTCCAATGAGATGGACGACGGCGCCCCCAGTTTCCAAGGCCTCTTGCAGTTCACGCCGGGGGTCCTGACCGGTGCACAGGATGACCGTGTCTACGGGGAGGACCGTGTCGGTGCCGTTGACGCGCAGGTGGAGTCCGGCGTCGTCAATCTTTTGGTATTCCACGCCGGGAACCATCTGCACACCCTTGTATTTCAGGGCGGTGCGGTGGATCCAGCCGGTGGTCTTACCCAGCCCGGCACCAACTTTGCTCTCTTTGCGCTGGAACAGGCCGACGCGGCGCAGGGGCTTCTCGGGGGCGGGATCAGTGATGCCGCCGGCGTTGGCGTAGTCGGTGTCGATACCCCACTCCCGGTAGAACTTCTCGGGGACGAGCGTGGCACTGGGAGCGCCGGCTGTGATGTATTCGGCCACGTCAAAACCGATGCCACCGGCTCCTAGGATGGCGACGTTGGCACCCACCTCCGCCTTATCGCGGAGCACATCGAGATACGTCAGGACGCTGGGATGATCCACACCGGTAATCGCCGGAATGCGCGGGGTGACGCCGGTAGCCAGAATAATCTCGTCAAATCCGCCGTCCAGCAGCTTCTGGGCGGTTGCTGTGGTGTTTAGCGCAACGTCCACCCCCAGCAGCTGAAGTTGGCGCTTGAAATAGCGGATTGTTTCCTGGAATTCTTCTTTTCCCGGAATCTGTTTGGCGATGTTGAACTGTCCGCCAATCTCCCCGGAGCTTTCCATGAGGGTGACTTGATGGCCTCGCTGTGCCGCTGTGACGGCGAAGGCCAAGCCGGCCGGACCTGCTCCGACCACGGCGAATTTCTTGGTTGCGGGCGTCGCTTCGATGAGGATTTCTGTTTCATGGCAAGCCCGCGGATTCACCAAGCACGAGGATGTTTTACCGACGAAGGTGTGGTCCAGGCAGGCTTGGTTGCAAGCGATGCAGCTGTTGATTTCATCGCTGCGGCCATCGTAGGCCTTGCGCATGAAGAAGGCATCGGCAAGGAATGGCCGGGCCATGGAAACCATGTCAGCTGTGCCGTCGGCGAGGAGCTGCTCGGCGACGTCGGGGGTGTTGATGCGGTTAGTAGTGATCAGCGGAATGTTGACCGAACCCATGACCTTCTTGGTGACCCACGCGTAACCGGCGCGTGGCACCGAGGTGGCGATGGTGGGGATGCGGGCTTCATGCCATCCAATGCCCGTGTTGATAATGGTGGCGCCTGCCGCTTCCACGGCCTGGGCCAGAGTGATAACTTCGGGCAGTGTAGAGCCGTCTTCAACGAGGTCCAGCATGGAGAGCCGGTAGATGATGATGAAGTTCTCGCCTACGCGTTCGCGGACGCGGCGGATGATCTCCACAGGGAACCGGATGCGTTTTTCATACGATCCGCCCCATTCGTCGCTGCGGTGATTGGTTCTCTTGGCAATGAATTCATTGATCAGGTAGCCCTCTGAGCCCATGATTTCCACGCCGTCGTACCCGGCCGATTGCGCTAGTTGGGCTGCAACAACGAAGTCTTCGATGGTTTGCTCCACTTCCTCGCCCGAAAGCGGGTGAGGGGTGAGTGGGCTGATGGGTGCCTGCACCGCACTGGGCGCGACCAGGCCACGCTGCGATGCGTAACGGCCAAAGTGGAGTAGTTGCAGGGCGATCTTTCCGCCCTGGGCATGCACAGCTGCTGTGACAACCTTGTGCTGTTCTGCCTCTTCTTGCGTGGAAAGTTTGGCACCGCCCTTCATAGGCCGGCCTGCCTCATTAGGTGAGATGCCTCCGGTGACCATCAGGGCCACTCCCCCGCGGGCTCGTTCGGAATAGAACGCCGCCATACGGTCGAACCCACCCGGAAGTTCTTCCAGGCCGACGTGCATGGAACCCATCAACACACGGTTGGGCAGCGTGGTGAATCCTAAATCAAGTGGGGTAAAGAGATTGGGGTATTGGCCAGCGTTCATCAATGCACTCCTTTGCGCAACAAGTTGCATAAGCGT
Organism: Arthrobacter sp. Sr24; assembly: GCF_054511175.1. NCBI lineage: Bacteria > Bacillati > Actinomycetota > Actinomycetes > Micrococcales > Micrococcaceae > Arthrobacter > Arthrobacter sp. Sr24. Next base: position 209,210 of record NZ_JBTNDB010000003.1, on the reverse strand, counting down.
AGCGCAGGTTTCGTGGCAATGGGAGGTGCATCACACTCGAGGGGAGCGACCCATTACAACGACAATGATCCGAAGGCACGGCTGACAGGAACCAAGTGAGCCCTATAACAGGACTGTGGCGAAGGTGCCGACTTGTTCAAAACCCACACGTTCGTACAACGCCCTAGCCGCAGTGTTGTAATCGTTGACGTAGAGGCTGGTCACCGGCGCATGCTTTTGTGCCAAAACCACCACAGCGGCCATATATCCGGCACTCAAACCACGGCCCCGATAGCGCGGATTCATCCACACGCCTTGAACTTGAGTGGCGTGTTCTGTCACGACGCCCAGATCGGCCTTAAAGATGACTTCTCCGTCAGGCTCGACATCGCTAAAGGAGTAGCCGCTGCTGATCAGCCAGGCAACCCTTCGACGATAGTTGGCCTCGCCTCCAAGGTATGGCGAGTACCCAACTTCCTCTTCAAACATGGCCGCAGCAGCCACTAGAACTTCGTTGAATTGTCCGCTTTGACTGGCCGCCAAGGCCAGATTGGGCTCGATCCGAGGTGGGCCGGCAATAGTGAGCAAAGGCTGGTTCGCTCTAATCTCTTGGACTGAGATACCAGCATTGTGGAGCACACCCACAATGCCCAAAGTGGATTCTGCTGGACCAAAGATGGAGGCATGCCGCTGCCAATGATCCACAATCCAATGCCCGAAGGCTTGGGCATGCTCAGCCGTGGCCTCTATCGGGACCACATTGGAACCTACCCAGCAAGCGGCAGCCAAGCTCACGCCGTCGTCCGCGAAAAAACCCAACATGACGGCGCCTTGAATGCCCGGCACCGCACTGTTGTTCTGAATGAGGAGCGATTCCGCGAACACATTAACTACTCGGTCGCGCGCAATCAAGGCCCGGAGCGCGTCCGTGTCGGCGTGGCCGAGGACGCGCACCGGCTCGTGGCGGGCTCTCCTAGGAGACGCTAACCACGGGGCCACCCTGGAGAGTCGTGTCATCCGCGTCGGACTCCATCTCTTCGGCAATTTTCATGGCTTCTTCAATGAGTGTCTCAACAATTTGATCCTCAGGAACAGTCTTGATGACTTCTCCCTTCACAAAGATCTGCCCCTTGCCGTTTCCGGAGGCAACGCCAAGGTCAGCCTCACGGGCTTCGCCGGGACCGTTGACAACGCAGCCCATGACGGCAACGCGCAAGGGAACTTCCATTCCCTCCAAGCCGGCAGTGACTTCTTCGGCCAACTTGTACACGTCAACCTGGGCACGGCCACAGGAGGGGCAGGAGACAATTTCCAGCTTGCGCGGACGCAGGTTCAACGACTGCAGAATCTGGTTGCCGACCTTGATTTCCTCAACCGGCGGAGCGGAGAGAGAAACACGGATGGTATCGCCAATGCCCTTGGAGAGCAGGGCACCGAAAGCAGTGGCGGACTTGATGGTGCCCTGGAAGGCAGGCCCGGCCTCGGTGACGCCGAGGTGCAAGGGCCAGTCACCCTGTTCAGCAAGCATCTCGTAGGCAGCAACCATAATGACGGGGTCATTGTGCTTGACCGAAATCTTGAAGTCGTGGAAGCCGTGCTCTTCAAAGAGTGAAGCCTCCCAGACAGCCGATTCCACGAGCGCTTCAGGAGTGGCCTTGCCGTACTTCTTCATGATGCCCGGCTCCAGCGAACCGGCATTGACGCCAATGCGAATGGAGGTGCCGTGGTCCTTGGCAGCCCGTGCAATTTCCTTGATCTGGTCATCAAATTTGCGGATGTTGCCAGGGTTCACACGAACCGCTGCACAGCCAGCTTCAATCGCCGCAAAGACGTACTTGGGCTGGAAATGAATGTCAGCGATCACGGGGATCTGCGACTTGCGGGCAATGATCGGCAAAGCGTCTGCATCGTCCTGCGAAGGGCAAGCCACGCGGACAATGTCGCAGCCCGACGCCGTCAGTTCAGCTATCTGCTGCAACGTCGCGTTGATGTCAGTAGTGGGGGTGGTGGTCATGGACTGCACGCTGATGGGCGAATCCGAGCCCACACCCACGGGGCCGACCTTGATTTGCCGGGTCTTGCGGCGGGGCGCAAGAACGGGCGGTGGCAACGGCGGCATGCCGAGACTGACGGAGGTCAAAATATGCTCCTAGGAGTTCTTTATATTCAAATGGTGCGGCAGTAGCGCCGTTGATTGGCGTCACTAAAGGAATCTCGCAGCATCTACCTTCGATTGTAGGCTCGATGGCTGCTTTTCACGCTCTGGCGGAGATTGGTTATCAGTGAGGTTTATCCCAAGTAACCGCTGAGCTTGCCAATCCCCGGGTTCCAGCCGGAGATCTTCAATCCCGTAACACCGCCGCCAAGGGTTATCGGATCCTGGGCGACCAGTTCCTGAACGACTTCTTGACTCTCGGCGCGGAAGATCAGCAGGGCGCCTGCGCCATCGGCGTAAGCGCCGGATGCGAGTACCACCTCAGCCGCGGCCAATTCAGCCAACCATTCGCGGTGCTTGGGGCGGTGCTCAATGCGGGCTTCTTCAGCCTCTGGGCCATAAACGTATTCGACAGCAAAGATAGACATGCGTTCACCCTATAACAGGAGAGCTTTCGCGAGCACCGCAACACTGGCAGCCCACAACATTGAGGTCAAGGTGCCAATGATGAACCGTTCACTTGCAGCGGGCGTGTCCTTCAGCTCCGGATACCGCCCCAACCCTTTGATGGCGACCACGTACGCGATCGCCACAGGCTGGCCGGCGAGGATCGCAACAGCCACAGCCGCACGTTCCAGACAGCCGATCAGCAGGCCTCCACGGAGCACCTCGGTTTTCGGCGTAGGCGACGTCGGCGGCGACGCTGGCGTCTGTGCTGGTGGCTCCGCTGCTGGCTCCGCCGGTGAGATGGACTGTGCGACGAGTTCGACGTCGGGCTGGCTCTGCTCTGCATTTGAGGCTGAGGCTGCAGCTCGCTCTGCTTGCTCGGCTTGCTCTGCTTGCGCAGTTTGCTCTGCTTGCGCAGTTTGCTCGGCTTGCTCTGGGGCCGGGCTTACGCTTTCAGTTCCATCTCCGCGCGTAGCTTCTGCCGCATCTGCGGCACGCACGGTCTTGGATCTGGCGAGTTTGAGAATGCCAGCTGTCACAGGCCAGCCGCCCACAACAGCAACCAACAGTGCCGCAGCTATCCATAGGGCTTCCATCTAACCTCCTCAGCGTCAGCAGCCATCCGCTGACATGTCCATAGCTAGAATCTAGCCTCCAGCACTGACATTGACGGCGTGTTGGGCTTCCCGAAGAAGAAGGGCGGCGGCACGCCGCCCGGCCATCTCTTCCTGCCGGCCCGAGCGGTATATTGCCTTGCTGACAGCTTGAGGGCTGATCTGAAGACGCTTCGCGATTTCCTTTTGAGCTAGGCCAGGTGCGGCCTCCAACGCATCAAGGACCCGCCACTCGGCCTCTGAGCGTTTGCGAACCACATCGCCAAGGAGTACCAGGACCCCCTCCGCCCCAGCAGTCCATTGCATTGCTGCCGGAACGGGGGTGCGAACACGCAGCGGCACCCGCTCGCCCGTCTTCTTGGCTAATTCAACGGCCTCCCGTGCCGCAATAAAGGCATCGCCGGAGGCTTCTCGGGAATTTTTTGGTAACGGCAGATCGACCGCAGCGATTCCAATGCCGATATACCAGTCCTGATCGCGAAGTACCCGCGCAACAGCTTCGACAACCACATCAGGATCAGTGAGCACGCCTTGAATTTCATCGCCCACGGAACGCTCGAATTCCAGCACAGAATCCAGATCAGACAGTAGGCTCAGCAGTTTTGGAACCCTGTCGCCATGAGTGCGGCTGCCGCGTTGGTCAATGGTCAGTACAAACATAACTAAACCATATTTGATTGTTTGGGATATATCAACCATTTTAAGGTGCTACGCGGAGGGTGGCAGGATCAGGCTTGGAACCGACTCACAACCAAGCCCGGCATCTTCCCAGCCTCAGAAGGTTCCTAGCCGAACAGATTTACCGGCTTTACAATATCGGCGTAGATCAATAGCGCACCCATGGCGATCAGTGCCACTGCGGCCACGTAGGTCACGGGAAGCATCTTGGCGATGTCGAACGGTCCCGGATCCTTGCGTTTGAAAACCTTGGCAACAAAGCGCCGCACCCCTTCATAAAGCGCACCGAGGACGTGCCCGCCGTCGAGCGGCAACAGCGGGATCAAGTTAAAGACGAACAGGGCTAGGTTTACCCCGGCCATCAGGCTGATCAGGGTGGCAACCCGAGAACTCAAAGGAATCTGCTCCATGGCAGCGACCTCACCGGCTACGCGTCCAACTCCAACCACTGAAATGGGCCCATTGGGGTCACGAGGTTCAGCGCTGAACGCCGCCTGGGCCACGCCCACCAGCTTCTGCGGCAGCTGGAAAACAACGCCGCCAATCTGAACAATGTTCTCCCCCACCGTAGGAAGAACGCTCGATGCCGGTTGGGGAACCATGGCTGAGGTGGGCCCAACGCCGAGGAAGCCAGCCTGAACCGTGACTGCGGTCCCTGAATCGTCAACTTCAGCCTGGCCGTTGGAGCCAATGACGGGGCGGGCTGTCAAGACCGGAGTAATGGTCGTGGCCACAGATTCGCCAGCGCGTTCGTAGACCAGCGGGACCGTCTTGCCAGCGGAAGCACGCACGTGGTCGGTGAACGCATTCCATTCGGTGACTGCCTTGCCATCAAAGGAGGTGATGACATCTCCGGGTTGCAGGCCTGCTGCGGCGGCAGGAGTCTTGGTGCAGTTAGTCAAGTCCTCGGGAACCGGGTCACCGTAGGCAACTTGGCAGGCGTTGACTGATGACACGGTTGTGGTTGGCTGGGCCATGCCAAATCCCATGAGCAAGACGCCCATCAGCACCACCCCGATCAGCAGGTTCATGAACGGCCCGCCAAGCATGATGATGATTTTTTTCCACACGGGAAGCTTATAGAAGACTCGGTTTGAATCCTCCGGACCTACTTCTTCATGGGCGGCACTGCGGGCCTCGGTGGCCAGCGTCTGGAACATGCCCGTACTGGAAGGCCGCACGCTACCGTCGGTGGGATTCGGCGGGTACATGCCCACCATGGCCACATAGCCTCCTGCCGGAATGGCCTTGACGCCGTACTCGGTTTCGCCTTTTTTCCGTGACCAGATGGTGGGGCCAAAACCGATCATGTACCGGGTGACCCGGACCTTGAACAGCTTGGCAGGCAACAAGTGCCCCACCTCGTGGAGCGCGATGGAAAGGGCAATGCCGACGACGACAAAAAGCACTCCGCCAATGAAAAGCAATACAGTCACAATTTACTTCCTGCGTTGAATAATTCTTGGGCACATCCGCGTTCTAACCTTTAGCGGCGAGCAGCTCGTTGGCGCGTTCGCGGGCCCACACTTCAGCTTCCAACACAGTGTGGAGCGTCAGCTGCGAACTGGGTGTGTGTTCACTGAGAACTTGCGCAATAGTATCCACAATGTCCAAGAAGCCTATCCGCCCTGCATGAAAGGCATGGACAGCCTCTTCATTGGCGGCGTTGTAAACGGCGGGGCAAGTGCTCCCCCGCCGGGCAGCCTCCTTGGCAAGTTCGACGGCGGGAAACGCCACGTTATCCAGTGGTTCAAAAGTCCAAGTGGCTGCCTTGCTCCAGTCGCAGGGGTGAGTGGCACCGGGAACCCGATCCGGCCAGCCCATTCCCAAAGCAATAGGTAAGCGCATATCCGGCGGAGATGCCTGCGCAATGGTGGAACCATCGGTGAACTGCACCATGGAATGAATCACCGATTGGGGGTGGACCACTGCTTCGATCCGATCCAGCGGAACATCGAAGAGCAGGTGGGCTTCGATGATTTCAAGGCCCTTGTTGACCAGCGTTGCCGAGTTAGTGGTGACCATCTTGCCCATGTCCCAGGTGGGGTGCTTGAGCGCCTGCGCCGGCGTCACATCCGCAAGTTCGTCCCGGTTACGGCCACGGAACGGTCCACCGGAAGCGGTCACAATGAGCTTGTCCACCTCGCCGGCCGTCCCGGAACGCAGCGCCTGGGCCAGCGCGGAATGCTCGGAGTCAACGGGCACCAACTGCCCGGCCGAGGCCGCATCTTTGACCAACGCACCACCCACAATGAGCGATTCCTTATTGGCCAGCGCCAAAATGGCGGGCGTCCCCAGGGCTGCGAGTGTGGGCGCGAGACCAATGGATCCGGTGATCCCATTAAGCACGACGTCGGCCGCGTCGCCTGAGCCCGCGCCCCAAGCCGCGATCACGGTTGAGGCATCCGGACCGGTAAAAATCTCGGGCTTGAAATCACCCAAGCCAGCGGCGGTGGCACAGGCCTGGATCTCCGAACGCAAGGTCCCGGCGTCGTCCGCGGCAGTTCCCACAGCTAAAACCCGCAGGTGGACGGCTTGCTGGGCCAGTAATGGCAGATTCCCTCCGCCGGCGCTGATGGCTGTGACGCTGAAGCGCGGGGTGCCGTCGGGGAGCGTGGCGCGGTCGACGACGTCAATGGCCTGCGTGCCGATAGAACCTGTTGAACCGAGGATGATCACTTTTCGATGTTGCATACCTGACAGTATTCCGCACTTGCGCCGTGATGGGGGTAGCCGTTCGCTTCGCCGGCCGCCGGTTTCCCGCCTTCACGTCACTTACCAGAGGCCGCGTTCGATGGCGGCGTCGCGGATTTTGCGTAGGGAGGTGCGTAGTTGCACTTGCTCCTCAGCGGTGAGCGGATCAAAAACTACTTCGCGCACCATGGCGACGTGCCCCGGCGCCGCGGCCCTGACAACGTCCCAACCCTGCGGCGTGAGCGTAATCTCCTGCCCGCGTCCGTCGGCACTGGCAGCGCACCGCTCCAGGACTCCTTTTGATTCCATGCGGCGCAGCAGGTGTGAAACCCGCGACTTTTCCCACCCGAGGATCTTGGCAAGGTCTCCTGAGCGGACGCCATCGGCCGGAGCCTCTGAGACTGCGGCCAGCACAGCATATTCTCCGCCGGACATCTTGGCTTCTTGATGCAATTGCCGGTCAGTGGCGCGCGGCATACCGGAGTAGAACTCGCGCAGCTCCAACCAGGTGATTTGCTCCTCGGGGCTGAGCCAACGGGGCTCGGACATGACGTGTCTCACAATCTAAAAAAAGTAGTTGACACATCAATCTTCTCGCGCAATGATTGAAACATCAAGTTTTAGTTGACACGTCACCTACCCGCTTGTTGGGGGGCAGGGTACGGGTCTAAACCTCTCAAGGAGCATCTCACATGACCAAGATCGCCATCGTCACAGGTTCAACCCGTCCCGGCCGCAATAACTCAGGTGTTGCAGAGTGGGTTCTGGCCCAGGCCCAGTTGCGCGGCGACGCCGACTACGAACTCGTTGACATTGCCGATTTCAACCTGCCGGTTCTGGATGAGGCGTACCCCGCCGGCTACCAGAACTACCAGAACGACCACACCAAGGTCTGGTCGGCGAAGATGAACGACTTCGACGGCTACATCTTCATCACCGGCGAATACAACCACTCGGTCCAGCCGGCTCTGGCCAACGCCATTTCCTACTTGAACGTAGAGTTCAACAATAAGGCTGCCGGCATGGTTGGCTACGGTTCGGCCTACGGTGTCCGCGCCATGGAGCACCTGCGCGGTATCCTCTCCGAGCTGCAGGTTGCCCACGTTCAGAAGACCGGCATGTTCTCCCTGTTCACCGACTTCGAAAACTACTCCGTCTTCAAGCCGACTGAGCAGCAGGCGGCCTCGGTTGAGCCCATGTTCGATCAGCTCATTTCCTGGACCCACGCCATGAAGAGCGTGCGCGAAGACGCCCTGGCTGCTGTCTAAGGACTTCCGTCGCCGCCGTCGAACTGCTCTAAAAACACATCAAAAACGCTATCCCACCTATGGCTAGAAAGTCCGGAACGCTATCCCACTTGGGTGGGATAGCGTTCCGGAAAATCGCACCAAGGGTGAGATAGCGTCTGTTTTAACGGCCGGCGCGGCTTAGGGTTTGCCTCGCGTGCAGCAGAATGGGCCCGTCTACCATTTGACCCTTGAAGGCAAAAACTCCCGTACCGGCCGCGTCGGCAGCAGCCAATAGCTCCTGCGCGGCAGCAACCGAGGCCTCTGAGGGCCGGTACGCGGAACGAATCACGGCCACCTGCGACGGATGAATGCTCGCCTTGGCGCCGAACCCGCTCGCCACAGCATCTTCAGACTCTTGCGCCAAACCCTCAAGGTCGGCAAAGTCTGCGTAGATGGAATCGATGGCTACCTTGCCCGCCGCCCCGGCAGCCAATAAGAGCTGCGAGCGCGCCTGCAGCGCCACTGCCCGGTAGCCGCCAGCGTTCGGGCCGGACACGAAACGGCTAGAGGTTCCACCCAAGGACGCCACGAGGTCTTCGGCTCCCCACATGAGCCCCACTACATTGGGCAGTTTCGCTAACTCCGGTGCCGCCATGATCCCTGCTGCGGTTTCGCACAGCACCACCACGGCGTACTCGGACAGTGCGGCAATGGCGGTCGGATCGGAGGCTTTGGCCACCATGATGGTCCGGAAGGGGCTGCGCGCCAGCGCGGCGAGGTCCAAGGCGGAGTCGGCCGTGTCCAGAGCGTTGATGCGCACCATGGTGGTGGCCGGGTCTAAGGTAGCGGCGATCATATTCTCCCGGGCCGCCGCTTTGGCCTCAGGCGCGACGGCGTCTTCAAGGTCGATGATCACGGCGTCGGAGCGTTCGGCCGCCTTGGCAAAGCGTTCGGGGCGGTCGGCCGGAGCAAACAGCAGTGCCGGGCCCATGATGAATTCCTGGCTCACAGAAATAGTGAACTCCTTAGTGTTGAGCGCTTGATATTGTATTAGTCTTCATTGCTTGGCTTGAGCCAAAAGAGTGCTGTGCGGCTGGCTTTTCCAACCACGACGCCGGATTGGTTCCGTCCCGTATGTTCCATCACTACGATCCCCTGTCCTGGCCGGGATGCCGAAAGCCGCTTCTGCACCACCACGGTCTCGGTGTACAGGGTATCGCCATGAAACACCGGGTTGGGGAAGGAAATATCGGTCATACCCAGCTGGGCCACAATGGTGCCCTGGGTCAGCTGAGCTACGGACTGGCCCACCATGGTGGACAGTGTGAACATGGAGTTCATGAGCCGTTGCCCGAAGGGCTGCTCGGCACTCCACGCCGCATCCAGGTGGAGGGCCTGGGTGTTCATGGTCATGGTGGTGAACTGAACGTTATCCGCCTCCGTCATGGTGCGCCCGGGACGGTGCTGATACACCGTGCCGATCTGCAACTCGTCGAAGTACAGCCCTCGCTGCGTCACCACGTGGGGCTCCACCGCTTGATCCTTCGGGTAACCTGCGTGTCCCTCACTCATACGTTGTCCACATCATGCATCTCCACGTTCAACGGGGCTCCCGTGGCAGCCACAATTTGTTCAACTGTGACACCGGGAGCCAATTCCTTCAACACCAGTCCATCAGGGTTCACTTCAATGACCGCTAAATCGGTGACGATCAAATCGACGCACTTTTTACCGGTCAACGGCAAGGTGCATTCAGACACGATCTTGGGATTGCCATCCCTATCCGTGTGTTCCATCATGACGATGAGCTTCTTGGCACCGAAGACCAGATCCATGGCGCCGCCCATGCCCTTAACCATCTTGCCCGGGATCATCCAGTTCGCCAGATCCCCATTGGCGGCGACCTGCATGGCGCCCAGCACGGCGACATCCACGTGACCCCCGCGCACCATACCGAAGGAGAGCGCCGAATCGAAGAACGCTGCACCCTTATTGACGGTCACCGTTTCCTTGCCAGCGTTGATCAGATCAGGGTCGACGTCGGACTCGGCCGGGTAGGGACCTGTCCCCAAAATACCGTTCTCGGAATGGAGCACCACCTCCACCCCGGCAGGAATGAAGTTGGGGATCAGCGTGGGCATGCCAATCCCGAGATTCACGTACTGCCCGTTGTGTAGCTCCTGCGCCACCCGGGCCGCCAGTTCATTGCGCGAAAGTGCCATGATTACGCTCCCTGTGCGGTTGTTGAGACGTCCTGCTGCGTCGGTACGCTCACGGTGCGCTTCTCAATGCGCTTCTCACTTCCGGGGGTGCCGGCAGGAACGTGGACCACACGTTGAACAAAGATGCCGGGAACGTGGATGTGTTCAGGATCTAACTCCCCTGGTTCCACAAGTTCTTCTACCTCGGCGATGGTGATTTTCCCTGCCATGGCGCACAGCGGGTTGAAGTTCATGGCCGTAGCGTGGAAGATCAGGTTCCCGTGACGATCACCCTTCCACGCGTGGACCAGCGCAAAGTCCGGGGTGAGTGATTCCTCCAGCACAAACTCGTCCGTCCCAAAGGTGCGCACCTCCTTGGGCGGCGAGGCAATCGCAACTCCGCCGGCGCCGTCGTACTTACGCGGCAAGCCGCCCTCGGAGACCTGCGTGCCCACCCCGGCGGCCGTATAGAAGGCCGGGATACCAGCGCCGCCAGACCGCAACTTCTCCGCGAGCGTACCCTGTGGCGTCAACTCCACCTCAAGTTCGCCGGCCAGGAATTGACGGGCAAACTCCTTGTTCTCCCCCACGTAGGAGGAGATGGTGCGGCGGATCCGGCCGTCGGAGAGCAAAATGCCCAGGCCCCAATCGTCCACGCCGCAGTTGTTGGAGATGGTCTCAAGTTGTGAGGTGCCTGCGTCGTGTAGGGCTGCGATGAGCGCCACGGGGATGCCGCACAGGCCAAACCCTCCGACGGCGAGCGAGGCGCCATTGTGAATGTCATGGACGGCGGCGGCCGGGGATGCAACGACTTTGTTGATCATGGCGAGTGCCTTTCGGGTGGCTTAGAGGCCCAAATCGCGGGCGATGAGCATCAGCTGAACTTCTGTGGTGCCTTCGCCAACCTCCAGGATCTTTGAATCGCGGTAGTGGCGGGCCACGGAGAATTCGTTGATGAAGCCGTAGCCGCCGAATACTTGTGTGGCGTCGCGGGCGTTGTCCATGGCAGCCTCACTTGCCACCAGCTTAGCGATGGCAGCTTCGGTCTTGAAGGGCTTGCCAGCGAGCATGCGGGAGGCGGCGTCATAATAGGCCAGACGTGCAGTGTGTGCGCGGGTCTGCATACGGGCGATCTTGAAAGAGATGCCTTGGTAGTGACCAATATTGTGGCCGAAGGCGCTGCGTTCCTTGGCGTAACGGACGGCCTCATCCACACAGCCTTGCGCTGCTCCGGTTGCCAGGGCTGCGATGGCGATGCGGCCCTCATCCAGGATGGACAGAAAGTTTGCGTAGCCGCGGCCGCGCTCTCCCAACAGGTTCTCCTCGGGGACGCGGGCTCCGGCGAACGTCAACGGGTGGGTATCGGAAGCATTCCAACCCACTTTGTTGTAGGCCTTTTCCACCGTGAAGCCGGGGGTACCGTTAGGCACGATGATGGTGGAAATTTCTTTCTTCACCGAGCCATCTGCGCGTTCGGAGCTGCCGGTGACCGCGGTAACCGTGACGAACTTTGTGATGTCAGTGCCGGAGTTGGTGATGAACTGCTTGGCGCCATCAATGACCCATTCGCCGTTCTCGACCCGAGCCTTGGTGGCCGTACCGCCGGCGTCCGATCCGGCGTCGGGCTCGGTCAGACCAAAGCCTGCGAGCGCGGAGCCGGAGGTCAGCGACGGAAGCCAAGCCTCCTTTTGGGTCTGGGTGCCGAAACGGTGGATAGGCATGGCCCCGAGCGAGACCCCTGCTTCAAGGGTGATAGCCACCGATTGGTCCACCCGCCCCAACTGTTCCAGTGCAAGCGATAGCGCGAAGTAGTCCCCGCCCATGCCGCCGAACTCTTCAGGGAAGGGTAGTCCGAAGAGGCCCAGCTCCCCCATCTGCGCCGTGATTTCGTAAGGGAAGCTATGTTCCTCGTCGTGTTTGGCGGAGACCGGAGCCACCACGGTGTCAGCAAATTCGCGCACCATGTCGCTGAGAGCCTGGTACTCCTCGTTCAGTTCAAAATTTGGCACTGTCATTCCCCTTCAGGAGTATCTTCTTGGATGCTTGCAACAATTTGGTCAGCCTTGACCAGCCCGCCCACTGCGACAGCGATATGCACTATCCCGGCCATGGGGGCTGTGATTTGGTGTTCCATCTTCATGGCTTCCACCGCGAGCAGCACGGTGCCAGCTTCAACCCGCACGCCCGTGGCCACATTAACCACGGTGACGGTGCCCGGCATGGGACTGCGCAGCTGCGGATCGGCCGCGGCGTCTTCGCGCTCCAGCCCGGCGAGCATGCGCGCCGTGGCCGCGTCCCGATCGAGCTGTTGTAGGGGTGCACTCCAACCGCCGCTGCCCAAGAACACGGTGTCCCCGGCCATCGCAATGACATAGCCGTCCATGGTTGCGGGCACCTCTTGGGTCTCCCCCAGTCCACTGACACGTACGACGCCGGACTCATCAGTTCCGCTGCTCCCCCGGGTTCCGCTGACCGTCACCACCCCAGTGCGGCCTGGTGCGGCGAAGCTGCTGCGCCAAGTGCTGTGCTCACCCAGGCGCCACCCGTCGGCGCGAGCCCATGGGCGGGCCTGCGAAGGATCCGGGGTTTCCGTAGGCGGCGTAAAGGAGAGCGAGGCCGCCCGCGGCCGATTGCTCGGATAGTCCCCAGGCGCTCCCACTGCTCGCAAGCTCGCATCGGGTCCCTCGCGCCAGTGGGCCCAGCCGAGGGAATGCCGGTCCGAAGCAGACACGGCCAGCGCGGCTGCGGCGTATTCGTGGGCCGATACTGCGCGAAAGAGCATGTCCGGCAGTTTGCGTTCAATCATGTTCGTGTCCAGGCGCCCGGCCTGCACATCGGGATCAGCCACGAGGAGGCGCAGGTACTCGACGTTGGTGGGCACACCTAGGACCACATAGTCGGCGAGAGCCGCATCGAGGCGGTTCAGTGATTGGGCCCGGTCCGTTCCCCAGGCAATGACCTTAGCCAGCATGGGATCGTAGTTGGCAGAGATTTCCAGTCCCTGCAGAAGGCAGGAATCCACGCGAACGCCGTCGCGAGCCGCAATGGATTCATCCAGCAACACCACGGTTCCGGTGGCTGGCAGGAATCCCTCGGCGGGCTGCTCTGCATACACACGGGCCTCGACAGCGTGGCCTTCGAGGGTGACGTCATCTTGACCGAAGTCGAGTTTTTCCCCGGCGGCAATGCGGACCTGCCAGTCCACCAGGTCCAGGGATTCTCCACGGACACGGGCCACCATTTCGGTGACGGGGTGTTCCACCTGCAGGCGGGTGTTCATCTCCATGAAGAAGAACTCACCCGGGTTGTCATCCGAGACCAAAAATTCCACGGTCCCGGCACCGGTGTAGTTGACGCTGGCCGCAGCGGCACACGCTGCTGCTCCAAGGCGTGCACGGATGGCTGCACCGTCATCCAGAGAAGAGAGCAGGGGCGAGGGCGCCTCTTCAATCACTTTTTGGTGCCGGCGTTGCAGCGAACATTCGCGCTCACCCAGATGAACCACGTTGCCGAAGTTGTCCCCAAGGATCTGCACTTCAATGTGGCGCGGATTGGCTACGAGGCGTTCCAGGAATAACGTGTCATCGCCAAAGGAGGCTGCGGCCACGCGCCGGGCCGTGGCCAAAGTGGCGGCCAGCTCATCATCGTTGAAGACGCTGTGCATGCCTTTGCCCCCGCCCCCGGCCGAGGGCTTGATGAGGATGGGGTAGCCAATGTCCGGCGCAGCGGCCATCAGGTCCGCATCCGTGAGTCCGGGCGCGGAAATGCCAGGCACCACGGGGACCCCGGCCTCGGCCACATGGTTTTTGGAGCGGATCTTGTCTCCCATGACATTCAGGGCCTCAATATTGGGGCCAATGAACGTGATGCCCGCGTCGGCGAGCGCCTGGGCGAACTCAAGGTTTTCGGACAGGAAACCATAGCCGGGGTGGACAGCTTGGGCGCCAGTGCCACGGCAGGCAGCGAGCACGGCCGCAATACTCAGGTAACTCTTGGAAGCCGCTGCGGGACCGATGCACACGGCTTCGTCCGCTTCACGCACGTGACGAGCTCCGGCGTCGGCCGTTGAATATATGGCCACGGAACGGATGCCCAAATCACGCAGGGTGCGGATCACGCGGCAGGCAATCTCGCCGCGGTTGGCCACCAGGACGGTATCAAATAATGGTTTCACGTCAGGGGCTCACATTCTAAAGAGACCGAAGGCGGTCTCGGGCAGCGGGGTGCGGGCGCAGACGTCCAGGGCCAGGCCTAGGACGGTGCGGGTGTCGGCGGGGTCAATGATGCCGTCGTCCCAGAGGCGGGCGGTGGCGTAGTACGGGCTGCCCTGGTCCTCGAATTGGGACAGAATGGGCGCCTTGAATTCCGCCTCGGCTTCGGCAGACCACTCTTCACCGCGGCCCTCGAGCTGATCGCGCTTGACCGTGGCCAGCACGGAGGAGGCCTGATTTCCACCCATGACCGAGATCCGCGAGGCCGGCCAGGTCCACATGAAGCGGGGGCTGTAGGCGCGTCCGCACATGGAATAGTTGCCGGCGCCGAAGGAGCCACCCACAATGACCGTTAGTTTGGGCACGCGCGCTGTGGCGACGGCCGTGACCATCTTGGCGCCGTGCTTGGCGATGCCGCCGTGCTCGTAGTCTTTGCCCACCATGAAGCCGTTGAGGTTTTGCAGGAAAATCAGCGGAATGCCGCGCTGATCGCACAGTTCAATGAAGTGGGCACCCTTGAGCGCCGATTCACTGAACAGCACGCCATTGTTAGCGACGATGCCCACCGGGTGCCCATGCAGCGTGGCGAACCCGGTAACCAGCGTGGTGCCGTAATTCTTCTTGAACTCGTGGAACTTGCTGCCGTCCACAATCCGCGCGATGATCTCGCGGATGTCGTACGGCGTGTTCAGATCCGTGGGCACGGCCCCGTAAATTTCCTCAAGGTCGACGGCGGGAGCTTGGCTCTGTGCCACGGCCCAGGCAGGTGCGGGGTTGCGCGGCAGGGTGGAGACGATGTCGCGAATGATGGCCAGGGCGTGTTCGTCATTCTCTGCCAGATGGTCAACGACGCCGGAGATCCCGGCGTGCACGTCCCCTCCACCGAGTTCCTCGGCCGTGACGATTTCGCCGATGGCCGCCTTCACCAGCGGCGGGCCGCCCAGGAAGATGGTGCCTTGGTTGCGCACAATGACCGTCTCATCGCTCATGGCCGGCATATATGCGCCACCGGCCGTGCAGGAACCCATGACAGCGGCAATCTGCGGGATCTTCTTCGCCGACATTTGCGCCTGATTAAAGAAGATCCTGCCGAAGTGCTCCTTGTCCGGGAACACCTCATCTTGTTTGGGCAGGAACGCTCCGCCGGAATCCACCAAGTAAATGCACGGCAGCCTGTTTTCGAGGGCAATTTCCTGCGCTCGCAGATGCTTCTTCACCGTCAGCGGGTAGTAGGTGCCGCCCTTGACCGTGGCGTCATTGCACACGATCATGACGTGGCGGCCCTCCACCAGACCAATGCCGGCGATGACTCCGGCACCGGGGGACGCGCCGTCGTACATGCCGTGGGCGGCCAGCGGGGAGACCTCCAGGAACGGGCTCCCCTCATCCAACAGGTGCTCGATCCGGTCCCGGGGCAGCAACTTCCCGCGCGCCACGTGACGTTCGCGCGACTTTTCCGGCCCGCCGCGAGCGGTCACCCGCAACTGCTCGCGCAGCTCCGCCACCAAGGCACGCTGTTGAGCGTCGTTGCGAGCGAACGCCTCGTGCGCGGGCTCAATCTGGCTTTGCAAAGTCTCCATCGACCCTCATCTACTCCGTGAGCGTTACACTAAGTTAATAACCACTAACTGAGTTTCAGGTTAGTCTGAGAATTCTGTGATGTCCAGCACTGACATCCGGATACGAGGAGGACCCATGACGGCGCAACCAACCACTGCCCGCACGCAAGCCAAGGCCGAACGCCGCTCCGTCCTATTGAGATCCGCCGCCACTTTGTTCGCCCAGCGCGGCTTCAATGGCGTCTCGATCGAGGATCTAGGCGCCGCAGCCGGGGTCAGCGGCCCCGCCGTCTACCGTCACTTCCCAGGAAAGCAAGCCCTATTGGGGGCGTTGCTGGTGGGTGTGAGCGAAGATTTGCTGGCCGGTGGACGCGCTGTCCTAGCCCAGGAGTCTGACTGCGCCGCCGCCCTCCGCGGGCTGATCGCCTTCCACGTGAATTTCGCTCTGACCCAGCCAGAGGTGATCCGGGTTCAAGACCGGGATTTTGACAGCTTGGCCGACGCCGAACGTGCCCAAGTACGGAAATTGCAGCGCGCTTACGTTGAATTATGGGTGGGCGTTCTGGGCGAGCTTTACCCAGAGCGCCCAGTCGCCGTGCACCGGCTGCAGGCACACGCCGTGTTCGGCCTCATCAACTCCACCCCTCACAGCGTGCAAATGCATGGACGCGCCGATGCCAATGCCAGAGCGATCCTCGAAGCCATGGCGTGGGCAGGACTGGCCGGAACGTAACCCGTTTCCGCTTCACGCCCCTATCGACTTCCTGACTTCTTGTTTTCCTGAGAATGTTCGCCCCACCAGCAAAGGAGCATCCCGTGACCCGATCACTGACCTACCGACACCTCTTTGGCCCCGGCCCCAGCAACTGCTACCCGGAGGCTATCTCCGCACTGGGCCACCCGGTCCTTGGCCACCTTGATCCCTTGTTCATTGAGATCATGGACAGTACCTGTGGCAACCTGCGCCAGGTGTGGGGTACGGAAAATTCACGCACCCTGCCACTGAGTGGAACCGGCTCAGCTGGCATGGAAGCTGCGTTCGTTAACACCGTTCAGGCCGGGGACGTTGCGGTAGTTGCCGTCAATGGCCTCTTTGGCGTACGCATGTGCGAGGTGGCACACCGGGCCGGCGCCGAGGTGGTGCGCGTGGATCACGAGTGGGGTACCCCCATTGACCCCGAGCGTGTTGCCAGTGCGCATCCGAACCCGAAGGTCATTGCCGCCGTGCACGCTGAGACGTCCACGGGCGTACTCTCCGATATTGCCGCGCTGGGCAAGCTCAAGGGAGATGCGTTGCTCATTGTCGACGCCGTCACCTCCATTGGCGGGTTGGAACTGTTGGCAGATGACTGGGGAATCGACGTCGGCTATGCCGGCACGCAAAAGTGTTTGGGTGTGGCTCCGGGATTGGCACCCTTCACCATGTCTGATGCCGCGTTTGAGCGCCGGATCGTTGATCCGCAATCTTGGTACCTAGACATGGGTCTGTTGGGTGGATATGTCGGCGCCGCCAGTGGTAGCAAGCGCACCTATCATCACACAGCTCCTGTAACCATGATCGGCAGCCTCGAGGCTGGCCTTAACCGAATCCTGGATGAAGGTTTGGGCAACGTCCAAGCCCGGCATGCCAAGGCCGGCCGGGCACTGCAAGACGGACTGGAAGCGATGGGCCTTGAACTGTTCGTCGCAGAGGATTCCCGCTTGCCCAGCCTGACCACAGTCAAGGTGCCGGAAGGAGTCAATTCCGCAGCGGTGCGCGCCTACCTCCTGGAACACTTCAACTTGGAGATTGGCGCCGGCGTCGGCCCCTTTGCAGACACCGTGTGGCGGATCGGCATGATGGGCCCCAACGCCAACCCTGCCTCCGTCGTTCTGGTGCTGGGCGCGCTGGCCGAGGCCATCAAGCTGGCCTGATGTAGTTAGCTGGCAGCCACTTATTGACGCACCGGCTGGTGGCTTGTGCGTGGCCCGCAGGCGGAACCCTGAGAGGGACAGTATTTTAACCTTCTGCGGGTGGTGCCTTGATTCTTGGCAAAAAATGGTCTTAGAGTTCAACCGAAGATCGTGACCAACCATGCTAAATACCCAATGAACACGACCCCGGTCGCAAATGCGATTGTCATCCGGGGAGGCAAACCGTGTCGTCGCGCCATGGACCACGTACCCCATGCCGCGGCGGCCAACACGGCCAGACCCGAGACTAAGCCGATTATTGTTGCCCAGGTCTCCTCCCCGTCGTTCGAAGTTGGATCACCAACCGTGATCCCCAGTTTCCCACCCAACGCTTGGACACCGAAGCCCAAGAACAGTGCTGGAACTAGCAGCAGCACAGCAGCGCCGGCATAGATAAGCAACAGATAGACGATCCCCAGCAGCTTCTTGTCTCGACGTGTTGGGATATTGGTTTCAGACTCCATGATCTGAATCATTCCACGGACTTCGCCGCGGACCTCATCGGATGTGTTCATGCCAGATAAAGACCGCCAACACGGCATCGTTGGGCTGAAAACGCATGAAAAGGCTTGTCCTGAAGCCTCTTGGACTGTCCCTTAGTCGAACGCCAAGTGGGGTACCGGGGTGACCGACAAGCGGAAGCGTCGACGGGTGGTGGTCAGCGTTCGTAGACGTTGCTGCGATGGCCGAGTGTAATCACTGCTACAACGAGGACATCGTCCTCGACAGTGTAGACGATGCGATAGTCACCGATGCGAACTCTCAGGCCGGGTCGCCCTTGGAGAGCTTTGGCGCCTGGTGGCCGTGGATCCTCACCGAGGAGCGCGATCGCCCCGCGAATACGGTCGCGATCCTGATGGTCAACTCTTTTCAACGCGCGAACTGCAGCAGGACGCAACTCGACTTGGTAGGTCATACCCAGCCAAGATCGGCTTTCACCTGCGCCCAAGGGATATTGGGACCTTCCTCTGCCATCGCCTCGTCAAAGGCGGCGACATCTTCGGCTTCTTCCAGAGCTTCGAGCATCCGCTCGTAGTGCTCAGGACTGACAACCACAGCGGCGCGCTGACCACGGCGCTCGATGAACACCGCTTCGGTCTTCGCGCGATCGATGACGTCTGAAAAGTGGGTGCGTGCTTCTGCGACACTGACAATAGACATATTCAAATTGTACATTCCACATCGTGAAATGTACATGAGGAAAAGTCTCTCGAAAGAAAAACCATGCAGATGGCGACGCCCACTCAAGGAACGCGGAGCGGGCATATATAAAGAACTACGGGGCTCCAGGAATTTCCGCTCCAACTGAGGCGCCTACGTGCCATCTTGTAGTCTCAAGACATGAAGAATCGTCGCGCACTCGCTCTTGCCGGATTCGCAACTTTGTGCGCAGTAGCCTTGAGTGGGTGCTCCGTAGACTCCCTAATTTGGGGGAACGACGGTGCTCAAGTTATCCAAACTACCGAGAACCTCATCAAAGACCTCGCTTCTGGCGGAACATCTGATCTTCTCTGCGAAGACGCCGAAGCCGACCTCGGTACGGCAAAAGATTGGGAAGGCCGCTCCGCAGGTGAGCCGGAACGGTTCGTTGCCGACTACTGGGATGAACAAGTACCACTCGAACCGCAGTGGAACATCAATCTGGAGGGTCTTCCCGAGGGTTCGACTCCCGGTGACAAGCACCCCGGAGACGTCTTTTACCGCGAAACTGACGATGGTTTCTGCGTGATCGATGTCGCCTGGTCAACACTCATCGCCGTCGGCTGACACAGCCGAATTTTCCCGCTCACACCTGTGACTATTGAAGAAGAGTGGCGGTGCTCTAATTCCGCAGAATAGCGGCATCGCCGCCGAGGAGGGGAACGTCTAACGGGCGTAGGTGGCACAGAAATGGATCATTTAGTTGCTATGAGTTCGATTTCGAAGCCATCGGAGTTCACTAGGTAGGCAGCGTAGATTTCATGACCGCCAGCATGAGGGTACTTTTCTGCAAATAGCGGCCGCCAACCGTGGAGCTGGCTCTCAGCCATCAGGGCATCGACCTTTTGTTGACTTCCGGCATGAAATGCTAGGTGATTTAATCCCGACGCTGTTCGTTGATGCTCTCTACTCGTCAGTGGGTTACGTCCCGCTGAGTGCTGGTGATTCCTCGGCGACTATATAGGTGGTACCTCGCCGCCAACTAATTCCTTGATCCCAATTCTGGTCCGGTGAGTATCCCAAACTGGTCAGAATCCATCCACATTCTTCCCTGGCGCGTTCTAGGCTTGGCACCCACAGCTCGACATGGTGCAGGGAACCCTCTAGATCTTCGTCCACCTCCCAAGTCTCACACAGCCGACCGCTAGCGGAACGTCTTGAGGGGCGCTTGATACGCTGAGTTTCATGCTTAAACTTGTCGACCCGGCCATCTCTCTCCATCAATCATGGGTGGAAGCTAAGGGCGAGTGGCCAGATGGTCACCAGGACGGGTCAGGTATCCGTCCTGGTGACCGGTTCGAAACGGCTGAGGACTTCGAAGCGTGGATAAATCGCCTGACCATGCCAGCTGATCCTGCAATGCTGTTCGACGGGGTGCAAGTGACCGCGAACAGGTTTTGGATTGTGGAGCACGAAAACTATCTCGGAGCGATCGAGCTCCGGCACGTTCTAACGCCTCTCATGCTCGAAGCGGTCGGTCACATTGGCTACAACGTCCGACCAACAGCTCGCGGACGTGGTATCGCGACCTGGGCCCTCAAAGCTATCCTCCCTCACGCCCGCAGCGTTGGCCTGAAACGGGTTCTGCTCACCTGCGATGAACAGAACCTGCCATCAGCACGAACAATAGAGAAAAACGGCGGCGTCCTTGAAGACGTACGCAGTACGGAAATTGGCGTCAAGCGCAGGTATTGGATCGACCTGACAGGCTATTCCTGGGATCAAGCAGGCGAGGAATCAAACTGCGGCGAAAGCAATGAGGCGTAGCCACCTAACGCGGACTTGAACAAGAGCGGGGTATCCATTCAGGGAACCCTGACCGGGCACCTTGGCTGCCATCCAACAATGTAAAGTACAAGAAAGGCCAAGGCCTTTCCGGCTACGATCTGTTCAGCTGGTGCTAACGCCGATACGATCGCAGAATGAACGCTGAGACGGAGCATAAGGGAAGAATTCCTTGGGGCATCGCCCGATTTATAGCTGCGGCTCTGGGCGTTGGCATCGTGTTCCTTGTTATCGGATACGTTGTGGGTTTGCGGAACATGACCCCTCAATATGCTTGGATATTAGGCGGCGCGCTCATTTCTTTTGCAACGGCTCTCATTGTCCTGATGCAAAATTTCATAAGGCAGGCACGCGGTCTCACCGGTTCACTTCCCCGATCTTCTGGATGGATCGTCGGCGGGCTGATGGCCTTATCAGGAGCACTCGTGGTGTGGGGAACTTTCGTAGATCAGATCTCTACCTAAGCAGGATGGATTTCTGCCCAACCCAGATCGAGCCTGCCCGAAGGCGGAACGTTGAGCGGGACAAGGAGCTGTGCATTCTTCTTCGCATTGGCGGGGACGTACTTCGGCCCTAGGCGTTTCCTTGGCAACGTGGCTCTAGACGGCTGCGTAATCGCAGATTATGCTCGGGATAATTTATGAACTCTCAGCTACGTTTTGCGCGGATCCTTACCTATCGTGGGCCTTGGGAGTTAGCAGGGTTCCCACGTCGGATTGAGGAGTTGAGAACGCGGCTAAGTGAACCCGAGGCTAAAGCGCACAGATAATACTTGGTTCCCTGGCTTTGGCCAGGCGGCATTCGCGGCCGAGCATGGGGCATCTTTTGTTTGTCTGTAGCGTAGGCAATAAGGCCAAAAAGGGGACCTTGGGATGAAGTTTCACAGGCGGTTCAGGAGTTCCAACTGGAAAATATATGCAGGGCTCGTTGCTTGGCTGCTGTTTTTGACTCTTTACCGGCTGCTACTTCCGCAACTGGTGGCACTTGGTGGATACCTGTTGGCCAATTCAGTACTGGGGGCAGGCTATGTAGTCCTGTGCATTGTTGGACTACGTTTCACTCGTCGGCTTTACCAGAAGACGGAACTTGCACAGGATCCCGAACCACTCATGCAATCTTGGGAGTACGAATCCACGGCTAAAACCGGGCTTGTCATTTTGTGGGTCGTCGCTCTCGTATCTTGGGTCATGGGAGTAGGACTTTGGTGGACAGGCAATTTTTCATACCTTGCTACTTTCCCCATCATTGGGACCTTCATGATCGTTGGGGGCTATATGAACCTTCGACACGCCAAGCTGCTCCAGGTACGAATCAATAGTAAGTAGTTGACGAAACCAACCAATTTTCGGCCTCTACCCAGGCTCTTCAGCCGACGGGCGGCAGTACATCAACGGCGACTCTTGCAGTATCAAGACCTATGGGGTTTGAGGCACCTGGCTTATGAGAGACTCCAGGGTCGTCTCTGCTCCATCCGTGCTGTCCCTTCAGGAGCCGCCTGCACAAATTTCAGTACTCGTGTGCTCAGCTTTCTTATGCCCGTAGGTGGAACCTTCATCGGGACGGCCGATGCTTTGGCTATGCCCTGTCGGCTAGCTCTTTCATCCGCAGACGCTGCTCTTCCCACTGATTGGGCGTGAGATCTGGAATGTTAGGCGCGGATGGGCGCAAACCGATGAAGCCGTCTAACTGCTCGCGCACGATATCCAAGTGTCCGGCATGACGGTGAGACTCGGCGATCATGTGCACCAGGAGACGTTCTACCGTAGTGTGCCGATGCTTTATCCACCACGGCACCACGGCCGGGGAATCCAGTTCCATTTCGTCGAGTACTGCATCGGCTGCGGCGGTTGTCTCCCGATAGATCTCAACCGCATCGTCCAGCGTCATATTAGGCGGAGGGAGGAAGTCTGCCTGAGCGTCCTCTGCCGCGATGATGCCCCGGATAACGGGGTTCTCAATTTCCCGTCCAAGACATGCAATGAAATATTCGGATTCAGTGACGGCCAGATGGAGAAGTAGGCCCATGACATGGGTGCCGGTTGGAGTCAGGGGAGTACGCGCTTGGGTATCACTCAAGCCCTCACATTTCCACAAGATTGCTTCGCGGGCATCGTTCAGATATTCACGAAGCTGTGGCCCGCTGGCGTTTTTATCAATTGACATGAACTGAGTCTAATATTGCTGTCATTCTCAGTACCCGTCTGCACAGCCCCCGCCTGTCCGGAGTGTAGCCTGCTGCGGGACAGTGCTGCATACGGGGTCTCTTCGAAGGCTGTCACTTCATTGGGCTTCACGTCTGTCCAGACAAGGGTCAGGCAACAAGGCCATCTTGGAGAACTAGTTTTTGCAGTTTATCTAGAGCCAAAGGTTCAGCGGCGATTTCCACGGTGCCATGGGGCAGGGCCAGTGTCTGAACCATCAGACCCGGAGGCAGGTGACCCTCCTTGCCTCCAGAGACGCGCTCAGGAGGGCCGGGGGCGCTGACGACTTCCAAGGTTGTGGGCCTACCCAGGGAGACATCGGAGCCGGACATGACCTCTTGGAACAGGATTCGATGTGGGCTACATGTCGCAGTTCCGCCGGCCCATATGTCCTGTAACGATCCCGGTCGGGAACCCGGATACCTTAGATAGACGAAGAGGCCCCGCTTTTCCAGTTCGTTCTTCCGCTTCTTGGCTTCCCTCGTGTACAGGTAATACAGTCCGCCCCACCATATGAGATTGAACAGAGTTGAGAACAGCCCAAAGGACCAAGGGTTTCCGCTGGCCCTGTAGGCGAGGAGTGACACCAAAGCCATCAGTACTATTGCCAGCGGAGTGACGGCCATCCTGTGCCGCCAGAGCCATTCCCTCATGTCTCGACCAAACTTTCCGTGGAGGATAGCCAATCTCCTGACCCATTTCTGACACTCGGTGTTTCCAGAACCGCACCAGTATAAGGCTGTGATTCAGTTCAGTTTAGCTTTGTTCGCTTGTTCATGGGTGGACGTCCTGCGCGCCCGTCCCAAGGTGAGAATCGGAGCTATGTGGCTGCCTCTCGCCCCTCTGGGATTAGTCAAAATCTCCAAACGTGACGTCCAGTGGGACAGCCGAGGGTTACAGTCAGGCATGACGCATGTTCCAAAGAAACGCACCATTGCAATATTGAGTTTCGTCGCTCTTGGGTTCATGGTGACCAGCCTTGCGCTAAAGGTATTTCTTAACGGCGTAGAGCCTTGGTCATGGATGGCGGCTGGTTTTCAAGGTCTGGCGGTCGTTATCGGTGTCTTACTGCTAGTACGAGTTGTTCGCGGCCAGCGCGACGATTACTGGCGAGAACGAGGCAAAGGCACCAATGGTCCATGACAAGTCCGATGCGTGTTCATTCCATATCGGGAACCCTGAGCGGACAATTTTGGCGGATAGATTTTGGCCGTCGCCATATCGATTCTTTTTGGCCTGAATCTGCCAAGAGCATGGTCCGGCGGTAAATCTGCTTGTCGATAATCAGTGCGAGACGTCAGTCGTGCGCCCCACTTGCCATTCGACTACTGGCGGAGGCTCGGCGATGAACGGGGTACCGTCCGGGAGTACGCCCGATTTAGCCGGAGCCGAGGAAACCTTGGCCGGATCCGTCAAAAACACATGGACGATCCCATCTCTGTCAAGACCACCGCCTTGGGGTGCTGAGCCGAAGTAAGGCGTCCACTTTTCGGGGTTCGTCGAGATCTGTCGAACGAGCGACGAGCGTTGCCTATCGCTCCAATTCACAGGTTTCCACACCAACTTGAGCTGCGAAGGGACGAGTGCGTCGACTCGACTGACGGCTGCCAGGAAGGCTGCCTCCTGGGCAGGGTCTGCGCCGGTGTAGTAGTCCTGCGTCGCAGTCCCCGACTTTTCGTCCCAGGCGCCCTGTCCCACAATGTCGGGGAACGAATTGATGAGCCCACCCATGGGCTGACTCATAGTCTCCTGCCAGAGTCTTTGGTTCGGAGGTACCGTTGCCGCGTCGACGAGGCCGGGCGTGTGGTTGACCAGGTACGTTTTCGCGTCGATCGGCGCCGGTGAGGGCACAGGATTCGTCGCGCCCACCGCCAGGGGTGAGCCGGCAAGAATCACGGCGAGTAAAGATGCTCCTGCGAAAACCGTTCTGGAAACTTTGCGCGGGATGTACATGGGCGTACCTTTCATTGAGATGTCCTCAGCTTAACCGGGCATGTTCGGCCTGACTAATGTCTTCGAGTTGACGCGTAGTAGCCCTGGACGACCCAGTATTCCTATTACTGTCCCCGGAATGGCATGTAGCCTGGTGGGTTGCTTTGCGGAGTGGACGGATTGATAGCCGGCGCCTGGAAAATTGTGGGGTCGGTAGGCCTCAAATATTGCGACGTCGTTCCGAAGGACGTATCCCGTATAGACATTGCCAATGTCCCGCAAGACGGTCGCTCGCCCGGGCGAGTGCAGTCGATGTCGGAAAGTTTCGAATCGTGTCATTTTCAGAAGTCGTCTGCACACGTCCCGGTGGAGGACCGGCTTGCGGGACTTTGTTGGCTTCCATGCGGGCGACCCCTTACGGCCCATCCCTGCCCTAGGTCTGACTTGCGCGCCACTCTTGTTTTCCCTCCAAAACGTGGGTAGACATAGCCCATCACTTCACTTCGTTTGAGGGATAACGATGTCTATGAAACTCTGCGTAAGTCCCTGCCCGTCAGCGCCACTTAACAGCGGCCCAACCATCGAATTCACGGAACAATACGGGTCTACATCGGAGCCAGATTATGCCGTACCAGAGGCATGGTCGCCGGGACCGCAGCAGTGGCGTTTATCCCGCCAATTAACCGACTAGCTTCCAGGAGATTCAAATTGTCTACAGCCATAATATTGGGCGGGATCGTCGGCGTTCTATGCGCCCTCATCGCAATGTTCGTGTTGAAGCGACGCAGAAATAAGTGAATGATCTGCCAATCATGCTGACGCAGCGATCGCCACCTGGACATAGGATTTCACCCCCCCCGACCAATGGGGCTGAGATGAAAGTGAATCTACGTCTGCCCGGTCAAGGAAATCCTTGAGCACCACGTCCACCCTAAGCTCAGCTCAAAAAGTCAGGGTCCCAAACCTAACGGAAGGACTTGGTGCGAACTTTCCTCGACTTCATTGGGATTACCCGACAGAACGGAGAACCATCATGGTTCACGCGCCTCACGCGCCTCACGCGCCTCATGCGCTGGTCGCGGCACGGGCACCGCGCCCGTTCGAGGTTCCGCTTACGGGCAGTCCCGGATGGGTAATCGACAACAACGGCGTGGTTTAGTGTATTCATGCCGACGAATATCGAAATCAAAGCCCGCGTTACCAGCGTTGAGGCGTTGCTTCCAGTGGTCGCGTCTTTGGCAGATGCAAGGCCGGAGCATGTTGCCCAGGACGATACCTTTTTCGTTTGCCCCAACGGCCGGCTCAAGCTCCGAGTCCTTGACGATGAATACGGCGTGCTGATCTTCTATCGCAGGGCAGATCAGCTCGGCCCGAAATCATCCTTCTACATCCATTCGGAAACTGCTGACCCCGAGGGATTGCGCTCAGTCTTGGCCCTTGCCTACGGCGAGGCCGGGCAGGTTCGGAAGCATCGCATGGTGTTTAAGATCGGTCAGGCCAGGGTGCACCTCGACCGCGTTGAGGGACTTGGAGAGTTCCTGGAACTAGAAGTGGCCGTGGGGGACAAAATGGGGCCCGAGGCAGCAATTTCGGAAGCACACCGCCTCGTTGCCGCATTCGGAATTGAGGAAAGCGCGCTCGTGACCGGTGCATACATCGACCTGCTCAAAGCAGAGACCGACCAAGCCTCATAAGAGGCTCCTGAGAGAAGCCCACGATCTAGAGACTTTCATCCCAGCGAAAGCTCCCGCTACGGGCATATGCAGGCTGTGCAGACGAGTATTGAAATTTGTGCAGACGAGTGCTGAAAACGACACCTGACTAGCTCCGTGAGTCGATGGCCGAATTCTGCTGTAGCGACTCTTGGGACAGCGGCGGCAGATCCCGGACTAAGCAATGCGGCAGCAAAGAAGTCGGTTTGGAACTGCTCCCCCACTAAAGAAGAACCGGGCCACAAAAAGAAGCGCCGGGATTCCCGGCGCTTCTTTAGGGTGAGTTGACTTGGTCAGTGTGCTGCCGCTCCCCCGTGGTGCCCTTCGGCATGTCCATGCATGCTTGGTGCCAGAGCAAGCACTCCGACAAGCAAGGCCACGCCCCCGGCGATCCACGACGTCCATGCAGCAACGGTGAGTCCCGTGTAGCCCATGAGCCACGGGGAAACAAACAACAGTGCACCCAAGACCATCTGTACCCATTCGCCCACCGGTTGCCCGGGGCTCATCAGGTTCCAAACGCCAGATGCCATCAGCAGTACACCGCAACCAATCATCATGATCATGGATCCAGACTGCTGAGTGGTCCACAGAGTGGACAGTGCAGCAACCAGGCCTGCCATCACGGCAACGTAGTCCTGCCAGCGATTCCATGTCTTCATCGATACCAACCTCCTTCAAGAGTTGGCTCCCATAATGGGGGTCACTTAAAATATACGTCCGTGAACCCCTACGGAACCAGAGCCTAAAGGTTGCAATACTTAGCCCAAAACCAGCGCCATCGCCGGGTCAGCCATCATGGCCCCAACGTCTGCCAGAAAGCGCGATCCTTGTGCACCGTCCACAAGACGGTGATCAAAGGAAAGGCTCAACGTCATCACCTGCCGCAGGGCAATCGAACCCTCGTATTCCCACGGCACGCGACGCACAGCACCGAGGGCCAAAATGCCAGCTTCGCCCGGGTTCAAGATGGGAGTGCCGGCGTCAATGCCAAACACGCCAATGTTGGTAATAGAGAAGGTGCCACCCGCCAGATCCTGCGGCGGGGTCTTCCCATCCCTGGCCTTTTTCGCTAAGTCACCCAACGCCACGGCGAGCCCGCGCAGCCCCAGACCCTGAACATCCTTGATGTTGGGCACCAACAATCCACGGGGTGTGGCCGCTGCGATACCAAGATTGAGGTAGTTGTAAGTGACAATCTCCCCCCGCTCCTGATTCCACCGCGAGTTCAGCGCTGGTTGACGCGAAATCGCCAGCGTGACTGCCTTAGCGGCCAGTGTCAGCGGGGTGACCTTCACGCCGTCGAACTCCTTGAACGTGCGCAACTTGGCGAGAAAATCCATCCCCGCGGTGACGTCCACGGTTAAGAATTCGGTGACGTGCGGAGCCGTGAAGGCACTCGCCACCATGGCCTGCGCCATCAATTTGCGGACCCCCTTGATGGGCGTACGCACTTCCCGCTGACCTTCCCCATGAGCTTGCCCATGAGCCTGCCCATGACTTGGAGCGGACGACGCCGCACCCTCCACCGGGCTTGGGGCACCTTGAATCGGGTCCCCGGCAAAGGTGACCACGTCCTGGCGGGTAATCAGTCCCCGTTCACCGGTCCCAGTCAGGAGTTCCAACTCGATCCCCAAATCCCGGGCCAGCTTGCGCACCGGCGGCGTGGACCTGGGCCGATCGCCCTGCATCCGGGCATCCGGGATGGCATCGAGCCGAGCCGGCGAAGTCGCGCGGGCTCCGGCAGGCCCACCTGCACCCGCCATGACACGTACCCGCCGCGCAGGCCGCTTCGAGGATTCCGGATCAGCACCATAACCAACAAGAGTAGGTACCCGCTTCGGGGCCTCCTCACCGTCGGCTACTTCAGAGGCAGTTTCCGTCGCAGGCCGCTGCGACCCACCGGCCGGGCCAGCTACCTCGAAGGCGATGATGACTTCGCCAACCTCCACCATGGTTCCGGGCTCATGGGTGATGGCCGTGACCACGCCAGCATAGGGCGAGGGTAGTTCAATCACGGCCTTGGCTGTTTCCACTTCGCCTAAGACCTGGTTCAGGGTCACGGTGTCCCCCACACGCACCTGCCAACTGACAATTTCAGATTCGGTCAGGCCCTCACCCAAGTCGGGGAGTTTGAATTCAGCGATCATGTCAGTCCTCCATGCCGGTCTGTGAGTTGGTACGTCCCAAGGCGCGGTCGACGCCGTCGAGTATCCGGTCAAGATCCGGGAGGTGGTGCTTTTCGAGTTTGGATGGCGGGTACGGGATATCGAATCCAGTGACCCGAACTGGGGCGCTTTCCAGGTAGTTGAAGCAACGCTCGGTGATGGTGGCGGCAACTTCAGCGCCGAGTCCCATGGTCTGGCTAGCCTCGTGAACTATGACGAGCCGTCCGGTGCGCCGCACCGATTCCAGCAACGTTGGGTAGTCAACGGGTGAGAGGGAGCGAAGATCGATGACTTCGATCGAGATTCCCTCATCGGCCGCTGCGCTGGCAGCATCCATCGCCGTTTTCGCCATGGGCCCATAAGCAACAAGGGTGACATCGGTGCCTGCGGAAACAACACGAGCAGACCCCATCTGCGGTGCAGCGGACAACGGTGCAGCCAGATCCACCTCACCCTTGGTGTGGTAGCGGCGCTTGGGCTCGAAGTAGAGGACCGGGTCATCGCTGGCGATGGCTTGACGCAGCATGGTGTAGGCATCCTGCGGGCTGGAGGGACTGATGACCCGCAGCCCTGAAGTGTGCACAAAATAGGCTTCCGGCGATTCGGAGTGGTGCTCCGGGGAACCAATGCCGCCACCAAAAGGTACACGGATGGTCAATGGCATCCGCACCTGACCGTGAGTTCGCATGTGTAGTTTGGCCACCTGGGAGACGATCTGATCGAACCCCGGGTAAATGAAACCGTCGAACTGGATCTCACACACGGGCCTAAAGCCGCGGTAGGCCAAGCCCACAGCGGTTCCGATGATGGCCGATTCTGCCAGCGGAGTATCGATGACGCGATGGGAGCCGAAGTCCTTCATGAGTCCGTCGGTGACGCGGAAGACTCCTCCCAAGGTGCCAATGTCCTCACCCATGAGAACTACCTTTGGATCGTCTTCCATCGCCTGGCGAAGTCCGGCGTTGATGGCCTGTGTCAGGCTCAGCTTGCTCATGATGCGCTCCCTTCATACTGGGTCAAGTACCGCCGGTACTGCTCGCGTTGGCGATCTAGTACGGGATGAGGTTCTACGTAGACGTTGTCAAAAGCGCTCATTGGCTCCGGGTCAGGAAGGTTGATGCAACCATCCCGTAGCTCGGCGGCCACAGCGTCAGCCTCTGCTGCGATCGCGGCTTCAGTCTCGGCGTCGAGCATTCCAGCGTTAACAAGGTAGGTCCGCAGTCGGGCGAGCGGGTCCTTGGCGGCCCATTCCTCCAGCTCGGTGACGCCGCGGTACCGGGTAGGGTCATCGGCGGTGGTGTGCGGACCCATCCGGTAGGTGACCGCTTCAATGAAGCTGGGGCCTGCGCCAGTACGGGCGCGGCGAGCGGCCCACCGGGTGGCGGCCAGCACTGCTAAGACATCGTTGCCGTCCACTTGCAGGCTGGGAATGCCGTACCCGGGGGCGCGACCGGCCAGCGGCAGGTGCGATTGCAGGCCCACGGGTTCAGAGATGGCCCAGTGGTTGTTTTGGCAGAAGAAGATCACCGGCGCTTGGAAGCTGGCGGCGAAGACCATGGATTCATGGACGTCACCCTGGCTCGTGGCACCGTCCCCCAAGTAGGCGATGGAGAGAGTTTCCTTGCCCTCCATCGCAATGCCCATGGCATACCCGGTGGCGTGCAATGTCTGCGCACCGATGATGATCTGCGGGGTGGCCATGTTGAATTCGTGCGGATCCCAGCCGGTATTGGCGCTACCACGCCAGGTGCTCATGATGCCGGCAAGATTGGCGCCCCGGATGTAGGCAACCCCGTTTTCCCGGTAGGTGGGGAAGATGAAATCGTCCGTTTCCAGTGCTCGGACGGAGCCAATCTGTGCCGCTTCCTGCCCCAACATGGGCGGCCAGAGGGCCAGTTGACCCTGGCGTTGGAGTGCTGTGGCTTCGAAGTCGATGCGCCGAATCACCAGCATGTCGCGGTACAACCCACGCAACGTTTCATGGTCAACATCGCTGACAAATTCATCCAACAGCGCGTCGCTTTGTCGCTCCCCAGTAGCCGTCATGAGCTGGTGCATATGCATACCTGCAGGGACCGGGGTCCCATGGCGCGAATCATTCATGGCGCTCGCCTCCTTGCGTGCCGACCGGACAAATCCCTATGAGTGTGACCCTACTCACGCAATACATCCGGCGCAATAACCAAGAAAATAGTTGAGCATAGTGCCAAGCACAGCCCGCTCTAACCGTGCTAATCTGCGCACTATGCCCCATATAAATGAACTTGACGGAACAGACGCTCGGATCCTGCTGGCCCTCATTCAAGATCCCGGACAAACCGTGGTCGCCATGGCCACCCAGCTGGGCCTCTCCCGCAACACGGTACAAGCCCGCATGGCCTCATTAGAGAAGCGCAAGGCGTTCTTGCCGTTTGACCACCGCATCAACCCCACCACACTGGGCTATCCACTCTCGGCATTCATTTCAGTCCACGTCCAGCAGCAAAAACTTGCCGCTCTGGCTCTGTCCTTGGCCGCCATTCCTGAGGTGGTGGAAGCCCACGGACTCAGTGGCCGTGCGGATCTTCTGGTGCGGGTGGTGTCCACCGGAGCCGAGGACTTGTTCCGCATCAACGGCAAAATCTTGGCCTGCGAAGGGGTTGAGCGGACCGAGACCTCGCTGTCCATGCAGGAACTGGTCCCCTTCCGCATGACCCCACTGTTGGAGCGGGATCGACAGAAATAATCCCCTGTCCCTAACTACTACTGACCCTTGGTCACTCTAGGATTTCAGCGAGGCTGCAGACTCCGCGCCCATCCGCCACATCCGCCCCCGCTCAACCAGGCGCACTGGCGAGAGAACAGCACAAGGCCCCGTCCGCCGTCGTACTTCCTTACGGAAGAGAGGGTGAACGGGGCCTTTTGGTGGGGATTAGTGGTCGGAGGCCTTCTCGGCTCCAACACCGGTGAGTGAACGGACGTCCATCTCAGCCTGGATGCGCGGGTCCTCGGTATTCTTGTCCATAACCGTTCCCAACCAGCCCAGGAAGAAGGCGAGCGGGATGGAGATGATGCCGGGGTTGGCCAGCGGGAACCAGGAGAAGTCGGCGCCGGGGATCATGGCAGTGGGGCTGCCGGAGACCACTGGCGAGAACGCGATCAGCAAGATGGCCGAGGCCAGACCGCCGTACATGCTCCACAATGCGCCCTGGGTGGTGAACTTCTTCCAGAACAACGAGTACACAATGGTGGGCAGGTTTGCGGACGCGGCGATCGCGAAGGCTAGTGCTACCAGGAACGCAATGTTCTGACCGTTGGCCAAGATTCCGCCGCCAATGGCGACTAGACCGATCACGATGACGGTGCGTCGGGCCACCTTGACTTCCATTTCAGGCTTCGGTTCGCCCTTGACGATCACGTTGGAGTAGATGTCGTGAGCGAAGGAGGCCGCTGCCGTGATGGTCAAACCGGCTACCACCGCGAGGATCGTTGCGAAGGCAACAGCGGAGATGAAGCCCAGCAGCAGTGGGCCACCAATCACGAAGGCCAGCAGCGGGGCCGCAGCGTTCACGCCACCGGGAGCGGCGAGAATAGCTTCCTTACCAATGAGAGCACCGGCTCCGTAGCCGAGCACCAAGGTGAAGATGTAGAAGCCACCGATGAGCCAGATGGCCCAGACCACTGACTTGCGAGCTTCCTTGGCGGTGGGAACCGTGTAGAAGCGCATCAGTACGTGCGGCAGTGCAGCGGTGCCGAGTACCAGAGCCAGGGCCAGCGAGATGAAGTCAAGTGGAGCCTTGCCGTAAGCGGCGCCCGGGTTCAGCAGGGCCTCGCCCGCGCCGCCTTCATTGATGGAGGTCTGAACTGCGGCATCCATGAGCGTAGAGAGGTTGAAGCCGTGCAGGGCCAAGACAATGATGGTCATGAGGCCGGCGCCGATGATCAGCAAGAACGCCTTGATGATCTGCACCCAGGTGGTGCCCTTCATGCCGCCGATCAGTACGTACACGATCATCAGGACGCCGACCACGGCGATGACGATGTTCTGGCCTACCTTGTTGGAGTTATCCAAGCCAAGCAGCAGTGACACCAGACCACCGGCGCCGGCCATCTGGGCCAGCAGGTAGAAGAAGCAAACCACCAGCGTGGTGGTCGCAGCCGCAATGCGCACCGGGCGCTGTTTCAGACGGAAGGAAAGCACATCCGCCATGGTGAACTTACCCGTATTGCGCAGCAGCTCGGCCACGAGCAGCAGTGCCACGAGCCAGGCGACGAGGAAGCCAATGGAGTAGAGGAAGCCGTCATAGCCGTTGATGGCGATGGCTCCGGTAATACCCAAGAAGGATGCGGCTGAGAGGTAATCGCCGGCAATGGCGGTACCGTTCTGACCGCCGGAGAAGGACCGGCCTGCTGCGTAGTAATCGGCCGCGGTGCTGTTATTGCGACTTGCCCGAAACACCACAATCATGGTGACGGCGACGAACGCAATAAAGATCAAAATGTTGATCCACGAGTTCTCTTTGGTTTGGTCACTGAGCGAGGTCTCCAGTGGCGCGATGGCGAGAAGTGCTGAGGACAGGCTCATGTACTAAACCTCTTCCTTGGTCATGCCGGATGCATCGATCTGAGCTTCCAGGCGTGTGCGAATAACAGCAGCCTGGGGATCGAGCTTGCGGTTGGCGTAGGTGACATACCAAGTGGTGATGCCAAAGGTGGTGACGAACTGGAGCAGACCCATGACCAGGCCAATGTTGAGGTTGCCCCAGACCTTGATGGACATGAAGTCATGGGCGTAAGCGGCCAAGAGGACGTAGGCGAAGTACCAAACCAAAAATCCAATAGCTACGGGGAAGACAAAATTCCTGTGGGACTTCTTGAGCTGCTTGAACTCTTCCGAGTTCTGTTCAGCAATAAAGTCCACTGGTCCTTCGTGACTTGCTTGGGCAGAATTACCCATCATTCCTCCTTGAGTGATGTGATCCCTTCCACTATGAAGTGCGCCAGCTCACATTCGGAACCGCTGTGGGCGGTGCCGCGGTGAATGGCATTGTCAGTGCGCCGAACGGTGGTGTGGCGGCTATTCTTTACAGCATGTCCACTCCCCTGTTGAGCGATTCAACACTCCTGCTCATAACCGCCATCGCCGTGGTGGTGGCTGCTGCCGCCGTCGTGGCAGCGGTCGGGTTCCGACTCTCGCGCTCACACCGCGAATTGGGCACGGAGGCTGAGCACGCCACGTTTGCTGCCCTGCATTCGGCGGCGGCAGCCGGGGAACAACTCCGGGACGGCTTGGAGCCCGCCGGGGCGCTGAAGGCGAGCAGGCAATTGCGCACGCTGTTGAACTGTGCAGCCTTCGCCATGACCGATGACTCCCGTCTGCTGGCGTGGGACGGGACAGGTGCCGCTGCACGCCAACCCGAGTCCGACGTCGTTATGGACTTGGTGGCTAATGCGCTGGCTAACGGCCGGACCCAGGTGGCAACGCTGGACCCGGTGTTGCGCGATGCCTTGGGCCTGCCAGCGGACAGTGACATGAAGGCGGCCGTGATCTGCCCGCTCAAAGTTGATTCCCGCGCCGTGGGATGTGTGATGATCCTGTCCAAAACACCCACTGCCGGGCTGGTACGTGCCACCAACGAGGTGGCAGCCTGGGTCTCAGCACAGCTGGAATTGGCAGAATTGAGCGCATCACGCACCTTGCTAGCCGAGGCTGAAGTGCGTGCCCTGCGCGCCCAAATCAGCCCGCACTTCATCTACAACTCGCTCAATGCCATCGCCTCTTTCATCAACACCGATCCGCAACGTGCCCGGGACCTGGTGGTGGAATTCGCCGATTTCACCCGCTACTCCTTCCGCCGCCACGGAGACTTCACCACCCTCGCCGAAGAACTCCGCTGTATTGATCGCTACCTGTTGCTGGAAAACGCCCGTTTTGGGGATCGACTCCAGGTCAGCTTGCAAATTGCCCCCGAGGTCCTCAGCACGGTCATCCCCTTCCTCAGTTTGCAACCCCTCGTGGAGAACGCGGTTCGGCACGGTTTCGAAACCAAGCCAGGAAAAGGACTGGTGCAAATCAGTGCCCGTGACCTCGGCGCCTACACCGAGGTCACCATCGAGGACGACGGCGTGGGGATGGACCCCGAACAACTGCGGCTAGTTCTCGCTGGGCGCCATGATGGGACGCACGTGGGCCTGCGCAATGTTGATACCCGTCTGCGCCAGGTTTACGGGGACGATCACGGCCTCACCATCGACACCGGCGTCGGACACGGCATGCTGATCACCATGACCGTACCGAAGAACCAGCCAGGCCATGACGCATAACCCTCCGCAGGCCGCGCCGACCCGTACCCTTGGATACATGATTAATGTCCTCGTGGCTGATGATGAGCTGCCTGCCGTGGAAGAGTTGGCGTTTCTTTTGGGTCGTGACCCGCGGGTGGGCACCATTCATCGAGCCATGAGCGGTGCCGAAGCCTTGGATCTGCTGGCCATACATACCGTGGATGCGGTGTTTCTGGACATCCACATGCCCGGCCTCACCGGGCTTGAGCTCGCCGCAGTCATTGGCCAACGCGCCAACCCTCCCGTCGTGGTTTTTGTAACGGCCGACGACGACCGGGCTCTGGAAGCTTTCGAGCTCGCGGCAGTGGACTACCTGCTCAAGCCGCTGCGCACCGAAAGGCTCACTCGCACCGTGGACCGGGTTGTGGAACTGGTGACCCACCCCGCCGTCGCCGCCGATGACGTGGAGATGATCACGGTCGATCAAGGTGGCATCAGCCGGATCATCCGCCTCGATGAAGTGAAGTTTGTTCAGGCGCAGGGCGATTACGCCCGGCTGCACACTGCTGAAGCCAGTTACCTCATCCGGGTGCCCTTGGCGGATTTGGAACAACGGTGGGCCGAGTCCGGCTTCATTCGCATCCACCGTTCCTACCTGGTGTGCATGTCCTTTGTTACCGCGTTGAAGCTCAGTGCCGCCAAGCCAACGGTGCTGGTGGGTAACTCAGTATTGCCCGTGAGCCGCCGGCACGTGCCAGTATTGCGTGACCATTTACAAGCCACGCGTGTCCGGCCTGCCCCATGAGTGTCGGCCCTAACCGCCCCCCGGCCCAGGGTCCTCCGGCTCAGGGTCCTCCAGCCCAAGGCCCCCCAGCCCAGGGCCGCGTCCGAGTTTCAGCCCCCCGCGCCCAAGCCCGTTCCATTCCCGCCCGAACATCCGTTTCGCAGGAAGTTGCCGAGCAGTCGGCCGTGGGCGAGGTCATGGTGCGGTCCCTTATTCGCTCACAGTTGCGGCTGGCCTTGGTGGTGACCGCCGGGTTTATGGCCTCGCTCTTGGTGTGCTGGGCACTGGTTCGCTGGGTGCCGCTCTTCACAGATTGGCGCATCCTTGGCATACCCGCACCATGGTTGCTGCTCGGGGTAGGCGCCTACCCGATCATCGGGATCTGCGCTTGGCTGTATGTCCGCGCCGCCACCAAAAACGAGGCTCAGTACCGTGACCTCGTGGAGGAGAAATGAATCCCGCAATTGGATATACAGCGCTGATCGTCGTTTCGGTGGTAACCGCCGTCATTGGCTTTTATGGGCTGCGGGTCTCACGCACCACCAGCGATTTCTATGTGGCCTCACGTACTGTCAAACCGTGGTGGAATGCATCTGCTATTGGCGGGGAGTACCTCTCAGCCGCCAGCTTCCTTGGCATCGCCGGGCTGATCGTCATGACCGGGGTCGACGCCCTGTGGTTTCCCATCGGCTACACCGCAGGGTATCTGATGCTGCTGTTTTTCGTGGCCGCTCCGCTGCGCCGTTCGGGGGCTTACACCATCCCCGACTTTGCTGAGGCCAGGCTGGAATCCACCACTGCCCGCTACGTCACCAGCATTCTTGTGGTGACAGTGGGCTGGTTTTACATTGTTCCGCAGCTGCACGGGGCGGCTCTAACCATCCGCATCACCACGGGTCTGCCGTCATGGGTTGGGGCCGGAGCCGTTGTGGTGGTTGTGGTCCTGACAGTGGTCACCGGTGGCATGCGTTCCATCACTTTCGTCCAGGCCTTCCAATACTGGCTCAAGCTCACGGCTCTTGCCGTGCCTGCCATCTTCATCCTCCTGATGCTCAGCGGCGGCACGGGGCCCACCATTCCCGCTGGCACAGAGCTTTTTCCACCCACCAGCCCCATCACCGGGGACTCCACGTACCGCACCCTGTCCCTGCTGATCGCACTGCTTTTTGGCACGCTCGGGTTGCCGCACGTTTTGGTGCGCTTTTATACCAACCCCGACGGCGCTGCTGCTCGCCGAACGACCTTGATCGTTCTCGGGCTACTCTCCTTCTTTTACCTGTTCCCCACCATCTACGGAGTACTGGGACGGGTATTCCTACCTTCTCTGGCAGAGAGCGGCTCCCCCGACGCCACGGTGTTGCTGCTGCCGGGCACCTTGGTGGGCGGCGTGGCCGGTGACATGCTTTCCGCCTTAGTGGTGGCTGGCGCCTTCGCCGCGTTCTTATCCACCACCTCAGGATTGGTGGTTTCATTGGCTGGGGTCATCAGCCAGGACCTTCTCGGGGGAAGCGTCAGGGGATTCAGGCTTGCTGCGGTGCTGGCCGCCGTCGTACCTTTTGGTTTTGCCATGATGACCGAATCGCTGGCTCTGGCAGGCAGCGTTGGGCTTGTTTTTGCCTTCACAGCCTCCACTATTTGCCCTTTGCTGCTGCTGGGAATTTGGTGGCGAGGACTCACTGATGCTGGCGCAGTTGCAGGTATGGTCACAGGCGGAGTCCTGTGTGGTGCAGCGATTGTGGCTGGTGTCCGGGTAGCTCCGGACTCGCCGTGGCGCGATCAGCTGATCCAACCCGCTGCGTGGACGGTTCCGGCCGCTTTCCTAGTCACGATCATCGTGTCCAGAGCAACCAAGCACCGGCGCAGCGCATCGCTCTCACGTTTCATGACCAAGCTGCATGTGCCGGAACGTCCGCTGGCCCAGGAGAATCCCCGGGCGTAGGTGTATTGAGCGGCATGGCTAGCTATGGATAACTAAACGGTGCAGGCCGAACCGGGACCTTCTCGAGACCATGGGCCTGCGCATGCGGACGCGGTGGCCAGGCTAGTCGGGATTCTGGCTGGTGCGTTGGCCAGGCTGGTGCATTACTTTCCGGATACCGGGTCAATCGAAGCCATGAGCTCAACCACGCGGTCGAGGAACGCGTCTACTTGGCTCTCTTCGTACCCTTCGCCGCCCTTTGCTGTGGCAAATACTGCCCGGCGGACGACGTCCACGCTCAGCTCGCCGTTGTCTTCAATGTAAATAAGCAGTTCGCGGCACAGCAGGTCCACGTCTTCGATGCTGTAACTTTGTGCATTCCGTCTACTGGGGCGCCGGAAGCGTTCGCCATCGGGGCGGTGTAGCCGGGCGCGCAGCACTGACGCGGTCTTGCCGATCTTCATCATCCAGACTTTTTCGCCTTCGGCTGCGATGAGCAGTTCCTTTTCACGGAGCACAAATTCGTCTTCGATCCGGTCCATGGCCGCATCCACAGCTTGGGCACTGTAGCCGCCACGAGCCGGGTCAAAGGATGCAGTGCGCACGTCATAGCTGGTGATGGCTTTGCCGTGGGAGTCTGTGTTCAAGAAGTAGGCGCGGGCACGTTCTAAGAACACGTCCACTTGCTTGACGTTGTAGCCAACTTCCTTGGGACCTACCAATTTGAATTTGGAGGAGGTCCGGGGTTTTTCTTCCACAGTCACAGTCATTCCTTGAACTTTTCTCGCTACGAGGTGCAACTCACGCTGCATGGCACGGGGTCCAGTCTTAGAACCGGCCTAAAACAGTAAAGATGGCATACGCCACGGGGGCAGCAAACAAAATAGAATCCAGACGGTCCATGACGCCGCCATGGCCGGGCAGAAGATTACTCATATCCTTGACGCCGAGTTCACGCTTGACCATGGATTCGGCAAAGTCTCCACCGGTTCCGGCGAAGACCATGCCAATGGCCAGTGCCAAGCCTACCCACCAGTCCTGGTCCAGGAGGAACACCGTTGCGGGAATGGCTACCAAAGTGGCGCCGCCCAACGATCCGGCAAATCCTTCCCAAGACTTTTTGGGACTGATTTTTGGGGCCATGGGGTGCTTGCCAAACAACACACCCACAAGGTATCCGAAGGTGTCGTTGGCAACCACCAGCAAGAGCATGATGATCACCTGCACCACACCGGGGTTTATCTCTGAGAGCTCCAGTGTTAGTCCCAGCGTGGCGCCTTGGTCAGCACGCATCATCAGGAATACGAAACTCAGGAGGAACGGAATCCACATCAGAGAGAAGATGCCTGCCAGGATGCTTCTAATAGCGCCCGGCTCGGCGTCCAATGAGCGCCACAAGACTGTGGCGCCAGCACTGGCAACAAGGGCGAATAGCAGTCCCTCAGAACCGGCAAAGTACGCTGCCGCTGGCATCGACAAGGCCCCGACCATGACCGGAGTCAACGGGGCCTTGATCCCCTTACCGGCCACTGCGCGGGTCACTTCCCAAACACCGGCACAGGCAAAGGCCGTCGCGAGCACAACAAACGCCACCGGGTAGAACAACAGCGAGCCGATAACTAGCACCAACAAGATGATGCCGACAGTGATGGCGGCCGGCAGATCACGCCCGGCTTTGGGGGTCCTCGGCGCTTTCAATGCCGTGGCCCCTGCTGGCATACCAGCTATGGGGGACCCTGGAACAGGTATGAGTGGAATGCCAGTCACTTGCAAAGCGGACACGGGCTCGGGAGAGGTGGCTGCCAAGGTGGGCGCGATCTCATCCGGGGCTGTTGCCTCGGCTTGACCTTCCTGAGTGTCATCATCGATGACATCAGGAACGGAGACCTTTGAAATAGGCACCTTTGAAACGGAGGTCTTGGGGACAGCTACCTTTGTCGCAGCGGGGTTGGCCGTACCGGGATCTCCGGCCTCGGGCTGAATCACGCTGTCAGACTTATCAGCTCTGTTACTGGCAGTGCCGTTACTGGCAATGCTGGATTCCGAGTTGCCATCATTGCTGGCCTGGGCGTCTCCAGCTGCTGCCGGTTCCACCTGCTCTTGCGATGACGACGTCACAGTTTCCTGCGCCGCGGTTTCCTGCGCGTTAGTTTTCCGGCCGGTAGATTCCGCTTCTGCAACCACAGGAGCCTTGGGCGCACTATCTTTGGGCACAATGATAGGAATCATGCCAGTCAATTCAGCGTGACGGCGCGCTTTCCGCGTGGGAAATTGATAGTCGGTTGGTGCTGGCACCAGCCGTACGTCCTCATGTGCCGCGGCAGGCTCCTGATCGGAGCCTGCCGGCGTGCGCTTTGGGTCCTTCATTAGACCTCGAGAAGCTCGACTTCCTTGCGTTTGAGCAGCTCGTCGATGTTATCCGTGTGGGACTTGGTCAGCGCGTCCAATTCCTTTTCGGCGCGGTTTCCCTCGTCTTCACCGGCGTCGCCATCTTTGACAAGTCTATCCAGCTGCTCTTTGGCCTTGCGGCGGATGTTGCGGACCGAAATCTTGGCATCCTCACTCTTGGTACGCACCAGCTTGACGTATTCCTTGCGGCGTTCCTGCGTCAGTTCCGGCATCATGATGCGGATGACGTTGCCGTCGTTGGAGGGGTTTGCGCCAACCTCAGACGAACTCAGTGCGCGCTCAATGTCATGCATCGCCGTCTTATCGAACGGTGTGATGAGCAAGGTGCGAGCTTCCGGCACAGCGAATGAGGCCAGCTGCTGCAAGGGTGTGGGTGAACCGTAGTAGTCCACCATGACCTTGTGGAACATGGCGGGGTTGGCCCGGCCGGTGCGAACCGCGGAGAAATCCTCCTTGGCTACCTCAACGGCCTTGTCCATCTTTTCCTCAGCCTCGAGCAAGGTATCTTCAATCACGCGTCTCTCCCTCAATAAGTGTCTCTACTACTTTCCGCGGCACATGCCCACGGCAATTCTGAACCCATCCTACCGTGACGGGCGCGCCGCAGCGCCCCGCCACTAGGTAGGTCAAGAGTTATTTACGGGGTGACCATGGTGCCGAGTTTTTCGCCAAGGATTGCGCGGGCCACATTGCCCTCACCTTCCATGCCGAAGACCAGCATGCTCACGTTGTTATCCTTGCAAAGACTAAATGCTGTCTGGTCCATGACACGGATGTCGCGGGCCATGGCTTCGTCGTAGCTGAGCTTGTCCAGCTTCACGGCGGTGGGGTCCTTCTTCGGATCGGCGGTGTAGACACCGTCAACTCCGTTCTTGGCCATCAGCACTACGTCAGCGTGAACTTCCAATGCACGTTGTGCCGCAACGGTGTCAGTGGAGAAGTACGGTAAACCGGCGCCGGCACCAAAGATGACCACGCGGCTCTTTTCCAGGTGGCGGATGGCACGCCGCGGGATGTAGGCCTCGGCGACCTGACCCATCGTAATGGCGCTCTGCACGCGGGTATCCACGCCAGCTTGTTCGAGGAAGTCCTGCAATGCCAGGCAGTTCATCACAGTGCCGAGCATGCCCATGTAGTCCGCGCGTGAGCGGTCCATGCCTGAGGCGGAGAGTTCAGCGCCGCGGAAGAAGTTACCACCACCGACCACAATAGCCACTTCTACAGTGTCCACGGTGCTGGCGATCTGCTTGGCAATATCGCGGATGGTGTCCGGGTCAACGCCCAGCTTGCCTGCGCCAAAGACCTCACCTGAGAGCTTCAGCAATACACGACGGCGTTTGACGGCGCCTGCTGTGGGCGCTGTGCTGCTCTGCTCTGTCTTGGAAATGTTCGTGGTCATGTTGCCTTCCGTGGGTACAGATTCTTGGCTGCCGGTGCAAGTGTTCACTTCACACCAACGGCTGCGTGCCGTTGTGCTTTGGTTGTTTGGTACAAATGCACTCAGCCGGAGCTGTGCCGACTGAAGGGGTGCGTCTAAGATCATATCCGATGCTTGAGCACAAAAAAGGGGCAACCGCAGTTTGCGGCCACCCCTTCTTCGTCACATCTTAGATGCTGCACGGAGTCGTGCAACTTAGAAGCGTGGAATTATGCTCCGACGCGGAAGCGTGCGAAGGCAACAGGCTTGACGCCAGCTTCGGACAGAACAGCGGCAACGCTCTTCTTGGAATCCTTAGCGAAGGGCTGGTCAACCAGAACGATTTCCTTGAAGAAGCCGGTCAGGCGGCCTTCAACGATCTTTGTCATGGCAGCCTCAGGCTTGCCTTCTGCCTGTGCAGTTTCTGCAGCAATGCGGCGTTCGCTTTCGACGACGTCAGCAGCAACTTCGTCGCGGGTCAGGAACGTCGGGGACATTGCAGCAATGTGCACGGCTACGTCGTGAGCGACTTCCTGGTTGTCACCGTCAATAGCGAACAGGACGCCGACCTGGGCCGGGAGGTCCTTGGAAGTCTTGTGCAGGTATGCATCAACAGTTGCACCCTCAATGCGGGCCAGGCGCCGGATGGCAACCTTTTCGCCCAGCAGTGCGCCTGCTGCAATGACAGCCTCAGACATGGGCTTTCCATCAACGTCAACAGCCAGGAGGGTCTCAACATCGGCTGCACCGGAGGCGACAGCCGTGGCCAGAACCGTGTTGGCGAATTCGATGAAGGGGGCAGCCTTGGCAACGAAGTCAGTTTCGCAAGCGACCTCAACCATGACACCAACGCCACCTTCAACAGCTGCGGCAACGAGGCCTTCAGCAGTTGAACGGCCTTCGCGCTTGGTGGCACCCTTGAGGCCCTTGATGCGAATGAGCTCCATGGCCTTGTCGGCGTCGCCGTTTGCCTCGTCGAGAGCCTTCTTGACGTCCATCATGCCTGCGCCCGTGCGCTCGCGCAGAGCCTTAATATCAGCGGCGGTGTAGTTCGCCATATGAACTCCTCAGAATAAATGTTTGAGTTTGAGTATGTAAATCGGTTTTAGGCCAGTTCTGGCAGGACCACTTTGCCTTGTGAGCGGTGCGATCCTGCCAGCGTCTGGTTCCTCAGGTGGCAGCTAAGACGGATGAATCCATCAGAGTTGCCGGGAAAAGATTCTTACTTCTCGGTTGCAGCTTCGGCGGGCGCTTCAACAGCAGCTTCGGCGGCAGCGTCAGCGGCGGGAGCTTCAACAGCAGCTTCAGCGGCGGGTGCCTCGAGGAGTTCGCGCTCCCACTCAGCCAAGGGCTCAGCCGGTGCTTCGGTGTTGCCGGTTGCCTTGTTGTGGCGAACCATCAAGCCTTCTGCAACAGCATCAGCGATAACGCGGGTCAACAGTGCAACGGAGCGGATGGCGTCATCGTTACCCGGGATCGGGAAATCAACTTCGTCAGGGTTGCAGTTGGAGTCCAAGATGGCAACAACGGGGATGTTCAGCTTGTGAGCCTCGTCAATGGCGAGGTGTTCCTTCGGGGTGTCAACGATCCAGAGCAAGGACGGTGCCTTGGTCAGGTTGCGGATTCCACCGAGGTTGGTCTGCAGCTTAGTCAGTTCACGCTTGAGGAGCAGGAGCTCCTTCTTGGTGTGGCCCGAGGAAGCAACGTCTTCGAAGTTGATCTCTTCGAGTTCCTTCATGCGAGCAATACGCTTGGAAACCGTCTGGAAGTTGGTGAGCATACCGCCCAACCAGCGCTGGTTTACGTAAGGCATGCCAACACGGGTGGCCTGCTCTGCGATGGCTTCCTGAGCCTGCTTCTTGGTACCAACGAAGAGTACGGTTCCGCCGTGTGCAACGGTGGACTTCGTGAACTCGTATGCGCGGTCAATGAAAGACAGTGACTGCTGCAGGTCGATGATGTAGATGCCGTTGCGCTCCGTCAGGATGAATCGCTTCATCTTCGGGTTCCAACGACGGGTCTGGTGTCCAAAGTGGACGCCGCTGTCAAGCAGCTGGCGCATTGTTACGACGGGCATGCCGACGCTCCTTTTTGATAATTTACGGTTATTTTAGCCTTGGTTCCGCCGGTTTCCCGGACAAGTCCCTTGCTCCTGGCACCCATCGTGCATTCCATGAACCGCCGTGAGGCGGACCGTATGGGCACAATCCATCAGCAGGATCCAAGATCATTCTTGGATACCTCGTCAGGGTGGGGTGCGCGTAGTCAGTGCACAATCAGCACACTGCTCTGTCAATGTTACTACAAGGCGCCCCTAACCACTTACCACGTCCACTCCCCCACAGGCCCACTTTTACGGTGCACCTTCCACATTTGGCCGGACCCCTCTCGCGGGCAGCCCGACCTCGGCGCATGCTAAGAAAATGAACCTCGTCTTTAGCCGCTTGCCACTCGTATTCAGCGTGT
The DNA here is from genome assembly GCF_054511175.1 of Arthrobacter sp. Sr24. Lineage (NCBI taxonomy): Bacteria > Bacillati > Actinomycetota > Actinomycetes > Micrococcales > Micrococcaceae > Arthrobacter > Arthrobacter sp. Sr24. Next base: position 165,234 of record NZ_JBTNDB010000003.1, on the reverse strand, counting down.
TGTTGGGGCTGGTCTTTTTGCCGGGATCCGCGCCAGTCACCATGGCCGCTTCAATCAGTCCCCTATCAAGTACGACGTCGGCCGCTCCCCTACCAGCTAACCTCGCCTGGGGTTGGCCCCTAGTTGGAAAGCCGTTGGTGGTGCGCGCTTTCGATCCGCCCGCCCAGCCATGGTTGGCGGGACACCGTGGTGTGGACTTGGCCGCGGCCCAGGGCTCAACGGTACTGGCGCCCGCCTCGGCAGTGGTGACTTTCTCCGGCGTCGTGGTTAATAGGTCGGTGGTGACCATCGCGGTGGACAACGGTTTGCGACTGAGCTTCGAACCTGCGACCTCGCCACTTAAAGCCGGCGACTCCGTGATGCGCGGGCAGGAGATTGGCACAGTGGAGGGGCCTACACATTGCGACGGGTCCGCGACTGCGTCTTGTCTGCATTGGGGTGTCAGGCGAGGGGATGAATACCTCGATCCCCTACAGTTCATTCTCGACTTGCGCCCGTCAGTGCTGCTGCCATTGATCGACTGAGTTTCGCCCTACGGATCATCGTCGGGAAGTTGCTTGCACCGAGGATCGCAGATGGGTATGGCGCCAGTTGTCCACTGGCGCCATACCCATCTGGGTTCTCGTTGCTTCGCGCTAGTTCCTTCGCATAAACATTGCGGCGGAACTACACAATGGCCGAGATTCCGGTGATGGCGCGTCCAACAACGAGGGTATTGATCTCGTAAGTACCTTCATAGGAGTAGATGGCCTCGGAGTCTGCGAAGATCTTGGCAATTTCATAGTCGGTGACAATGCCGTTGCCGCCGAAAAGGCTCCGACCCATCGCGACCGTCTCGCGCATACGTGCCGTGGTGAAAGCCTTAGCCAGCGCGGATTGCTCATCCTTGGCCTGACCAAGGTCTTCCAGCTGTGAGAGCCGGACCATCATGCCCATAGAAGCAACCGTGTTGCCCAGCATCTTCACGAGCTGGTCCTGGACCATTTGGAAGGAGGCGATGGGACGGCCAAATTGTTCGCGCTCAATGGCGTAGCGGCGGGTGACGTCGAAGGCCGCCATTTGCTGGCCAACTGCCTGCCACGCAACGGCGAGACGGGTGACCTTGAGAACCTTGTTGGTGTCACGGAAGCTGTTGCCGCCGGCCAACTTGTGATCATGCGGGACCACCACATTCTCCAGAACAATGTCGGCGTTCTGGACGGTACGCAACGCAGTCTTATTTTCAATCTTGGTGGCGCTGTAGCCCGGCAAAGTGGTGTCCACCATGAACGCCTTGACCTGATTGTCGGCAACATCGCGAGCGTAAATAACTACCCAGTCTGAGAAGGTGGCGTTGCCGATCCAGCGCTTGGCGCCGTTGAGGATCCAATTGTCACCATCACGGACAGCGGTGGTGCGGGTGCCGCCAGCCACATCAGATCCACCCAGTGGTTCGGTCAGCCCGAATGCGCCGATTTTCTTGAGTGCGTAAATACCCGGCAGCCACGCGGCTTTTTGCTCTTCAGAAGCCAGCGCTTCAATGGAGCCAGTGAACAATCCGTCATGGACTCCCATGAACGTGGCAATGGAGGCGTCCGCGCGGGTGAATTCAGCATGGGCCAGTCCGGCAAAGAGGTTGGAATATCCCTGTCGATGAACGGGGCTCATCATGTCAAACTCGGCGAGCTTGGGGATGATCTCCATCGGGAATTCGCCGCGGTTCCAGAAGTCTGTGGCGATCGGCTTGACTTCCTTGGCTAAGAATTCACGCAGTTCCTGCAAGCGTCCGAGTTCCTTCTCGGAGAGCATCTGCTCGAATCCATAGAAGTCACCATCGGCGTAAGGGAGGTTGTTAATATCTACTGCAGCCTTGGGCACGGAAATTCCTTTGCTTGTTCTCATCGGTCAACACCAGCTGTTCGGCGGAAAACCAAACATGTTACTCATCAGTAACATACCGTAAATGATGTGGCGCAGGCAACACGACGGGCGCACGGGGGCGGGCGCTACGGGAGCAAAAAAAGAAGATAACCCCCTCCAAAGCAAAAAGAGCCGCAGGCCGGACATCCCAAAGGGTGTCTGACCTGCGGCTTTACATGTAGGGCCACTCGGACTTGAACCGAGGACCTTAGGATTATGAGTCCCGCGCTCTAACCAGCTGAGCTATGGCCCCATGCAAGGTGCCCAACCCGAAGACTAGATGGTCCAAGGGAAAAGCACTCTTACGATCTTAGATGATGCGGAGCTAATCCGCGTGATCCTCGTACGTTCCGCCACGATAAAGGTCCTCGAAAGTGTCAAGAGTCTTGGTCAGACCATGACGGGCCACCATGGAGTGGCTCGCCGCACCCATAGCGGCGCGATCTTCCGGTGACAGACGCATGATGGTGGTGATCTTTTCTTTCAGGTCATCGCTGTCGTTGGGCCTAAACAAGTAGCCGTTGACACCGTCTTCAACCAAGTGCGGAAGGGCCATGGCGTTGGCTAGAACCACCGGAGTGGAGGCGCTCATGGCTTCCAGAGTCACGAGTGACTGCAGTTCAGCGGTCCCTGGCATGACGAAGAGATCGGCTTTAAGGTAGACCTCGCGCAATTCTTCATCGCTGATCAAGCCTGTGAACGAGACCCGCGCAGACAATCCCAGCTTGGCGGTCTGAGCCTTGAGCGCGTTCTTGACTTCGCCGCCACCCACCACCACGAGGTGTAGGTTCAGATCGGCAGGCGTCTTAGCCAAAGCGTCAATGAGCACGTCAATGTGTTTTTCCTCAGCCAAGCGGCCCACGAAGGCGATGGTCGGGTATGGGTTGCGAGGAATGGTTTCACCCGCGGCTAATTCATAGTTGCCTGATTCAATGCCATTGGACAATGGCAACACCTTGCGCAGGAACGCGTGTTCATGCATGGCTTTGGCGGCCAGCGGCGTCGGAGTTGTGACAACGTCAGCACGGCTCATGACCTTGCCCATGTCCCGCCAGGAAACTTTGCCAACAATGTTCTTGAACCATTGCGGAAACGGGAGGAACGGGTTGAGGTTTTCCGGCATGAAGTGATTGGTGGCAACAATTCGAATGCCTCGTCGCGCAGCTTCATAAACGACGTGCTCGCCCACCATGTAATGGCTCTGCACATGCACCACGTCAGGGTTGATCTCATCAAAGAGCGCCTTGATGTCTTTCTTGATTTCCCATGGAAGGCTAATCCGGAAGTACTCATGAGTGGGAACGGATCGAGACCGGAGCCTGTGCACCGTGGCCTCGGCACGCTTTTCGGTAAACATGGGGCCACTGTCGGCGCGGCATGCCATGACATGAACCTGATGGCCTCTGGCCGTCATCCCCGTCGCTAAGCGGAAACAGAACTGCGCTGCCCCGTTGATGTGGGGCGGATAGGTATCTGCCGCAATCAAGATGGTAAGCGGCTTTTGGGCGCTTTCACTCGGGGTTGATGACACGGATAAAACTCCTGGTGGATTCTTTGCTGCCCAACGGGCAGGCTCATTATTAACGTTGTTAGTTCTTTGCAGCTCGACGCCGCTTCACCACATCCGGATGATGCCTTGACAACGCGATTACACCAACGATAGCAAGGATCGCTGCCCCGGCCATGGCAATCGCCAGGACGGCGGGTACATCGTCGTGAAGCTCACCCAAAATAGCAATTCCAATGGCAATTCCCACAATGGGATCGATGACCGTCAAGCCTGCAATCACCAAATCGGGGGGTCCGCTCGCGTATGCACTCTGGACGAACCAGCTACCCAGCCCGCCCGCTGCAGCGATGGCGATCACCGAATACCACTGCACATTCAGGAAGTATAAACCGTTGGGATCGAAGATCTGTTTGGAGATGATGCGCGTCAATACGGCGACAAAACCGAAGAGCACGCCGGAGCCAACAATGTAGAAAAACGATTTCAGGCGCCGTTTGAACAGGATGAAGGCACCACCGAAAATTGTGACAGCCAAAGCCAGCAACATCACCACCGTCAGTTCTTCAGTGGGAGTAACTTGAGTATTTTCCTTGACCGCATTGACGGCCAGGAGTACGAACAGCGCACTACCGGCAACACACGCGGTGATTGAAACCACGGTGGCCCGGTTAAGCCGAATCCCTTCATCGCGCGAATTCACGATGGTGGTAATCACCAGAGCTATTGCACCGATGGGTTGCACCACCGTCAAAGTCCCCAGCGTCAGGGCCACCACGTTCAGCGCTGTTCCAATACCCAGCAGCGTCAGGCCCAACACCCAACGAGGGTTGGTCAGTAAACGCACAAAACCGGACCCGCCCAGTGCGAGCCCGCCCGTGTTGTTTTTCACAGCGCTACCTTGGCGTTGTGCACCAAAGGCGAGGAAAAAAGCCCCTGCTACAGCGCACACAACGGCAACCCACATCATGGGCGGCCCTCATCAGCGCCATTCGTCCCAGCTGGCAGGTGCAGGTGGCGGTGTTTGGCCAGCACCGCCACCATGTACTGGCTGAAGGCGATCACATGCATGAGCATTGCGGCGGCGAGGATCACCCACGCCAACACAAAGGTGAAATCGGAATCCAAGGCTTCAGCCAGCAGCAACATGGGCGTACCCACCATGAGCGCGGCCGTCCGTGTTTTGCCCAACATAGTGACCTTGAGGTCCGCGTCTCCGCGGAAGAAGTACAGCGTTACCGCCAGAAGAACGACGTCGGGAATTACCAGGAGCAATAACAGCCATAAGGGGAGGATTTTAGCCAGCACCAAGGTGATGGTGACGGCCACCAGCGCCACGCGGTCAGCTAACGGATCCATGATCCGGCCCAGCTGCGAGGTCTGATTGAGCTTGCGGGCAACAAACCCGTCGATCCAGTCGGTGCAGCCCATCAGGGCCAGGACGAAAACGCCCCATCCATATTCCTGCTTGCTGAGGACTAGCCAGACAAATAAGGGCGTGCCCAGGAATCTGACCACTGTGATGATGTTGGGGATGGTGACAATGGCATTGGACGTATCAATGTTCGTTGCTGAGTTGTCGGCCATCTCATTCACTTTCCCCAGAAAAAGCATCACGGGCTGCCTGCGCAGCACCGATTCTGCCTGTCCCGTGACTCGTTGTACTTTGGTCGCGGATTATTTCTTCAACAACTTTCGCAGCAGCAGCCCACAAACGGCGGCAGACACGGCGAAGACAGCCAAGGGCTTCCAGCGCTCTTTCGCTGTTTCCACTGCATGGCCGACCGCACCAGATGCGGCCTTGTTGACGGTTTCCCGTACACGAATCTTGGCGCTATCCACTAAGTACGTGGCCTGCTTCTTCACATCGGCCTCTGAAACAAGTTCTTCACGCAAGCCCAACAGGTGTTCGCGTCGCGCGGCAGTGCGTGCCAAGAGTTCAGTCTCGCTAGCCTTGGGCCCGTGCTCTGCTTCCTTAGCGGCGCGTTCTGCCTTAGCCTTCGCTGCGGCTGCGTCGGCTTCTGCGGCGGCGACCTTTTTCTCTTCCTTGGTTAGCTCCTCTGGCTCCAAAGTAGCTGGGTCAAACTCGCGGCCCTCTTTAATGATGCCGATATCGTGGCGGATCCCACGCCAGGCATGCTTGGGAAGCAACGGCAGTAGCGACTTGAACTTCAAGTAGCCAATGAGGGCACTGACGCCAAGAACCACCAGGAGTGCTCCGCAGATGATCAGAGCCGAGAGCCAAAGCGGGATGACGGTAGCCAAACCAGCGACGGCGGCCACCACGAGGGCTATAACCAGCAACACTGTGAACACCAAAGCCAGGGCGGCAAAGACCGCCACCCCGCCCACCTTGGCCTTCTTGTGTTCAAGTTCCAGCTTCGCCAAAGCAATTTCATCGTTGATTTGTCGTGGCAGCAGCCGGGAGGCCGTCTTCGCTGCATCAATCAGCGCAGAACCATGGTTCTTCGAGTTTTCGTCCGCCGCGATATGCAGATCCTTATCCACAACCGTCACTGAGACCGCCTCCATCGTGTGTGTTCGTGTCGAAAGGTTGAAACCGTCACGAACCCGAAATCTTTGTAGTGCCACCTTCGCGGGAGCACTTCCGTAATGACAAAATTACCATCCATCAACCCAGCCGTGGGCCCTCACTTGCCGTGGAGCCGATGCGGAATAGGAAAGGTCCCTGTTCAGTTGCCCACAGGGGAGTGAAACTTATACGACTTGGACCCTAGTTGCACCGTTTTACAGGGGCACTACATAATTCAGGAAGTGGCACTCTTTCACCACAAGACCTAAACAACGCGAACGCCCCCATTTTTGAGGATTCTTTACTTGACCACCACCGTTCACCCCGGCGATTCCTTATCCCGCCGCCAAAAGCTGATCTATATTCTCGTACTAGGACTACTCACCGCTCTTGGCCCGTTCACGATTGATCTCTACCTCCCCGCATTTCCCGTCATCGGCGAGGAGTTCGGCGTCAGCGCCACCGCCGTGCAGCTGACCCTGACCGCAACGACAATCGGCTTCGCAGCCGGCCAGCTGGTGGTAGGCCCTTTTAGCGACAAATTCGGACGCCGGATGCCGTTGATCCTGGCCACAGCGTTGCATGTCGGCGCGTCCGTTGGCGCGGCCATGTCCACAGACATCACCATGTTGGGCGTGTTCCGAGTGCTGCAGGGCATCGGCGCCGCCGGTGGCGGTGTTGTGGCGATGGCCATGGTCCGCGACCTCTTCGGCGGCTACCAGTTGGTACGAATGCTCTCCCGCATGGCATTAGTCAACGGTATGGCTCCAATTCTGGCCCCCGTTGTTGGGTCCCAGCTCTTGGGTATCATGGATTGGCCGGGCATCTTCTGGTTCTTGGCCGCATACGGCGCACTCGTCGTCGTGGCAGCCTCTGTCTTCATCATTGAGACCCTGCCACCTGAGAAGCGGAAGTCCGACGGCGTAAGTGTCGCCGACCGCTATAGAGCGTTGTTCAGCGACAGAATCTTTGTCGGCACACTCTTTGTGGGCGGATTTAACTTCGCCGCACTGTTTACCTATCTCTCTGCCTCAACGTTCCTTTTCCAAAACACCTTTGGTTTCACTCCGCAAGAATATGGATATCTTTTCGCTGTGAACTCGGTAGGCGTGGTGGCTGGCGTCCAAGTCGCTTCACGGATCATGCGCCACACCGGCCCGCAGTGGGTCATCGCAGGGGCCACGGTAGCCCAAGTACTTGCAGCTGCGGCCATGATTATCTGTGACCAGATGGGCCTTGGCCTCTGGGGTGTGATTGTGCCGCTGTGGTTCTTTATTTGCGCCACAGGGTTCATGTTCCCGTCCGTACAGGTCTTGGGCCTGGCACGCAATGGCAAACAGGCCGGAACTGCCGCATCACTCTTGGGCGCAGTAACCTTTGGTTTCGCTGGCCTGATCACCCCGGTGGTGGGATTCATCGGGGTATCCTCCGCCACCCCCATGGCCGTCATTATGGGCGGCTCCATTCTGCTCGCGATGGCCGCCCTGTGGCTCATTGTGCGGCCACGAATGGTCCCAGCGATCTAGCCGAATGCAGAAGGACCCGTTATCCCTGGCCTAGCAGGGATAACGGGTCCTTTGTTCTTTATTGAGCTAGTAACCTTCGGAGGTGCTGCCACTCAGGACAGCCTCGGTGCCGGACAACCCCAACCGCGTGGCTCCGGCGTCGACCATGGCTTGGGCCGTGGCCCAGTCACGAATTCCGCCAGAGGCCTTAACTCCGAGCCGGCCACCCACAGTTTTGGCCATCAGTTCAACGGCGTGAACGCTAGCACCGCCGGCGGGGTGGAAGCCTGTGGAGGTCTTGACAAAATCAGCGCCGCAGCTCTCTGCGATCTCACAGCAACGAACAATTTGTTCATCGGTCAGCGCAGCCGTCTCCAAAATCACTTTCAGAACGGTGGGCGCAGGGACCGCTGCGCGAACTGCTGCAATGTCGCTGTGGACACTGTCGAAGTCTCCGGCCAAGGCCGCTCCTACGTCAATGACCATGTCAATCTCATGCGCACCATTTTCTACTGCCAAGTGGGCTTCCGCTGCTTTGATCTGGCTGTGGTGTTTGCCGGAGGGAAAACTACACACTGCAGCGATCTTGGACGTGGCAGTTGCCAGTGGCAACATGGACGGCGAGACGCACACGGAGTAAGCTCCCAGTCGCCCAGCTTCCGCTGCAGCCGACTCGGCTTCGGCCTGTGTCCCTGTGGACTGCAAAAACGTGTGGTCGACCATCTGGGCCAAGATTTCCGGGGTCAGGTTCATTGTTTTCATCCTTTTATAGTCGTTCTATATCTTCTCAGGCCGGGCTTTGTCAGGCACGGCCTGACATTTCTACTTGCAGGTGTCTACGTCGCCTAGGTCGCGAAGGTAGCCACAGAATTCGCTGACGCTGGAACCGGTGACAAGCTTTCCTTGCAGTACCAGGGACTCCTCAACGGTTTCCCCTGTTGCTACTGCGTGGCTGGTTTTGATGACGGCCTGGCCCAAAGCAAACGGGGATTCTGCGTTAGTTGCATACATTTCACCGTTCTTGATCGCATCGAGTGCGTCTCCGATGCCATCGTTTCCAACGATCTTGATCGAAGCCAGCAACCCACGAGACTTCACGGCTGCCACGGCACCGAGCGCCATTTCATCGTTAGCCCCATAAATTCCGGTGATGCCGGGATTAGCCTGAAGCATGTTTGTTGTAACGTCCAAGGACTTGCCGCGATCAAAGTCTCCTGACTGCACCGCTACCAGTTCAACTCCAGGGCATTCCTTCATGCCCGCTTGGAACCCGTTAGAGCGGTCACGAGCCACGCTGGTGCCTAGAATTCCCTGAAGCTCGGCTGCTTTTCCAGTTCCGCCCATTGCTTCGCACAGTGCTTGTGCGCCATTACGGCCAGCCTGTACTGCGTCATAGCCAATGAAAGCTGCCAGTTTGCCCTGATCCGGCATGCGGTCAAAGGCTACAACCGGTACGTTGGCTTCATTTGCCTGCACGGTAATGGACCCGCCGGCCTCACTGGACGTGGGGTCCAGAACTAGCACATCAGGCTTTTTCACTAACGCGGTGGTGGCCTGGTTCAAGGATTGAGTGTCATTGTTGTTCGCGTTTTGCACGTCCAGGGCCAGCCCCAATTTTGCTGCCTCATTCTTGGCACCATCGGCCACTGAGACAAAGAACGGGTTGTTGAGAGTGGAAATGACCAGCGTGGCCGATTTGTCGGAGCCGATAGCGTCATTGTCATTATTGTTGCGAACAATGGTGGTCACACCGGCGCCTGCCACCAGCAACGCCAGAATGGTCACAGCTGCAATCTGAGGTGTGCGTGCCCGCGCACCCATTTCCAAGGCTCCGGAAGCGGAGGAGCCGGCGGATGATTTCCGGCCAGATGGCGGTGGCTGGCGGAAGATCCGCATCAGAACACCCGAGTTGCGATCGATGTAGACAGCGAACAGGATCACTGCACCCTTAACTACTCCCTGCAAGAACGGCGAAACATTCAAGAGGTTCAGCCCATTGTCAATCATGGACAGCAAGACGGCACCAACCACGGTGCCCAGAAGTGCACCACGACCGCCAGCCAAACTGGTACCGCCAATGATGACAGCTGCAATGGCAGAGAGCTCAAGACCGGTGCCAGCGGTGGGCTGGGCGGTGCCCAGCCGAGCTGTGAGGATGAACCCGGCAACGGCTGCCAGCACACCGGAAATCATGAATGCCATGATCTTCACACGAGCGGTGTTGACTCCGGCAAGACGCGCAGCGTCTTCGTTGTCACCGGTGGCGTACAGCTCACGGCCGTACCGCGTCCGGGCAAGGATGTAACCGAACAGTACGGTAGCGCCAACCATGATCCAAATCGGGGTGGGGATCCCTAATATATGTCCCTGACCAAGGAAGAGAAATGACTCGCTGGTGACTTTGACCGGGTTACCTTGGGAGAACTGCAGGGTAAGACCAGCAAAAATGGACATGGTGGCCAAGGTTGCGATGAATGAAGGCATCCTTGTTTTGGTTACCAACAGTCCGTTGATGGCTCCTGCTAAAGCTCCCACGAGCAGACCAGCGGCCAGGCCGGCTACGGGTCCATGGGTGCTCATCACAGAGGCAGTGATGATGGCACTGAACCCCAACACCGCACCTACGGACAGGTCGATTTCGGCCAGAATAATGACGTACGTCTGGCCCGCGGCGATCAGTGCCACCACTGCGGCTGTCAACAAAATGTTGAGCATATTCGAGGATTGCAAAAACAACGGCGTGGCGAAGACCAGGGCGATGGCCACCAACGCCAACATCCAAACAGCACGCAGCTGATCGCTGAAGATTGATATTTTTTTCATTAGCTTAGGGTCTCCATTGCGTATTCAAGGACAGCCTGCTGGGTCAATGCGGGTGCGGACAGTTCAGCATTGACGCTGCCTTCTCGCATGACCAGTACTCGGTCTGACATTTCGACTAATTCGGGAAGATCGGATGAAACAAGGACCACTGCTACGCCTTGGGCGGCAACGTCATTGATGATGGAGTAGATTTCGGCTTTAGCTCCTACATCTACGCCGCGTGTAGGTTCTTCCATCAGTAAGATGGCGGGGTTGCTCAACAGGCACCTGGCCAGCAGCACTTTCTGCTGGTTTCCACCAGAGAGTGTTCCGACGGCGTCTTCGATGCTGTTGCACTTGATACTGAGCCGGGTTGAAATTTCCTGGCACCGTTCCCATTCAGCTTTTCGAGATACCACGCCGTTGCGTGTGATATCTGCCAAAGTTGCCAGTGATTCGTTATGGGGGATGGGCTGAGCGAGAGTCAGTCCTTCTGCTTGCCGATCCGGTGTCAGGTAGGCGATTCCTGAATTGATAGCGCGCTTCGGGGAGGAAAGGCTGACAGTTTCGCCGTCCAATTTAACGGATCCGCTGTGAGCGTTCAGACCGAAAAGTGCTCGGAGAACATCGCCTTTTCCGCTTCCCATGACACCACCGATCCCCAGAACTTCGCCTGCGTGAACCTGAAAGGAGACACCGTTGACGCCGTCGGCCTGCAGATTCGCAACGTCCAACCGGACCCGGTCTGTAGCGTGGTGTTCCTTCGGATAGAAGTTCTCAACGTCGCCACCCACCATCGCGGCAACCACCACTTTCTCGCTCAGTTCCGCAGGCGTTCCACTCAGAGAAACCTGGCCGTCTCGCATCACTACGATCCGGTCCGAGAGCGCAAATACCTCGGGTAGCCGGTGGCTGATGTAAATAATGGATACGCCAGACGCTTGCAGTTTCCGCACCTGGCTAAAGAGCATCTCTGACTCCCTGTCATCCAGGGCAGCCGTTGGCTCATCCAAGATCAACAACCGCACAGAGTGGTTCAGGCATCGAGCGATCTGGACCAACTGCTGTTCGCCGAAACTTAATTTCTCAACGGCCAAGCGTGTATCGACGTTGATTCCTACCTGAGCGAGTAGCTCAGCGGCACGCCGATGCATCTTGTCCTTATTGACAAAGAAGCGGCCAAACTCGCCAGTTCCATCGTGGGCGAAGATGTTTGAGGCGACATCAAGCTGAGGGAAGAGATTGTTTCTCAACTCTTGGTAGATCACTTGAACGCCGTCGGCCATGGCGTCTTGCGGGACGCTGTAATGACGCGGTTCGCCGTCGATCATGATCTGGCCGGAATCGGGTTGGTATGCACCGGCAATGATTCGGGTAAGGGTGGATTTCCCTGCGCCGTTCTCACCGACCAGGGACACGATTTCGCCGGGCTCGATACTGAGGTCAATGCCGCGCAAAACATGGTTGGGGCCAAAAGACTTGGTGATGCCCTTGAGGGAAATTGTCATCTCAGTACACCACCCCAGCAATGAGAATCACGTTGGCTTATGAAGTGAATTCACCGGACCGAACGGCAGCCTTGGATTGTGAGGTACGGGCTTTGAACTCCGTGTGGGGCACGAGTTCAAGGGGGATCATGTGCTCCTCGAGCCGTTCACGCAATGCAGTGTAAAGCGCAGGGCTGTGGGTGGTGATCTCGCTTGCCGCAATGGCTCCTTCGAATTCTGCTTCTGCCAGAACCACGTCGAGGCATTGCAGAAACTCTGGAACATTGGCCGTGAGCGCCAGGTCGATCCGCTCCACGCCGTGAGGGATGGGCAGACCGGCGTCGGTCACGACAATTTCGTCGGTGTGACCGAGTTCGGAAATGACCCGGGACAAGACCGGGTTGAGGGTACCGCTGTTTTTTCGCATTATTACTCCACCGCTTTGTAGAGGGATTGTAGAGGGGTTATAGAAGTTCTGGCGCTTGTTGAAAACAGATCTAGATGTGCAACGCGCCTAGTTGGCTGCCAGAAATTGGTCGACGCTTTCGCGCTGCGGAAGGCTGGGGCTGGCCCCGGCAACAGTGACAGCCAGGGCGCCGCCAGCCATGGCCCGACGCAATGCGTCCTCCCAGGAGAGCCCTTGGGCCAGGGCACTGCCCAAGGTGCCAGAGAAGGCATCCCCTGCCGCTGTGGTGTCAACGGCAGTTACTTTAAAGGGCTCTTGCAAGCTGATCTGCGTTGAGGTGTCACCTTGGCCACCCGTTCGTTCGACGACGACTGCGCCTGCCCCCGCCAGCGTCACCACTGCGCGGGTGACGCCCCGATCCTTGAACCAACGTCCGGCTTCGATGGCAGAATCCTGGTCAAAAACCTTGATGCCCGTCATGACCTGAGCTTCAGTCTCGTTGGGCGTAACGATGTCCACGTACTGCCAAAATTCCTCATTCAGCGGCTGCTCTGGTGCAGGTGCAGGATCAAGAATGACGGTAATTCCGCGTGCTTTGCAGCCTCTAGCAGCTTCCAGGGCGGAATCGTGCGGGATTTCAAGCTGAATCAGTGCCACAGTGGCATCCATGGTGGGTGCAGTGAGTGCTTCCCGGACGTGTTGGGGGCTCAAGAGTGAATTGGCCAGTGGAATCATCACAATGTCGTTTTCAGCTGAGGAATCAACCCTGATATGGGCAATGCCGGTAGCTCCTTTGCTCCGGAGCACGTGATCGGTATTGATCTGCTCTTGCGCCAAGGTGCCCAGCACGAGCTCGCTAAATGAGTCGTCCCCGACGCTGCCGATCAGTGAGACGCTGCTGCCTGCTCGCGCAGCAGCCAACGCCTGGTTGGCGCCCTTTCCGCCTAGGACCATAGTGAATGAGTCACCAAGCACGGTTTCACCGGGCTGGGGCAGTCTCTCACTGAAGCTGGTGAGGTCACAGGTGATACTGCCGATCATCAAAACACTGCCATATTTGGGCACAGTAAACGTCATGGGGGTTCCTTTGGGATTGAAAGTGTTGTGTTGAAGCCTGTTGTTTAGTTCAGGGCGTTGCGGGTGCGGCGCACGATTGCCGGACAGTCAGTGCCACGGGTAGAACCTTGTGCCTGAAATCCCGTTGTCTTCCGGTGTCCATATCTTCGATGCGCGCAAGTAACAGATCTGCTGCTGCATGACCTTCAACCATGGCGGGACGTGAAATGACGGTCACAGGAGAGGGCAGCAGTTCCGCCAGATCGAAATCATCAAAACAGAGAAAAGAAAGTTGCTCAGGAATGGAAATTCCAGCCGCATGCAATGACAACAGAGCACCTTGGGCCATGGTGTTGTTCCCAACAAAGACAGCAGTAATTCCGGTATTGGCAGCTATGATTTCCTGCGCAGCACGCTGGCCAAATGCTCTGGTGAACTCTCCGATTTTTGTATCTTCAGGCTGTATTTCAATGCCGGCTGCCCGAAGAGTCTTCAAGAACTCCGTGTGCCTAACTTGCCCAGGCAACGTTTCCTGACGGCCACTAATGATGCCAATACGGCGGTGTCCCAGTGCAATCAAGTGTTCCGCCGCCATCCGGGCTCCCCCGGCGTTGTCAACGTGGACCAGATCAAATTCTGGGTTCGCACCGACGGTGCGGTCGATCAGGACCACTGGTTTACCAAGTTCCTTCAGCATTTTGTGCGTCCGGTCGCTGGCCTCAGCGGGAACAATGGCTACTGCGTCCACGGCATCGATGAGACCACCCAAGACTTCGCGTTCAGCGGTGAACTGCTCATCGCTGCTTACAACGATGATGCGGAACCCCTTGGTGATGACTCGTTCTTCGATGCCGCGGACCAGCCGCGCAAAGTAGGGGTTGCCTATATCTGGGACGATGACGGCAATGGTGTGGTGGCGCCCCAGTCGAAGTCCGCGTGCACTCGCATTAGGCCGGTAGCCCAGTTCAGCGATAGCGCCTTCCACTGCCGCCCGGTTGCGTATGTTCTCGCCTGAGAGCATGCGCGAGACGGTGGCAATGGAAACACCAGCACGTTGCGCAACATCGTGGATGTTTGCCATGTGTGCGCTCTCCTTCTAGTCTTTGCGAATGATTCGTGCGCAAAATTCCTAGGTACTGGAAAGCGCATCCGGCTGATATCTGACGAGCAAATGATCGCGTGTCACTGATCTAGTGTAAACGTTTTCAGTTGCTTAGATCACTGTAAACGTTTTCAGATGTGAGTGCAACCCCACACTCCACAATTAAATACTCCGCATCCGGAGGGGTGGGTTGGCGGCGGGTTGGCGGCGGAGCGGTGGACTGGTTAATAATGGGGGCACCCCTAAACCTCTCACCGCGAGACCTCAGGTTTGGCCCCCTAAAACGCTTTTAGGGGGCCAGATCTGAGGACTCGAGGAGCCTAACCCGCGATTCCGGACTCGAGGAGGCCACTAGCTAACCCCTAACCACCAGTAAGCGAAACGCCTCAGTGGTTAAATGCAAAAAATCCCCGCACTCACATGGAGTACGGGGATTCTTTATATATAAAGCTCCCCCACCTGGACTTGAACCAGGAACCTTTCGATTAACAGTCGAACGCTCTGCCAATTGAGCTATAGGGGAATGCGGCAAGTAAATCTTAGCAGTAATTCACAGTTGAAATCAAATTAGATCAAACCCGATCATTTCCGCACACTCAACACAATAATTGCCTCCGGCCCACGTTGGGACCGGAGACAATTTTTGTTTTGGCTCCCCCACCTGGACTTGAACCAGGAACCTTTCGATTAACAGTCGAACGCTCTGCCAATTGAGCTATAGGGGATCGTGCAGGAACAACAATAACAAAGGGTTGCCCAGTTGTGAAATCGGGCCGTTCCAGGCTCGCTACCCGTCCCCGCGCAGCTGTCTGCGAGCCGTTTCCAGCTCCATTAATTCGCGCTGGAGCAGGTTGTAGCTCTCTGGATCAACGGACGGATCCATGCGCTGTAAGGCCCCCAAGCGTTCCTCTTTGAGCCGTGTGATTTGCAACTCAAAAAGCCTGCGCAGAATGTCCCGACAATACCGTATCAACGTCTCTTCACGCGTGGCTGGCAATGGACTCAGCGCCAGCTCAGCCACCAGAGATCCCAGCTCCGGCGGAACGTGCTCCCGAACGGCCTCTAGCCACTGCGACGACGCCACCTGCGACTCCCCCGCCTGATAGATCCCCTGCTGCACAGCCTTGTACGCCGGCACTACGAACTCCGTCGCGGCAAAATGCTGCCAGTTCCCCGCCGATAAGTACCCAGGATGCTGCAGAACAACCTCCAACGCCTCCCGCTCCATCCGGCCCTGCGGATCGCGCGGATCAGGACGGGCTACTGTGGGCGGCGCCTGCTCCACCTCTGCTGAGGCGGCCGCAACCTGCTGAGGACGAACGACGTCGTTCCTCATGTTCTGCTGCCCCGTCCCTGTCCGCTGGTGACCGGGCTGGGTGTGGGCACGCCGCTCGGCACCCTTGACCGCACGCAGAACCTCATTGGGATCTGCCATGCCCAACCAACCGGCGAGTTCTTGGCTGTAGCCCATCCGGGTGGAAGCGTCGCGGATTGCAGCTACCACGGGGGCCGAGGCACGCAGGCCACTGACACGGCCCTCAACGGTGCTCAGATCGAACTTGGCCAAGGTGGTGCGAATAGCGAATTCGAAGAGCGGCCGCCGTGAACGGATGAGCCCGTGAACAGCCTCATCACCCTTGCGCTGACGCAGCTCGCAGGGGTCGGCACCGGAGGGTTCAACGGCCACGAACGTCTGCGCCGTGAAGCGCTGGTCCTCATCGAAGGCCTTCAGCGCAGCTTTCTGGCCGGCTGCATCGCCGTCGAAAGTGAACACCACTTCCCCTCCAGTGCCATCATCGGAGAGTAGGCGTCTGGCGACCTTGATGTGATCGGTTCCAAAGGCCGTGCCGCACGTAGCGACGGCGGTATCCACACCCGCCAGGTGACAGGCCATGACGTCCGTGTAGCCTTCCACCACCACGAGTTGGCGTTTGGAGGCAATGGCCTTCTTGGCCAAGTCGATGCCGTAGAGCACCTGCGACTTCTTATAGAGGCTGGTCTCCGGGGTGTTCAGGTACTTGGGCCCTTGGTCATCGTCGAAGAGTTTGCGGGCACCGAAGCCCACAGTGTCCCCGGCAATATCGCGGATGGGCCAGATGAGTCGTCCACGAAACCTGTCATAAATGCCACGTTGGCCCTCGGAAAACATGCCGGTCAGCTTCAACTCATCCTGTGTGAAGCCCTTCCCCGTCAGGTGTTTCAGGAGGGCATCCCAGCCTTGCGGAGCAAAGCCCACGCCGAAGCGTTCAGCGGCCTCACGGTCAAAGCCGCGCTCATCCAGAAATTGCCGGCCAGCGGCTGCGGCGGGGGTGAGAAGCTGTGCGCGGAAGAATTCGCTGGCGATTTTGTGGGCGTCGAGCAGGCGCTGACGCTTGCCTACATCTTCGCGACGCGGACCAGTTCCGCCATCCTCATAGCGCAGCTCGTAGCCAATGCGACCGGCTAGTTTCTCCACTGCCTCAGAGAATGAAATGTGATCCATTTTCTGAATGAAAGAGATAGCATCGCCGCTCTCCTGGCAGCCGAAGCAATGAAAGTAGCCCATTTGCGGGCGGACGTGAAAGGAGGGGCTGCGCTCATCGTGAAAGGGGCACAGGCCCTTGAAGGAACCAATCCCCGCTGATTTCAAGGTGACGTAAGAGTCAACAATTTCCTTGAGGTCGGTGCGAGTCCGCACCTCATCTATATCTTCACGTTTAATCAGGCCAGCCACTGGGCCAGTTTACGTGAGATCCAGCCAGCGCGATTCCCACCATGCGCATCCCTGTGGAGAACTCTCGGGTGGCTAGAATCACCCACAATTTCGACTTTGCCGCGGTTATTCGTGCCTAGACTGGAAGGGCCCCAATGGCGTGGAAGTCGATTCCTTCAAGAGTCGCAAACCACATCAAATATCAAGCCAAAGGGAATCCTATGACCACGGCAATCAGCCACACCACATCCACGCAGCAGGGGCCGGACACGAGCCTCGCCGCCCGCCCGGGCATGGACCATGACAGCAAGGTTATTGCCATTTTCTTCGCCGCTGCCATTGCACTCTCAGTCATTCTTTCGGCAGTGGCAATCCTGATCTACAACACGGCCAGCCCCGAACAACTGGACCAGATCTCCACCATGATGAGCGGTTACACCCCGGCCCTGTAGCGGCAGCACAGTACCTCCCTCAAGTGCTGGTCCCCAAGTACCGGCCTTAGAGCAGTGTCCGTTCGTTACCCACGAGCCGCTCGTGCAGCGCAAGTGCCGATACATCCGTCAGTGACGCGATCTGGTCGATGACCACCCGGAGCCGGGACGCGTCGTCGTGCGCGTCACGCCAATCGGCGGCAAACATGGTTTCCAAATGCGCATCCCCGGTGACACTGAGCACGGCAACCAGTTCGCTGAGGATGTCCTGCTGGCGCTGGTAAATAGGCTGGCGGTGATCGGTGGTCATGACGAAGGTGGTGGCCAGGCCCTTCATGACGGCAATTTCCTGCAGGGTCTCGTGCGGCACTACCACCTCGCCTGCGTAGCGCGCCAAGGGTCCAGTGCCATGCACGGCACGGGTCGCGGCGACGGCACTCTGGCAGAAGCGGCCAATGAGTTGGCTGGTCATATCCTTCAGCGCGGCCATGGATCGGCGGCTGCCATCGGCGCGCAGCACCCACACGTCCGTGGCTTCGAGCCGCTTGAGCGCGGCATCAATATCGGCCACATCTACGTTCGGCAGGTACCACTGCTGGGTGTAGCCCAAAACCCGATTGCGCTGATCTTGATTGCTTAGCCACTTGAGCTGGACGTGCCCGGCGACGATGGCATCTTCGACGTCGTGGACCGAGTAGGAGATGTCATCGGCGAGGTCCATGACCTGGGCTTCGATGCAGGTTCTGCCAGCCGGGGCGCCTTCGCGCAGCCAGTTGAACACGGGAAGATCGTCGGCATAGGCGCCAAATTTGCCTGTGCGCAGACCGTTGATGAGGGGTGCACCGACCGCCAGCCAGGGGTATTTTGCGGAAGCGTCGAGGGAGGCGCGGGTCAGGTTTAGGCCAGCCGAACCGCCGTCGAGCGTGAAAACCTTGGACTCAAGGCGGGTCAACAGCCGCAGGGTTTGAGCGTTGCCTTCGAAGCCGCCAATGGCATGGGCCAGATCATTGAGGACGGACTCTCCATTGTGGCCAAAAGGCGGGTGGCCGAGGTCGTGAGCCAGGCAGGCCGTGTCCACAACGTCACGATCGCAGCCCAGTGTGCCGCCCAGCTCGCGGCCAATCTGGGCCACTTCCAGGCTGTGAGTCAGGCGGGTGCGGACGAAGTCATCGGTGTCCGGGGCCACCACTTGAGTTTTGGCCCCCAGCCGGCGTAGCGCCGAGGAATGCAGAACACGTGCCCTGTCACGCTCAAAGACTGTGCGGAAACTAGTTTTCGGAGCTTCCTGCACCCAGCGCTGTTGATCATGGGGAAGGTACACGGATTGCAATTCATTGGACATATTTCCCAGTTTAGGGCCAATGCAGCGCGCTACTGGGACGTTCTCCACAGCCCGGCATGCTCTGCGCCTCGCTGCCGCCGATCGACCCGTCAGATAATGACGCTTAGAAATTTCTAAGCGTTATTATCTGACGGGTCGATCGGGGTAGTGCCGGTGGGTTCTGGGCCGGGCGGGCCGGGTCGATGTGGGGTAGTGCCGGTGCCGGGTGCGGCTGGGTGGGCCCACGCTCGTCAGGTTCCCAAGAAATCGCGCCAGCGATTTATTGGGCCGGCGAGTGGGGCCTAGCCGCCGGAGACGTCCGATTCAGCGCCGACCAGCTCCACCTTTTGCGATCCGCTGAGAGTACGCTCATCCAGCCATCCTGCAGGAAGGGCGGTGCGCTTGGGTGTGCCAGCACGGCCGCGGGGACCCTCAGCGTCGACGCCCGGGTACTCCCCCGACATGTCCAGCTGATCCAGCAGTTCGCGAAGCGCCTCGAGAGTGGGCACGCTGGACAGTTTGGCGCGCAAATCTCCGCCGACCACGTAGCCCTTGAAATACCAGGCCATGTGCTTGCGGATATCCCGCAGGGCCTTATTTTCGTCGTCAAAGGTGTCCACCAGCAGCTCGGCGTGGCGGTATACGGCAGCAGAAACTTCAGCCATTCCGGGCTTGTGGCGGGCATCGCTGCCTTCAAAAGCGTTCATCAGATCTCCGAACAACCACGGGCGGCCCTGGCAACCACGGCCTACAACTACGCCGTCGACGCCGGTCTGACGCACCATGGAGATGGCGTCTTCGGCACTCCAGATATCGCCGTTACCCAGGACAGGAACGTCTGGGAGTGCTTCACGCAGACGGGCGATGGCGTCCCAGTCGGCCTGGCCGGAGTAGAACTGGTTCGCGGTGCGGCCGTGCAGCGCTACCGCAGCAACACCGGCGTCGCGCGCAATACGGCCAGCTTCAAGGTAGGTGAGGTGGTCCTCGTCAATACCCTTACGCATCTTGATGGTCAGCGGCAACCCGCCCTTGGAGGCTTCCCGCACGGCGGTCTGAACAATGGAGGTGAAGAGGTCCAGCTTCCACGGCAATGCAGCACCGCCACCACGGCGGGTCACCTTGGCGACGGGGCAACCAAAGTTCAGGTCAATATGGTCCGCGTGGTCTTCTTCGACCAGCATGCGCACGGCCTTGCCCACAGTTTCGGGGTCCACGCCGTAGAGCTGGACGGAACGGATCTGCTCGTCGTCGTCGTGGCTGATGAGGCGCATGGATTCCGGGGTACGCTCCACAAGAGCGCGGGAGGTCACCATTTCGGACACGAAAACGCCGCCACCGTGCTCGCGGCACAGCCGACGGAATGCGGTGTTGGTGATCCCGGCCATGGGGGCAAGAATCACGGGGGTGTCCACCGTAATGTTGCCGAGCTTCAGGGGCGGGAGGTCCAGTTTGGTATCGCTGGTGGGGATGTCTGTAACAGTCACAAAGCTATTCTCTCAAATCCTGCCAACTTCTGCGCAGTGTTCCTGGCCGGCAGGTAGGCTCGCGGTGCTGCTCGCGTTCTGCCGGTGGCGGATCTGCGGACAGTCAGCGGCCCACCCCGTGAACAAGATCACCGAAATCCTGGCCGAGAAAGTGATGAGAATAGCTATTTTCCTTGGCTACCTGTGCCGCAAATGGACTTAGGGAGTTGATCGCTGGTGAAATGGATACACGATCTCTCTTTCCCTCAGCATCAAGGAATCCTTTGCCCCGCATCTCCCCCACCAAGACGGCCATCCTGGCTGCCGCACTGGAACTCGGTGCGCTCCACGGGATTTCCGGGACCACCATGGATGAGGTGGCCGAGCGAGCTGGCGTGGCCAAGGGCAGCGTCTATTACAACTTTGCGTCCAAGGACAAGCTCTTCGAGGAATTGCTGACGGCGGGTGTTTGCTCGCTGGCCGAGAATTTGGCGGCGGCGCGCGCGCGTGCATCTGGGTTTGCCGCGATTGAAGCCATGGTTTCTGACATGTTGACCTTAATTGCCAACAACCGCTCGCTGGCCAAGCTCATGGCGGCCGAGATTTTCCGCACCGACAGAACCTGGCAGACCGCCGTGTCGGTGCTGCGCCGTGAGGCTGTCGCTGAATTTGGGGCAGCGTTACTGCCACTGGTTCCAACCGATACATCTGAGAGCAGCCGCCTGCTCATGGCCGGAGGCATCTTCGGAGCCACATTGGTAGGCGGACTGGAATGGCTCCTGTTCAGCCCCGATACACCGGTGGAAGAAGTCTCCGCGGCCATCCTGTTCACGTTCTCGGGAAAGCTCGCATCCTAGCGATATTAGGGAACGACGACGGTGGGCCCACGCCCGCGAGGGCCCCGCTGTGAGCGTGCGAACAGTGGGAGCGGGTGGGGAGGTCACCGTCGCGCTCAAGGGTGACCTCCCGTCGTCGTACTTCCTTAGGGTTATAGGCCCAGAATGCTGGTGGCGATCAGGAAGTAAATGATCAGCCCGGCCGCGTCCACAAACGTGGAGATGAACGGGTTGGAGAATACGGCCGGATCAGCCTTGAGCGCTTTGCCTAGTAGCGGCATGAGACCGCCAATGCTGGCCGCCATGGTGCACACGCCCAGTAGCGTCAACCCGATGACCCAGCCCAGCGCCACTGTGAAGGCGAGAGAGGCGATCACAAACCCCAAGGTGCCCAGCAGTAGACCTAGGGATGCGCCGACGCGCACCTCGCGGGCAAAGACTTTCAGGAAATCGCGCGGGCGAACATCGCCTAAGGCCAGCGCCCGGGTGATGGTGGTGGCCGCCTGATTGCCGGTGTTGCCGCCGGTGCCAATCAACAGTGGGATGAACAGCGAGAGCACCACTTGCTCGGCCAGGGTGGCCTCAAACGCGCCAATGACCTGAACTGTCAGCGTGGCACCGACTGCCAAGACCAGCAACCACACCACCCGGGCGCGAACTATCGTGCCCACAGGTGTGGCCAGATACGGCCGGCGCAGCGGCTCGGTACCGCCAGAACGTGCGGCGTCCTCGGATTCGGCGTCCTCTAGGATCGCTAGGGCGTCGTCGACGGTCAGTATTCCTACCAAGCGATCTTCGGCGTCGACGATGGGCAGCACCAGAACCTTGGCGTCGGCACAATAGCGCGCCGCTTCCTCGGCATCTGCGGTGGCCGGAAAGCTCAGCGGGGACTTCATGATGCTCGCTACCAAGGCGGAATCATCCGCCCGCAACACATCGCGCAGCGAGATCACACCTACCAAATGGCGTCCGGCATCTGTGACCGGAATGGTGTAGACACTCTCGGCATCATCGAGCTGAGCGCGCACGCGAGCGAACGTCTGTGCCACGCTCAGATGCGGATGAGTGGTCACAAACTCGGGGCTCATGTACCGGCCAACGGCACAATGAGGGTAGCCCAGCACCATGCTGGTCAGCGCTCGCTCCTTCTCATCCAGGCCAGAAATGAGCCTGTTCGCCACGGAGGCCGGAAGCTCATCCAGCAGCGCCACCCTGTCATCCGGGCTCAACTGGGCAAAAACGTCGGCAACTTCAGCGTCCTTCAGCCCTGCCACAAGATCGGCCTGGAGCGCCGCATCTAGGCGTTCAAAGACCTCAATGGCACGGCCTTTGGGCAGCGTGCGGTAGGCCAATGCCCGTTCAAGGGTATTCAGCCGTTCCAATTGCTCCAACGTTTCTGCTGTGTTCAACGGCAAGAGCGCACCGGCAATGGCGGCCACATCGTGTTGGCTCAAGGCGCGGCCGAGCAGCTCTGCGCTGTCCTCAAAAGTCTGAACTGGGTACTTGGCTGGGTACTTAGTCATGATCCGAATCCCTCCGGTAAAAACACGCGCGTTCATGACGCGACGCCGGCCGCGTTCATGGCGCGGCGCCGGCCGCGGGCGTGTGCAGAAAATGGTTGTGTGGCGGTGTGCCGGGTGGTGCTTTGCTGGGTTGTCACCTGCTACCGCACGAACCCGATGCCGGTGGAATACTCCATCACCACCTGAACCACCTGAACCGCCTGAAACGCCTGAACGATGCCAGGGAATTGCGCCATGGCGTGGATAAGAATCCCCACGGAATGAATTTCCGTGGGGTGCCACGAGCAAGGAGAACTAGGAGGAGGGGGAATTCCGTTGGAACCGGCGAGGCTCGCGCGGTGACGTAGATCGACTATGTCCGTCGTCCATGTGCGGCTCACCTCCAACATTTCAAGGCCCCTCTAAGGGCGTATGTACAGCCCTCACAGCGGATTGACGCAGAATCCGGGCCTCATTGTAATCCTAGGTCACCAGCCCAATGTTCAACGAATCAAGGGTTCAGCTGATAGCCCGACCCATTGCATTCTCAGCCCGGAGACCCTAAGAATGGACTATGACGGTCACCCTGAGGTCTCTCGAAACAGCGGTTCCACCCACCATCCTTATCCAAGAACAGGCACGCGATGTCTTTGCCGCCCAGCCCGGCCTCACCCGGCTGGGGCAGCGGCTGGTGCGGACATGCTTCGATTCGGCGGCGATTGATACCCGCCACACGGCTGTTGAGGAAATGAGCTTAGACTTCCGGGGCCCTGATCCCCTGTTTTACGACGGCGAATCCGGCCTGTTGCTGAACCCGACCACCAAAGAACGCAACGATCTCTTTGCCACGGCTGCAACCGCACTTTTCATCGAGTCCGCAAGCAAAGCCGTAGCTGCCTGCGATGGCGTGGCTGCAGCAGATATCACGCACGTCATCACCGTCTCGTGCACCGGTTTTTTCAACCCAGGGCCCGACTACAAGATTGTCCGTGCCCTCGGCCTGAACCCATCGGTGCAGCGCTATCATCTGGGTTTCATGGGATGCTATGCCGCTTTCCCGGCGCTGCGGGCAGCTAAATCTTTCTGCGAGGCTGATCCCAATGCGGTGGTATTGGTGGTGAGTGTGGAACTGTGTTCGCTGCACGTGCGCACTTCCAACAATCCAGACACCATTATGGGCTCCTCCCTCTTTGCCGACGGAGCAGCTGCTGCAGTGATTTCGGCGAGGGATTTGCCCGCTGGTGCAATGGCCCTTGAACTAGACTACTTTGAAACGGTCCTGACGCCCGTGGGTGAGGATTCCATGGCTTGGAACATTGGCGATCACGGCTTTGAAATGGTGCTGGACAGCTACGTTCCCAAGATCATCGACGAACACATTGTGGGTGCTTTGGAACCCTTGCTAGCCTCAGCTCCAGAACTCCAGGGACTGCCTTATTCCGATATCCGCCACTGGGCCATTCACCCTGGCGGACGCAGCATTTTGGATAAAGTACAGAACAAGTTGCAGCTCAGCGACGAGCAGCTCATCCCAGCGCGGGACACCTTGCGGAACTTTGGCAATATGAGCAGCGCAACTGTCATGTTCGTGCTCAAACACATCTTGGAACAGCCGGCAGAATCGGAGCGTGAGAGCATCTGCGCCATGGCTTTTGGTCCTGGTCTCACGGTGGAAACCGGGCTGTTCACCAAGGTCTCCGCGGCGGTCTCGGCTGCGTCATCCGCGGATGCTGAAGCTGCTTCGTTTGCCGAGGCAACTGAACCTACTTCGTTTGCCGAGCCTGTTCTGCTTGGAACTGACAGCCATGCCTAAACACCCGATTCAGGCCAGTACGGGGCGGTTAAAGAACGGCCAGATGTACCCCAACGGCCACCAATTCTTAGCAGTTCGCGACGAGCACGCCATTGAGGAGATGGATAAGGCCGATTGTGATCTGGCCACCTTGGAGCGTACCTACGCCCAGTTTCCACTGATCAATAGCGTGGTCGCTCGGTGGCACGGCGTCTACAGACAACGCATCCGCCCGCTGCTCTCATCAACACGCAGCAACACCCTCTTAGACATTGGCTGCGGCGGCGGAGATATCCCCGCGGCCCTAGCCAAGTGGGCAGCACGCGACCACCTGTCCCTGACGATCACAGCTATCGATCCCGATCCCCGGGCCATCACCTATGCCCGGACCCACTTCGCCGGCTCTGGCGTTCAGTTTCGTCAAGCCCACAGTACCGAGCTGGTCTCAGAGGGCGCCGTGTTCGACGTGGTCATTTCCAACCACATGCTGCACCATCTAACTCCATCAGAATTGAAGCTCCTCCTCGCGGATTCTGCGGCGTTGGCCGAGTATTTGGTGGTGCATAGCGACATTGCTCGCAGCCGCCTGGGCTACGCACTATTCGCTGTTGGGACGCTGCCACTTATCAAGGGATCGTTCATCCGGCGTGATGGCTTGACCTCCATTCGCCGCAGCTACACGCCCGCCGAGTTGCGCGCCAATCTGCCCGCTGGGTGGAGAGTTGAGTCCGCGCGGCCGTACCGGAATCTGTTGCTCTACACACCCGGAGAGCGGCATGTTTGACGTTGCTGTGGTCGGCGCCGGGCCCGTGGGATTGTTCCTCGGCGCACTCCTGCTCCAAGAGGGCCTCACCGTGCGGATCCTGGAACAACGCACTGGCCCGAGCACACGGTCCCGCGCCATTGGCATCCACCCACCAGCGCTGGCGGCCCTGGAGCAGGTGGGTGTCGCCGCTGACATGGTGGCCGAAGGCGTGCAGATCGGCCTGGGCATCGCCCGCAGCGCCGGCGCCGAAGTGGCACGGTTGTCCTTCGCGAATCTCCCCGGCCAGTACCCCTTTGTGCTGGCCCTCCCCCAAACACGAACCGAAGCGCTTTTGGAGGCGCGAGTTCGCGCTCTCGATCCAGCAGCCTTGGTGCGCGGCTTTTGCGTCAATTCCATGCACGACGCCGGAACTTTCGTGACGCTGTCCGGCTCGGCTTCCGCTTCTGGTTCCGCTTCTGGTTCCGAGGGGGCATCTTCTACTCATATCCAGGCCCGGCTGGTGGTAGGTGCCGACGGGGCCCGATCCGCCGTTCGCAGATTGGCCGGGATTCCTACGAGTGGACGCGACTACCCCGACACGTATTTGATGGGCGATTTTCCAGACACCGGAACGGATGGTTCAACTGCTGTTCTGTATTTGGAACCGGGTGGAATTCTCGAGTCATTTCCACTGCCGGGCGGTCTGCGCCGCTGGGTGGCACATACGGATTCTGTGCAAGATGCCGCCACTGCCGCTGACCTGGTCCGCCTTGTCAATGAACGCAGCGGAGTATCGCTAGATGCCGGCGCCAACAGCATGCTCAGTGCCTTTGCTGTCCGCACCCGGGTGGCCCGGCAGATGGTTGCCGGAAGAGTCGCTTTGGTGGGCGACGCCGCGCATGAGATTAGCCCCATTGGCGGGCAAGGCATGAATCTGGGCTGGCTGGATGCCGCAGATGTGGCTCCCCTAATGGTGGCGGCCCTCCGCGGCCAGCAAACAGGGCAACGGCTGCTCACCTTTGAGAAAAAACGACTCAGGGCCGCCCGCACTGCGGCACGCCAAGCGCAACTGAATATGATGCTGGGACGCAAGGCCCCGGCGTCGTACCTTCACAAGCGCAACGCGGTGCTGGGCACCATGGTGGGCCTAGACGCCGTCCACAACCTTGTGGCCAGGCGCTTCACCATGCACAGCATCCGTTGATTCCAGGGCCGATCGAGCGGCGGGCCGCCCCGTGGCCTTGACTACGGCAACAGCCACCGCCGTGGTGACCGGGATGGCCAGAACCAGGCCGATGGAGCCGACCAGAATACGGACAATTTCCTCGGCGAGCTCCGATCCGGTGAGGGCCAGGAGGAGTTCTTGGTCGAACAGCGAGACCATGAGGAGCACCGGAATGGCGCTTCCGGCGTAGGCAAAGGCGATGGTGTAGACCGTGGAGGCGATGTGGTCGCGGCCAATGCGCATGGCCGAGGTGAACAATTCGCGGGTGCTGGTGTTGGGGGCGAGTTCGTAGAGTTCCCAGACGGCGGAGGATTGCGTGATGGTGACGTCGTTGAGTACGCCGAGGCCGGAAATCACCAGTCCGCACAAGATCATGCCGGAGAGGGACATGCCCTGGGTCATGTTCAGGAGCTGATAGCCGTATTCGCCTGAGTGACCCGCCAAGGCTGCGGCATCCACCGCCCACCAGGCCAATCCGGCGGTGACGCCGAGCCCGAACAGGGTGCCCAATAGAGCTGTGGAGGTTCGGGCTGAGAAACCGTGGGCAAAATACAGCACCCCAAACATGATGGCCGAAGATCCCACCAGCGCCACCAACATGGGTGGCTGGCCCTGTGCAAGCGCTGGCAAAATGAACCAGGACAACAAGCCGAAGGCACCCGCGAGGCCGACCATGGCCCGGAATCCGCGCCATCGTGCCACTGCTACCACCACCACCGCGTACAGCACTGCCAGCAAGCCCATGGGGAAGGTCCGGACGAAGTCCATAAACACGTACTGGGGGCCGTTGGCTTCGACGCCAGTGACCGCGGCTAATCCGGAAAGGTCCAGGTAGCGGATGGTGTCGCCAACGTGGACGCCGCGCGTTTGGACGATGTCGGGGCTGATGAGGACCGGCACTTCTGCTTGGCTCTCCCCTGCAGTGAAGGCCACAAAGCAGCTGGTCCCCGCGCTACCGCCGGTGTTCAGGGAGCAGTCTTCTGTGGCTGTGCGCAGCACTTTTCCGGAGTCGATACTGGCGCCAGGCGCTGCCGCATAGGGGTTGCCAGCCTGATTGGGACCACTACCGGCGGTGTCCGCACTGGGCCACATGAGCGCCATAGCCACAATGGTCAATACCGCTAGAGGCACCAGAATCCAGCTCAACAGCACCATGGCCCGGCGCCGCATGGCCCGTAGACGCCGCAACTCCGGCCGGCTCAAAGTCGAATCATCAACGTGCGAATGTGAATGGCCCATGGGCTGTGTTCAGTCCTTGTGGTTGAGTCTGGCAGTGCGTGCGGGCTGGGGTGCGGGCTGGTTGTACGGTTGCTGGTACCGGAGGCGGGCTGGGCTCCCTCACGGCCAGTAAGATTTCCGCGGTCGCTGGGCGACCTTGAAAATCCATCCCCGCTCCGGGAGTCCAGCCCGCCTCCTTGGCCAGTCCGCCGCGCTGAAAGCCGCTGCGGGTGACCGGAGAAAACGCGAGGCGGCAGACGGCGGGTCCAGAAAGCGAGCACGGATTTTTTCGGCGACGTAGGAGCCCTAAAAAATCTTTCTGCGAGCGGTGGACCCGGCGTCTGCCGCCGGTCAAACGGTTACTCTCCGAGCACCAGAGTTTCGGTACCGCGAACCTTGGCTGCTCCCACGGCGATCATGGGATTGACCACGGCGGAAAGTGCTTCCATGGAATCGTCCAATTCCAGGAGTACCGGGTACTGGTGAGTGATGAGCGCCAACAGGTCATAAACGGCCTGCACTGCTTCATCATTTCCCAGTGCGGGTTCAACGCCGAGGAACACCTCAGAGGCAGCCGCGGCAACCTCTTCGGAGGTCTCGATGCTGCCCTGCGAGTAGCTGAGCGCAAAAGCTTGGATCTTGCCCTTTTTACTCGGCGCTACCCCCGCACCGAAGGCGCTGGCAGGCTCGGCCCGCAGCACCAAGGCACCGTGGGCCCCGGTCAGATCATCCAAGAACATGCGCTGAACAAGTCCGGGGCTCAGCGGACCGGTGGGGTCCCACTGGTTGACGGACTCGTAGTAGCGGCCCACAATATCAGTCAATTCAACCGATCCCGTGGCCAGATCCTGCACGCGGGCAGTGGCTTCTTCTTCGCTACCCTCACCGAACATGGGCAGCTTCAGTGCGCCGGGGCCAACTTCCACAACCCTGTTGCGCTGGAGCACAGCCAGGCCCATCGTCTCTGCGAAAGCCGCGCCCGAGGTGCCGGGGGCAACTTTGGTGCGCAACGCCGTCGTGCTTACCAGGCCGGCGGCAAGCGCGCCATCAGCTTCGCGGCGCAACATGGTCAGCAAGGTGGCGCCAACGCCTGCGCGCCGGTGATCCTTGGCAACTTCCACGAAGACCCACAGGCGTGCCGGATGCAATTTCGTCGAATAAACGGTGCCGGCCGCAACCGGGATGCCTTGGTCTTCGGCGACGATGGTGCGTCTCCATGGACCGGAATCCGAGGCCGGTGCCAGCGCGGCACGGAATGCTCCAGCCGGGGCAGAATCGGCGTCTCCCCAGATTTCCAGAAGGGTCAGGTCATCGCCGTCGCGCCACGGCCGGTAGGAAAGTTCAGCCATTCCTAGGCACCCAGGAGGCGGGTGGCGAGGTACGCCTGGACCTGATCCAAGGGCACGCGCTCCTGGCTCATCGTGTCGCGTTCGCGGATGGTCACGGCGTTGTCTTCGAGGGTGTCGAAGTCGATCGTGATGCAGAACGGGGTGCCGATCTCATCCTGGCGACGGTAACGGCGGCCAATGGCACCGGCGTCGTCGAACTCAATGTTCCAGTGCTTGCGCAGCGTGTTGGCGAGTTCCTTGGCCTTGGGCGAAAGGTCCTCGTTGCGGCTCAGCGGCAGGACCGCGGCCTTGACCGGAGCCAACCGCGGATCCAGCTTCAAAACGGTGCGCTTGTCCACACCACCCTTGGCATTGGGTGCCTCGTCTTCGACGAATGCATCCACCAAGAACGCCATCATGGAACGGGTCAGACCAAAGGACGGCTCGATCACGTACGGGGTAAAACGCTCGCCCGTGGTCTGGTTGAAGTAGCTCAGATCGGTGCCGGAGCCCTTGGTGTGAGAGCTGAGATCGTAGTCGGTGCGGTTGGCGACACCCATGAGCTCGCCCCATTTGGAACCCTGGAAACCGAAGTTGTACTCAAAGTCGATGGTGCCGGCAGAGTAGTGGGCGCGCTCGTCTTCGGGGACGTCAAAGCGGCGCATGTTCTCCGGGTCGATGCCCAAATCAATGAACCAATCCCAGCACAGTTCAACCCATTCCTTGAACCACTTATCGGCGTCTTCGCCGGGAACAAAGAACTCGATTTCCATCTGCTCGAACTCACGCGTGCGGAAAATAAAGTTTCCTGGTGTGATCTCGTTGCGGAACGCCTTGCCGATCTGGCCGATGCCGAACGGGGGCTTCTTACGGCTAGTGGTCAGCACGTTGTTGAAGTTCACAAAGATGCCCTGAGCGGTTTCCGGGCGCATGTAAGCCAGGCCGGCCTCGCTATCCACGGGGCCCAGGAAGGTCTTCATCAGGCCGGAGAACAGCTGCGGTTCCGTGAACTGGCCCTTGGTGCCGCAATCGGGGCAGACGATCTCTTCCATGCCGTTTTCGGGATCGCGCTTCTTCTTCGCCACGAAAGCCTCGATGAGGTGGTCCTGACGGTGACGCTTGTGGCACTGGGTGCACTCGACGAGAGGGTCGGTGAAGGTGGCGACGTGCCCTGAAGCTTCCCAGACAGCCTTGGGCAAGATGATGGAGGAATCCAGTCCCACCATGTCTTCGCGGCCGCGGACAAATGACTGCCACCACACACGCTTGATGTTTTCCTTCAGCTCCACGCCGAGGGGGCCATAATCCCAGGCCGACCGTGAACCGCCGTAAATCTCACCGGCCTGGAACACAAAGCCGCGACGTTTCGCGAGTGAAATGACCTGGTCAAGCTTGGACTGAGGCGCCACTGTATTACTCCTATTACTTACGAGGCCGCTGGGTGCGGTCCGTCCCGCGCTCAACATTACCTGCGGTGGCCCCTTTGCGGGCAATTGTTCCCTCCATACGCTGAACTGGGGGCGAGTTCGGCGCATGCACTTCTATGCGCCCCGCCCGCGACCAGTTTGGTGCATATGCAATCCTCTGAAGCACGACGCCGGTCACTTGGCTTCTGCGTTTCCCTCCCCTGACGCTTCTGCTACTTTCTCAGCGTCCTTCGCTGTGGTGTGTCACCTCCTGCATCTGCGTCCCCGGGATCCCCAGGGCCTCAAAGTTAATAGAACATTTCTTCTAGAATCTATTGCGGTTACATTACGGTTAGTATATTCTGAAGGTATGAGTATTCGGGAGCCTTTCCCCGGGGACCGGGGCGCTGAAGTCATACAGGATATGGCTTCAATCCTCGATGCAATTGCTCGTCTTTCTATTGAACCCTTTGGGTCTGACAGTCCAGAGCTTGCTGGGCTTCCTGAACGTCCGTCGTATCCGGTTCCGGATCCGCTACCCATAACTCAGCTCTTCATGGCGCAATGCGCATACAACTCGGGACTGGACGTTCTTGGGTTTTTCAAAGTTATTGAAAGTGCCGTTGCGGGGTCTAAAGCGCGGTGGGTGGCACGAGTATCCGGAGCAGCCGCAGTTGAGGCGCAATTACTCACTCTCCATCCTTGGCAAAATGGGATCTCGTCGTCCTCGGCTACGACCGAAATAGCCATGCGGCTGGGAATTCCTGAACCCACGGCAGCTGCGTTGGAGCATCACAGCACGGCTCTGGTGCAGGAGCGGCCAGATGTGTTGGAAGCCTTGGATGCAGGGGGCATCTCATGGCGCCACGCCACGATCATCAACGATGAACTCCACACACTTCAAGAAACCACTAGCACCACCGTCGAAGATACAGCAGCACTTCAGGCCCACCTGCTGAAACTTTCCGAAAACACCACCGCGGCCTCTTTCGCTGGGAAAGCTAGGCGTGCGCGGGAGAGAATGCACCCTGAAACCATCACGACCCGGACCAAGGAAGCCTTTACCAAGCGCTACCTCAAGTGCGAGCCTGGCAAAGACGGGATGTCGTGGCTGACACTGCATCTACCCACCGTGAGTGCATCCGCCATCTTCACCCGCTGCACTCGGCTGTCCCGCAGTATCAAGGCTGACGCCAATGCCGCCCAGCATGCCGCGGACATAGAAGGCTCCGGCAAGGATTGCCGAGAATATAGAACTCTTCAGCAGCTCCGGGCCGACGTTGCCTCCATCCTGCTGCTGGGCCAAGATCTCCCCACGAATATCTTCGGCGGTAATGACGCCACCGCTGACAGTGGCACGGCAGAGCGCGGGAGTGCTGAACCACATGGCCCAGATGGGCCAGGCGGCCCAGATGGCAATGACTCCGGGGACAAAAACGACTCTCAACGTCACACCCAGCACGAGTCTCAACAATCTGGAGAAGCTGGCCATGCCACCAGGGAACATGCCAGCACGGAAGCGGGCACAGAGATCCCAGCTACCAGCGGCAACGTCGCCGAGGATCCTCCAAGGACAAACGAGTTCGAGAAGTCTCCCCACGGCGCACTTGATGACAACCCATTTGCAGCCACAGCTCACGGTTCTGGCCCCGCTAACAACGGACGCGCCACCGCTGGGCTCACTTCACCAGACTTCCCCCAAACGAACGGGACAGCCCTGCCTCGGCCCGAAAAATTGGCCGAGCTAGTAGGATCGCTTGACCCGCAATGGCGCGGAGACGGGTCCGGACTAGTGGGTTGGATCGTGGATGGGATTTCCGAGGATCCCGAGGGCGAATACCTCCAGCAACTCAATGACTTGGCACAATCGAAGACCATGGCTGATCCTCCAATGCCAGAGGCCCTCATTATGGTGACGGTTCCATTCTTGGGGTTACTGGGTCTGACCGATGAGCCGGCAGAGCTAGTCGGACGGGACGGCGGGCCAGTCCCGGACGTAGTCGCTCAGAAACTACTGAAGAACTCCAACTCGTTCCTTCGGATATTGACCGACCCCATCACCGGTGAAGCTTTACCGCTGGAACCGCAGCGGTACACTCTCCGAGCTGCGGAGAAAGCTGTTCTACAGGCTCTGACGGGCGGCTGTTACGTGCCGAATTGCCCGAACCCAGTCATGGATACAGAATTGGACCATTTGCGGGCTTTTGAGTTTGGCGGACCATCAACCTGGGCGAATTTACGGGGTGCGTGCAAACGACATCATTTGATGAAGCACTTCAAAGATGACAAAGATCGGAACGGCCGGCGACGCAGCATCGACGAACCAGAAAGAAACCAACTCAAGCTGCGAGGATGGACTCCCCAACTCACCGAGGACGGTCGGGTCGGCTGGATCATGCCCAGTGGCAAGTATCAGGCTCCCCAGAACCGTGATCGGCAACGGCCGCAGTACCCGAAATGGCTCAAGAAGCTGATCAATGGATCCATCAAGGGCACCAAAGAGACTCGGGAATGACTCCCATGGGACATCTGGCGTAATTCCTAGGAAGCTGCATGATTGGCGCTTTCCTCGACCCTGGACTAACTCCTCAAAACAATGCAGGCAGGGCTACCGAATTCCACCCTCTGTACCGGTTCGGTTCCGGGCAAGCCCTGCTCATCCAGATCAAAAACAGCAATGTGGTCCGAATGCTGGTTGGCCACATAAAGTTTCTTGACGTTGGACTCGGAAGAAGACAGTGCGAAGTGCCGTGGCCACTGTCCGCCACTGGGCACTTGGTGCAGAAACTTTGGAGCACTGGCAATGCTCCGCACACTCTGATCGTTCGGCAGGCCTGTCACGTCCAACACCACTACAGTGTTAGGTCCCCGAACCGCCGCATAGAGCAATGTGCCGTCGGCCGATAGCTCAATATGGGAGGGGAAGAATTCCTCTGCCTCGGTGATTTCCTGTGCAGTTTCAGCCAACGGAACCTTGAATAGCCAGCGCCAGAAATGATCACCAGACGCCAGCGCGTCCCCGGACCTTGCCACCAGAGCCCGTTGCAAAACGTGCACATGGCCATCTAGTTCACCAGCCACTATCAAGTACTGGTCCTTGATGGCTATATGACGGGGGCCCGTTCCGGGCGGTAGTTCCGCTGACCCGATCCGGATGTGCGAGTCTGCGGAATATTCATCAACCCTGTCGGCCCCTAAATCAGAGACCAGAACGGTCCCCCACATCGTGGCCGTTGCCTGGTGAGCATGGGACTCACCTTGGCGATCGGGTACGGGGCCACTTCCCGGATGATAAAGG
Organism: Arthrobacter sp. Sr24; assembly: GCF_054511175.1. Taxonomy (NCBI): domain Bacteria; kingdom Bacillati; phylum Actinomycetota; class Actinomycetes; order Micrococcales; family Micrococcaceae; genus Arthrobacter; species Arthrobacter sp. Sr24. Next base: position 131,680 of record NZ_JBTNDB010000003.1, on the reverse strand, counting down.
ATCACGGGTTCTACCGGAGCTGCCTCCGCTACCAAGTTGGCCCCAGCACCCATAATCCCTGCGGCGGAAAGCACTCCTGCCGTTCCCGAAGAGTAATTGGCAACCCAGACCGAATCATCCACAACCGCTACGTGACAGCTATCAGCACCTCCGCTGGAAGCTCTGCCTACCACTTCAAGTGACTGCGGATCCAGGGCCACCACGTTGCCGTTTTTCAGCTCTTCAACAGCGAACAGGACTTCTCCGGCGTCGGCCATAAAGGATGGATTTGTGACGGCTATGCTGTGGGCAAGCTGTTCCCCCACTGCGCCGTCGGCCAACAGCTCAAAACGGACTACCCCCGGTCCGGCACCATAGCCTTCACGGGTATAACCGCTGACAAACAGTGCGGGGGTGGTGGGCATGGCTGGTTCTCCTCATCAGTGGCTGCCAATCTCTTTGACTGCCATTCCTTATTACAAAGTCCTCGGTCCACGTTATCGTGCTCACAGTTCAAAAACCGTTGCATGACTGCGTGACACAAGGTACTGTGCAATGCATGGTACCCAATGAGGCAGTCAGCACTAACCTCCGAAAAGGGGTTCTGGAACACTGCGTTCTGGCTATGATCGGCGATGGGGAAATGTACGGGCTGGACATTGCCAATGGACTCCAACGGCGTGGCCTGCTCACCAGCGAAGGAACGCTGTACCCTCTGCTGGCGCGGCTGCGGCGCAACGGATTAGTGGAGACTAGCTGGCGTGAATCCACCCAAGGCGCACCGCGGCGATACTACTCACTCACGGCCGCTGGAGCTGATTCGCTTGCCGTCTTTGCAAGTATTTGGACAACCTTCAGCGCCGCAGTTACCGAAACGATCTCATCTTCAACCGGGAGAACGCCATGAAACGCACCGTCGAGGCTCCTGAAGTTCGCAACTATCTTGCCGCCTTGGAAGCTAGGCTGGCCCATCTGCCCGCCGATCAGTCTGACGAAATTCTCTTCGGCGTCCGCGAGCACATCACCGAAGCCCTGGCCCGAGGAGAGCAATCGGTCACTGAGGTATTGACTTCGCTGGGCAGTCCGGATGACGTACTCGCCGAGCCGACAGGCGCCGGCTACCCAGCCATAGCGCCCAATTCAGCACCAGCACTCGGTTCAGCACCAGCGCCGGCAGGACTGCCAGCACCGTTAAGAAGCCCGGGCCACCGTAATTCGACGCCGTGGGTGGTGTTGACAGCTGCACTTCTGCCGTTCGGCGGGTTCCTTTGGGGCTTTGGCTGGCTGCTAGGAGTCGCCGGGCTGTGGATGGGCACCCGCTGGAAAGTGTGGGAAAAAATTGTTGGCACCTTGCTTTTCCCGGTGGAATTCTGGGCGTGCTCTACTCTCTGAGCTGGGGTGCCTGGGAAAGCGACAGCAGCCCCGTTGAAGTTACGACCGACACCGGAGCGGGCGAGCCTGTCCTTCCCGGCATCCCCTTGAGTGGAACATTGCTGGCTATGACCATTCCCCTCGTGGTCGCCATCTATCTGTTGGTCGTGGGGCTAATCCGCCGACCACGTCAGCAATAACCCGGCACTGTAAATCACTCAACTCAGGATGCGGCACAATTAACACCATGAGTGCACACGAGATCATTGACATCCCCATCCGAGACGACATGATCCGCCTAGGCCAGCTGCTCAAGCTTGCCAGCCTGGTCGAGGACGGCGTTGAAGCCACCGAACTCATCAAGAACGGCCTCGTTAAGGTCAACGGTGAGATCGATGACCGCCGCGGCCGCCAGCTCCACCCCGGCGACACCGTCACGGTCAACGGTGAAACCGTTCGCATCGCCACCGGCGGTTAATGTCTAACCACAGCGAACGCTGCTGCGCCGAGCGAACGCGACGGCGGCACCCAGCTCGGGTGCCGCCGTCGTACTTTAAACGCTGTGTCTACTTCAGCTAGCTACTTAAGGACCTTGTACTGCAGGAACTCGCCCACGTGCGCGATTTCCTGCGCATTGATACCGTGCAAAATGCCCGTGTAGAGAACCTTGGTGAGCTTGGCGTGGCCATGCATCCACGTGTTCGTGGCCTCGATGGCCGCCTGCGGAATGACCGGATCAGCCTGATCACGACCCCAGAAAATCTCCGGCTTCACGGCAGCCACAGCGGCGTCATCGAAGTACGGATCACCATCGGCGTCCACCACGAAACCTGACAGGCCCACCACGGCAGCGTAATCGGCCGGTCGGTGGCGCAGCAGCGACGTAGCCATGCACATGCCCTGCGAGAAACCCAGCAAACTCACAGACGTGTGATTCTCACGGACACTGTCAATCCAATGTTCGACGGCGGCTGCGGACTCGGTCACGGTCGTCACCGAGTAGCCCAGATCGTTGCGCAACGGGAACCAGGAATAGCCCGGACCTGCCTGTAACGGCGCGCGGACCGAGGCCACTGTGAACTCTGCAGGGAGCTGCGCTGCCAGGGAAAACAGGTCAGCCTCATCGGCGCCATAGCCGTGGAAAATAACCAAAAGAGGAGTTCCGGCGCGCTCATTTTCTTCACGTGACCAAAGGACTGTGGGGGTTGTATTCATGACTCCATCTTTCCACGGCGGGTGCGTCACCCAAAAAGGCCGTCCACGAGACAGACTCGTAAACAGGTAGCGAAAATGACATGTTACCGGGCAGTATGGAGAGGTGAATGAATCAACGCTTGCCCACCCTTGGACCCGCTACGTTGCTTTGGGCGACTCCTTTACCGAAGGAATCGGCGATCCAGAGCCCTCCAGCCCAGGCGGCTACCGCGGGTGGGCCGACCGCGTGGCAGAGGAATTAAGCCACGGTACCGACGACTTCAAATACGCCAACTTGGCCATCCGGGGCCGTCTGCTGGGCCAAATCCTCTCCGAGCAAATAGACCCGGCGCTGGCCCTGAAACCGGACCTGATCAGTATCTCCGCTGGTGGCAATGATTTGATTCGCCCAGGCTCTGACCCTGATGCCTTGGCCGCACAACTCGATGCAGCCGTGGCCACCATGGCAGCGACCGGAGCGACCGTCTTGCTCTTCAACGGTCCTGACGTCCGTGACACCCCGGTGCTAGGAATCGTGCGCGGACGAATCGCCATCTTCAATGAGAACCTGCGCACCATCGCCGCCCGGCACGACGCCATTGTTGCCGATATGTGGTCGCTACACCAGCCCGCAGGAACACGAATGTGGGACGTGGACAGGCTTCATTTCTCCCCGCTGGGGCACCACACCATCGCCATGATGGCGCTCGATGCTCTGAATGTTAAACACTCGCTGGTCCCCCTCGAGCCCTCTCCTCTGCCGGCGCAAAAGTGGCAGGCTGCCCGGGCTGAGGATTTGGTCTGGGCTAGGGAGTTCTTGTTCCCCTGGGTGCTGCGGCGTTTGCGGCACCAGTCCTCCGGTGACGGGATCACCGCCAAACGCCCCACGCCAGGGCCTGTGTTCAATCAGGTGCTGGATTCTGAGTAGGTGGGATCCCGACGGCTTCTGACGGACCCGACGGCGTCCGAATGTACTCGGCACTTTGGTGTTTCGTTGCGCCACTCCGAGGCTTTTATGGCGGCGCTCTGATCTTTCGCGGCCTCGGGTTCCGTCGCAGTTTTCACGACTAGGATGGGGTTTGGCGCAGTGTGCAATTGCGTCCTATCAAGAAGAGGTGCATTGTGATGCTCATGTTCGAGCCACTAGCTACTAGCACTGTTGCCGAAACATCTAGCAGCAGCTTCAGCGCCCAACCGTTTTTGGTGCTGATCATCATTGGCGTGGTGCTTCTAACCTCCTTCATCAAGGCAGCAACGCGCAAGAAACGTGAACAGCGCGCCGACCCCTACACGCAGGCGAAACCATCGGCTCGGACCGGCATCGCCCACCAGCCCGACAATGTCCCCTACGTAGGAACACTCCTCAATGGTGTTCCCCTAGCTAACTACGACACCTCCCACGGCCACCAGACCACCGGATTCGCCAACGAGCGGATGCGCGCCGAGGCTGAGCTGAAGCGTCAGCTCGATGCGCTGGATGTTGCTCGTCGCAATAGCCAAGTGACCGCGGACCAGTACGCTGTGCACCGCGAAGCAATCTTCAAGAACTTCTAAACTCGATATCTCCTCAAACAGTGGATTGCTATTTCGCGAAAAAGGCGTCTTCCAAGAGCGCACCCACTGCGGCGACCTCTGTCAGAAAGCCGTCGTGCCCGATGCTCGAATCAATGATTCCCACCGCAACCTCACCGGGAAGTGCCGCTGCCAGCTCCTGCGACTGAGCCGGGAAATACAAGCGGTCGCTGTTCACCGCCGCAACTAGGAACTGGACCTTCTCTGTCACTACCAGCGCCTCAGTCAAGGTGCCGCGGCCACGCGTGACGTCGTGGCTCATGAGCGCCTCGGTGATCGCAATGTAACTATTGGCGTCGAAGCGACCCACCAATTTGCGCGCTTGGTGGTCCAGATAGCTTTCGATCGCGAACTGACCACCCGTGGCGGGTTCTAGGCGCACATGAGTGATGGTGCCGCCGTCGTCCTGTGCCTTTCGACCAAAGCGGTGACCCATATCAGCCTCAGAGCGGTAGGTGATGTGGGCAATGCGACGGGCCAGCCCCAGCCCGGTGGTGGGGGCGGCGCCGTCGTAATAATCCCCGCCAGCGAAGTCTGGGTCCTGCCGGATGGCCAGCACCTGAGCCTGGGCAAAGGCGATTTGTTCGGCAGTGCTGGCAGCGCAGGAAGCCACCACGGCGCAGCGCTGGACACGGTCAGGGTAAGTAACAGCCCATTCCAAGGCCCTCGCCCCGCCCATGGATCCGCCAATGACGGCATACCAGACGGTGACACCCAATTTCTCGGCTAGGAGCGCTTCTGCATGGACGGAGTCTCGGATGGTGATGAACGGAAAACGGGAACCATAAGGCTTGCCGTCGGCGGCAATGCTGGAGGGACCGGTGGTGCCATAGCAACCACCAATCATATTGGCGCAGACCACAAAGTACTTGTTGGTGTCGATGACCCCGCCGGGACCCACCAAGCCTTCCCACCAGCCATCTTCCTCGGAATCACCGCGGCTGACATGTGTGCTGCCGGTCAGGGCATGCTGGATCAGCACGGCGTTGTCGCCGGCTGCATTTAGCTTGCCCCAGCATTCAAAAGCCATGGTCACGGAAGGCAGCTCGCCCCCAGCTTCCAGCGGCAGTGCGCCGATCTCAATGGAGCGCAACACACCACCGCCCTGACCCACGGCTGCGCAGAAGTCCTCGCCGACGGGTTCAGCGGCAGCGGCTGAAAGCCCCAACATATCTTTATTCACCGCATCGTCCACTACTTTGTCCACCGCGTGTTCCATGGCATTAGGCCGATTTTGCGGCGCGGAATCCGGCTTCCAGATCGGCGATTATATCGGCGACGTTTTCCAAACCGACCGAGAGGCGAACCAGCCCGGGGCGCACACCGGCGGCAAGCTGCTGCTCGGGCGAGAGTTGAGCATGCGTGGTGGAAGCGGGGTGAATGACCAAGGAGCGGACATCACCTAAGTTGGCAACGTGCGAGTGCAGTTCCAAGCCATCAACAAAGCGCTTGCCAGCTTCGGCACCGCCCACAATGTCGAAGGCGATGATGGCACCGGTGCCGTTGGGGCTGTACTTGCGTCCGCGCTCGAACCAGGGGCTGGAGGGAATACCGGCATACGCGACGGCCTCAACGTTTTCATTGCTCTCGAGCCACTGTGCGACGGTGACGGCGTTGCTGACGTGGCGCTCGATGCGCAAGCTCAGCGTCTCGATGCCCTGAGCAATCAGGAACGCGTTGAACGGCGAGATGGCCGAGCCCAGATCACGCAGCAGCTGAACACGAGCCTTGAGGATGTAGGCCAAGTTGGCTCCGAGAGCACTGCCCACACCCAAATCACGGGCATACACCAGCCCGTTGTAGGTCTCATCCGGGGTGTTGAAGCCGGGGAACTTCTCCGGGTTAGCCGCGAAATCGAACTTGCCGCCATCCACAATGACGCCACCAATGGCGGTGCCGTGCCCACCGAGGTATTTGGTGGCCGAATGGATCACAATATCGGCACCCCATTCGAGGGGGCGGATCAAGTACGGGGTGGCCAAGGTGTTGTCCACAATCAACGGCACGCCAGCCTCGTGGGCAATAGCGCTGATGTTTTCCAGGTCCAACACGTCCTGGCGCGGGTTCGATACCGTCTCACCGAAAAAGGCTTTGGTGTTCGGGCGAACGGCTGCACGCCACTGATCCAGGTTATCGGGATCATCGACGAAAGTGACCTCAATGCCTAGCTTCTTCAGCGTGTGAGCCAGCAGGTTGAATGTGCCCCCATAAACACTAGGACTGGAAACGATGTGGTCGCCTGCTTCGGCGAGGTTCAAGATGGCAAAGGTGGTAGCTGCCTGACCGGAGGCGAGCAAGAGCGCGGCAACACCGCCTTCCAAACTTGCTACACGCTGCTCGACGGCGTCCGTGGTGGGGTTGCCAATACGGGTGTAGATCGGCTCTAGCTCAGCTAGGGCGAACCGTGCTGCTGCACTCTCGGCCGAAGGGAACACGAAGGATGTGGTCTGGTAGATCGGGAGTGCACGGGCGCCTGTGGTGGCGTCGGGCTCCTGACCTACATGGATCTGACGGGTTTCAAATGACCAACCGTTACTCATGGGTGGGTTCCTTCACACTAGTGGCCTACAGCAAAAGCCCTTCACCGCGCACTGCGGGAAGGGCCTTGAACAGATACGGCCCGCGCTTGCACCGGAACCGGATGGTTCGATGCCAGGTCTTCACCCGGGGCACCCCACCGCGGAAGGAGGGTTGCCGGTCAGCAAGCCGGGGCTATTCGCTGACACTCATGACCTAACTTCCAGTGTGGAAGATCCCCCGCGAACCCGCAACAATATGACGACTTTATGACTATTGGCGAACATCTGTTTGAAAACCCGCCAAAAAGATGCCAGAGGATGAATTAGTGAACGATGAGCGACTTTCACCCTCTTCTTTCGGTGGTGCCGGGCGCTACTTGCCCAACCCCGCACGCCGCAGCGCCTCGGCCATGGCTGTATTGGCCTGCGGCGCAGCACTTGTCCGCCCCTGCTGCGCACCCTTCTGATTCCCGCCAGGCTGAGCTGCGCGCTGCGGGCGCGAAGGTGATGGACGCCCGGAAGTGCGGGAGCCGACGTCGGACGTCCTAGTGGGCTCCTCGGCGGAACCTCTGGAACCGGAACCTCTGGAAGCAGCACCCTTGGAATTAGCGTGGGCCCCGACACCCACTTCATCGTCCAAGCGCAGCGTGAGTGAAATTCGTTTGCGTTCGGGCGCCACTTCCAGCACCTTCACGCGCACCACCTGGCCGGATTTAACCACCGTGTGCGGATCCGACACGAAGCTGTTGCTCATGGCCGAGACGTGCACCAGCCCGTCCTGATGCACACCGATGTCCACGAAGGCGCCGAACGCTGCCACATTTGAGACCGTGCCTTCCAAAATCATGCCGGGGCGCAGATCCGTGATCTTCTCGATGCCATCGGTGAACGTGGCGGTTTCAAAGCGCGGCCGCGGGTCACGCCCTGGCTTTTGCAGCTCGGCAATGATGTCCCTGACAGTGGGCAGACCGAACTCTCCCTCAATAAAATCGGCCGGATTCACCGAAGCCACGGCCCCCACTCCGCCGGCGATCTCATGCGCTCCAGCGCCGGCCGCGACGAGAATTTTGCGCGCTACTCCGTACGCTTCGGGGTGCACACTAGAGGCGTCCAGCGGCTCCGCTCCCCCGGTAATCCGCAGGAATCCAGCGCATTGTTCGAACGCCTTCGGGCCCAGCCGTGCCACCTTAAGCAGCTCGCGGCGCTTCTTGAAGGGGCCGTTCTCATTGCGGTGAGCCACAATGTTCTCACTCAAAAGAGGGCCGACGCCGGCCACCCTCGCCAAGAGTGCTGGCGAGGCCGTGTTCAGATCCACGCCCACCGCATTGACGCAGTCTTCCACCACGGCATCTAGGGAACGGTCCAGTTTGGCCGGGGTGAGATCGTGCTGGTATTGGCCAACGCCAATGGACTTGGGCTCAATTTTGACGAGCTCGGCCAGCGGGTCCTGCAGGCGGCGCGCAATCGAGACGGCACCGCGCAGAGAGACATCCATGCCGGGCAGTTCGGCGCTCGCCAACGCCGAGGCGGAATACACGGAAGCGCCGGCCTCGGAGACCACCAGCTTGGTGACCGAACGCTCAGGATTGAGCCGTTTGAGTTCAGCCACAAGTTCAGCAGCCAGCTTGTCGGTCTCGCGACTGGCCGTCCCGTTGCCAATGGCAATCAGCTCAACGTCATGCCGCTGGCTCAGTGAGACCAAGGTTGCCAGGGCTTCATTCCAGCGCTTTGCCGGTGCGTGCGGATAGATGGTCTCGGTAGCGGCAACCTTTCCCGTGCCGTCCACCACCGCTACTTTGGTGCCAGTGCGCAGCCCGGGATCCAGTCCCAGAGTGGAACGGTTTCCAGCCGGTGCGGCAAGGAGGACATCGCGCAGATTGGCGGCAAACACGCGAACAGATTCCTCTTCGGCGCTTTGGAACAACCGGACGCGCAAATCCACAGACAGCCGGGTCAGAATACGTGTGCGCCAGGCCAACCTGGCTCCGGTCATGAGCCACGTATCGGCAGCACGGCCGGATTCGGTAATACCCAAAGAGTGTCCAACAGCATTCTCATACACCGCACGGGCCTGAGCTGTTGCTTCCTTATCCCGGGGGTCAGCCTCGGCCAGATCCAGCGACAGCACGCCTTCCTTCTCGCCACGCAGCAAGGCCAAGACTCGGTGACTGGGCAGGGTGTGGGGTGGCTGAGCGAAGTCAAAGTAGTCCTTGAACTTCTCACCGTCATTGTCCTTGCCAGTTTTGACAGCGGAACGCAGGCGCCCAGTTTTCCATAGCCGTTCCCGCAATTCACCGACCAATGCCGCATCTTGGCCTGCACGTTCAATCAAGATGGCCCGGGCGCCAGCCAAGGCGTCGTCCGCTGTGGCAACGTCGCGCTCTGAACTGACGAAGGCGTCCGCCTCAGCGGCCGGGAACTTCGATGGATCGGCCAACAGTGCATCAAGCAAGGGCTCCAGTCCAGCCTCGCGAGCTGTATCAGCCTTGGTCTTCCGCGTGGATTTGTACGGTAGGTACAGATCTTCCAATTCCGATTTAGTGGCTGCAGCTTCCACCGAGCGGCGCAAGGAATCACTGAGCTTGCCGAGTCCGTGAATGGTTTCCAGCACCACCACACGCCTGGCTTCCAAGTCACGCAGGTACCGCAGACGTTCTTCGAGTTCGCGCAACTGGGTGTCGTCAAGGGTGCCGGTAACTTCTTTTCTGTACCGGGCAATAAAGGGGACACTGGCGCCGTCGTCCATCAGGCCAATAGCAGCACGGACCTGAGCCGGGCGCACACCCAGCTCAGCGGCAATGGCGGCGATAATGCGCTCGGCCTGGGCGGATGCGGTGGGCAGATTCAGGGGTACGGCTCTCTCATTCACCCTTCAATTCTGCCCCACAACAGACGCTTGCTGCGACCTGCCCACATCACACGTCCCATGTGCCTTAGGTAACACTAAGTCGAGAGCCTGATCACAAAGTGCCAAGATGAAGCTATGCGAATGGATCATGTTTCTTACGCCAGTGAATCAGATGGATTGGCTGCCACTTCGGAGCGAATCGCAACAGCCCTTGGGGTCAAGGCGGTCAAGGGCGGAGTGCATCCGCGCTTCGGTACCCGCAATATGATCATCCCCCTCACGGACCACCATTACCTTGAAATCGTGGAGTGCCTCAACCACCCGGCTTCCGACAAAGCTCCGTTCGGGCAAGCCGTGCAGGCCCGCTCCGCTGCCGGTGGCGGTTGGATGGGTTGGTGCGTTGCGGTAGACGATCTCGCCCCCTTCGAAGAGCGCCTCGGCAGAAGTGCGGTTCCCGGAAACCGCAAGTTCCCGGACGGGCAGGAGCTGATCTGGCAGCAGATCGGCATCAAGGGCCTGATCGCGGATCCGCAGGTCCCGTACATGCTCAAGTGGGAGGGCGATCCCACGCTGCACCCCTCACAAGCCCGCCCGTCCACGGTGCGCTTGTCCTCGCTAACCATTGCCGGCAGCGCTGAACGCGTCACCGAATGGTTGGGTGAGCCCGTGGAGGCACCGTTGAACGATGTGGCCGTGGAATGGGTCGCCCCGCGTGGTACCCCAGGCATCATGAGCGTCACCTTTGAAACAGCCAATGGCATGGTGACGATCTAGTTTTTGAGTTCAGGGGGTAGTTGTTACCTTTCGCCCACGGTCTGCCGGGGGGCGAAAGGTAACAACTACCCCCTCGTTTGCCGTTAAGCTCTCTTGCCGTTGTTTTTTGCCCCATAGGCGACTCAGCCACCGAAGCCCAGTGCCGGACCCAGCGTGAACGCCGCAATGTCTATCAGCGCGTGCGCCACCACGAGCGGCGCCACGCGGCCCCACTTCTTGTACACCCAGCCGAACAGCAACCCCATGGCGACGTTTCCAATGAACGGGCCGAACCCCTGATACAGGTGGTAGCTGCCGCGGAGTAGGGCCACCAGGACAATCGCCGTCCACGGGCCGAGCCCAATCTTCGCCAGCCGGCCCAGCAGGTAGCCATTGAGGATCACTTCCTCCAGAACGCCTGCCCGAATGGCCGACAGCACCAAGACCGGCACCGTCCACCAATACTGGTTCAAGGCGCTGGGAATGATCTCGGTGGTGATCCCCATGGCTCGCCCGGCCGCATACAGCCCCAGCGACGGCACCCCAATAACCACCAACAGACCCAGCGCACCCAGCCCGTCGCGCAGCGGATGCCGCCAATCCAGCCCTATGCTCCGAAATACGGATTTCCCGGGCTCAGCCAGCAGATAAAACACCAGCATCACCGGCACCAGCGCAAAGAAGATATCCAGGATTTGGTAGGTGAAATCAAAGAATTCACGATTATTGCGCACCGCGTTTAGCGTGGAAGTCCCCTGAGAAATGGGCGCTCGGCTCATCTTATCCAGCAGCGAAACCACCGAATACACGGCCGACTGACCGATCGAAACCCCCAACACCAGCAGCACTTCAGTGATCAGCCGCCGCCGGGACTTGGTCCCCCATCCTTGATGGTCGAGGCCTTGATGGTCGACGCCGGACCCCTCGCCGGCGGTTGTTGGCGCCGCGCCGGTGGTGACAGAGGCTGGGACGGAAACAACGCCGTCGTGCGTGGAGCTCGTGGAATGCGTGGAGCGCTGCGGAATAGCTGGCACAGATTCAGTCATACACGCAATCATGCCGCCCCTGGCGCGATTGTGCATGCGGGGTCGGTAAACTCGGGGAATGGGATCCCCTGAACAGATCATCATGGTGCGGCATGGACAGTCGGCCGCCAATGCTGACCAGACTATTTATAACCGAATTCCGGATTATCGGATCCCGCTGACGGCGCTCGGCGTTCTGCAGGCGAAGGCCGCCGGAGAAAAAGTGCGTCGGCAGCTCAATGGCAAGAAAGTGCGGGTCTACGTTTCCCCCTATCTGCGGGCCTACCAGACGCTGGAGGCCATGGATTTGGGCGATCTGGTCGAGTCCACCATGGAGGAACCGCGGCTGCGCGAGCAAGACTGGGCGAACTTCCAGAACCCGGCGGAGATCGCCGACCAAAAGGAATTACGCAACGCCTACGGACACTTTTTCTACCGGTTCAGAGAGGGCGAATCCGGCTCCGATGTGTATGACAGGGTTTCCTCGTTCATGGAGACCCTGCACCGCCAATGGGCCAAGCCCGACGCCGCACCCAATGCGCTGTTCGTGACGCACGGGCTGACCATGCGACTGTTTTGTATGCGCTGGTTCCACTGGTCGGTGGAGTACTTCGAATCGCTGAACAACCCGGAGAACGCCGAGACCCGGACTTTGATCAAGACCGGAGACCGCTACGTTTTGGACACCCCCTTCCTGCAGTGGACCCAGGCCGATCCCAGCACCACCGTCCTGGACGCCCCCGAACGCATCTGGTGATTCGTGCTCCCTAGGTTCTCCGGAGCGAACGCGCGATGCTTGGTGGGCCGGCCCTTATTTTCCGAGTGTTTATTGGGCTGGATCAGTCCCAGTGGTCCGTCCGCGGCTGGCAGCTCCCTCAGCTAGGAGTTCTTCGCCCAGAAGACGCTTCGGCACAGCCAAACCGACGCCGGCTGAGCCCGCATCCACCAGACCCGCACCGACTGAACCCACACCGACTAAACCCGCACCGACTGAACCCACACCGACCCGCCGACTAAACCCCCATCGACCCGTCACATAATGACGCTTAGAAATTTCTAAGCGTCATTATGTGTCGGGTCGATGCGCAGGGGCCGGCGCGGCGGCGGCACCGGCAACCCCGGCAACCCCGGCAACCCCAGCGCGTAACTACCGGTCAGGAACTAGACGCCGACGGGGACGCGGTCTTTTTGTGCGGGGGCGCCAGCGTCAGCAGCATCTGCACCACCACCGAAACCGTGGTCGTCCTCTTCCATATTGGCTTCATCGAAGGGATCACGCCCTGCTAGAACTTCGCGGGCCTTGTCCATATCCAGTTCGCGGGTCCATTTGCCAATCAGCAAGGTAGCCACAGCGTTACCGGTGAAGTTGGTGAGTGCGCGGCACTCGGACATGAACTTGTCGATGCCTACAATCACGCCCATACCGTCAAGCAGGACCGGCTTATGGGCGGCCAGACCAGCAGCCAGGGTTGCCAGGCCGGCACCGGTGACGCCGGCAGCGCCCTTGGAGGCAATGACCATGAAGATCAGCAAACCAATCTGCTCGCCAAGGTTCATCGGCAGGCCCATGGCGGTGGAGATGAACAGGGCACTCATGGTCAGGTAGATGGCGGTGCCGTCTAGGTTGAAGGAGTAACCGGTGGGAACAGTGATGCCCACAACGGGCTTAGAAACACCGGCATGTTCCATCTTCGCCATCAGGCGCGGCAGCGCAGATTCAGAGGAAGACGTCGCGAAGATCAGCAGGTATTCGCGGCCTAGGTAGCGCATCAGGGTGAAAATGTTCAGGCCGGTCACCAGACGCAGAATGGAACCCAAAATGACCACGATAAACAGTGCACACGTGAGGTAGAAGGCGCCCATGAGGATGGCCATGGAACCAATTGCGGCCCACCCCGTGGCACCTACTACGGCGGCGATAGCACCGAAGGCACCCACCGGAGCAAGCCACATGATCATGGTCATCAACTTGAACACAACCTTTTGAATGTGCTTGACACCAACCAGGACCGGCTCGCCAGCCTTGCCCAGGGACTGGACAGCAAACCCAACCATGAGCGCCAGCACCAATGTGGGCAGGACGGGAATGTCACCAGGGATCATTTCCATCAAGAACTTCACCGTGGAGTTCTCCTCGGCGCCGCCACCGGCCTTGTAGGGTTCAAGCTTCAATCCGGAGCCCGGGTGGATGATATTACCCACCAACAACCCAATGGCCAGCGCCACGGTGGACATGGTCATAAAGTACAGTAACGCCAGGCCACCCACCTTACCGACGGTGGCGGCCTTGGCAATGGATCCAACACCAATCACGAGGGTGCAGAAGATGATGGGAGCAATGACCATCTTGATCAGCGCGATGAACATGGTGCCCAGCGGCTTCAGCGACTTGCCCACTTCAGGAGCCAGCAGACCGATCGCTGCGCCGAACACCACAGCAGCTATGACAGCAATGTAGAGCCAGTGGGTCTTATCCAACCTGCGTTTTGCGGGTTTGGCCGCACTGAGTGTCCCTCGTCCTTGAGAGCTCATGATGACTCCTTGCTGTTGGTCTGTTGGCTTTGCTGGTGTGCTTTGCTGGTGTGCTCGGCTGGTGACTAGCATTGGTTAGTGGGCGTGCGATCCGCCTCACATAAGATTGCCCTGCAACGTGACTCAGCTCACCGTTGTGTTCATATTGGTCGCACGAAAGGTTCCTCATGTTGTGGCGCGGCTGGAGTATTGCCCGCAGGTTGTTCGTTGCCAACCTGATTTTTGTGGTGCTCTTAGCTGCCGGACTGACCACCTACATGGCGTACGACGCCGGCTCCCGCACTTATGAGCAGACCAGCCAGCGAATGCTTGCCGTCGCCACCGCGATCGCCGATTCGCCTGCCGTGCTAGCTGCTGCCAAGGAAGCTGACCCGAGTACAACCCTGCAGCCCTATGCAGAATCGGTCATGGCCGATGCCCACGTCGACTTCATCACGATGATGTCGCCGCAGGGCGTGCGCTGGACGCACCCCAACCCGGAAGAAATTGGCAATCAATACGCCGGCTCCATCACCGAGGCACAGGCCGGGAACACGCACTCTGAAACGACGCTGGGGACCTTGGGTCCTTCGGTCCGTGTGATTGTCCCCATCCAGGACAATGACGGGACGGTATTCGGCATGGTGGCCGCGGGCATGACCGTGAGTAACGTCCGAATCCTCGTGGCGAGCCAGCTTCCTGCCGTACTTGGTTTGGCGGCGGCGCTCTTGCTGGCTGGTTCCTTGGCTGCTTGGGTGTTGGGACGTTACCTCAAACGCGTTACCTTTGGTTGGGGGCCCGAAGAGCTGGGCCAGCTCTTTACCTACTACGAATCGGTGCTGCATTCGGTGCGTGAGGGACTGGTTCTGGTGGATACTCGCGGCGCCATGGTGCTCTACAACGATCACGCCGCACTGCTCCTGGGGATCAACGCGCCCCTTGCCGGGCAGACATCAGCAGCGCCGCCCAGTCTGGATTCCCTCGGGCTGCCCGATTCGCTCAGGGAGCTGTTGAAGAGTGGCCGGATAGCCACGGATGAGGTCCATCTCGCCGGGGACCGCCTCCTGGTGGTGAGCCAGCGCCCGGCCCAAACCCCCGGGAGCAACACTCCGGCTGGAATAGTGGCGACCCTGCGCGATCACACCGAGCTGACGGCGCTGGCCAGTAGTCTGAGCAGCACCCAGACTTTAGTGGAGGCTTTGCGTTCGCAGACCCATGAGCATGCCAACCGTCTGCACGCCATCATTTCCTTGATCGAATTGGACCGACCCCGCGAAGCATTGGACTTCGCCACCGTGGAACATCGTGAGAGTGTTCTGCTGGGAGGAGAGTTCATCGAAGTCCTCGATGAACCGTTCCTCGCCGCTCTTCTGCTGGGCAAACGTGCCCAGGCCGATGAGCGCGGCGTGACACTGGAGCTGACAGCAGCCGGAACCTTGCCGCCCAACACCTTGGATCCGCGCGAACTGGTGACACTGCTGGGCAACCTCGTAGACAACGCCATTGAAGCCGCCGCTGGCATCGCCCAACAGCCAACCGTGTGGGTGGACCTCCTAGTGGCCGACGGCGAACTGAGCATTACCGTGGCAGATAACGGCCCCGGTTTGCCCACCACTGATCTGGATATTCTGGGCAGACTTGGCACCACCGATAAATCCTCCGTGGCTCCGGGTGGGCGTGGTTTTGGCATGGCCTTGATCCGCCGCGCGACCGCCGCACTCGGTGGCACCATCACGGCAGAGAACGACGGCGGTGCCCTTATGACCGCGGTCTTCCCCGTGGACGCACTGGCTGCCCACGCTCCAACACCAACAACACCAACAACTACCGAGGGCACACCATGAGTAATTCTTCGCCCATCCGGGTGCTCGTCGTGGACGATGAACCCATTGCCCTCGCTGCGCACGCAGATTATGTGCGCCGATTGAACGGCTTCGAGGTGGTAGCCGAAGCGCACGGCATGCAGGCGGCGCTGGCTGCACTAAATGATCCCGCCATCCCTGCCGTGCAGCTGATTCTGCTGGACATGAACCTCACCGACGGGCACGGCTTGGACCTGCTCCGGCGCATCCATGGGCTGGGGCTGGTCCCGGACGTCGTGGCGATCACTGCGGTGCGCGATGTCCATGTGGTCCGTTCTGCCATTGCGCTGGGAATCACGGCCTACCTCATTAAGCCCTTCACCTTCGCTGCGTTCCGGGAGAAGTTGGAGAACTACCTCAACTACCACGCGGTCTTGAGGGACAGATCGCAAACATCTCAGGACGCCATTGATCGGGCCTTGTCACAACTGCGACCAACCGGAAAAATGGCGCTGCCCAAGGGCATGCTGCCGGAGACCCTGCGCAGCGTTTCTGACTGGCTACGCGCCCACGGACAACCAGCCTCAGCGACCGAGGCCGCCGCCGAACTGGCGATGTCTCGCGTGACGGCGCGGCGCTATCTGGACCACCTGGTGGAAACCGGAACAGCTCTTAAGGCGCCCCGGCATGGTTCCCCTGGCCGGCCCGAGCTGGAATATCACTGGCCGCTCCCCCGCTAATGCAGCGGGGGAGCCACGATCACATGCGTGCCGGCCTCGTGGAACGCTTTCATCTGAGCGTCGGTGATGCGTGAATCCGTGATGAGATTGTGGAAATCGTGTTCTTGCATGGTGGCGAAGGCGCGCTTGCCAATCTTGGAGGCGTCGGCCAAAATGTAGGCTTCCGAGGCGCGGCGGGCCATCTTAGAATTCACCGATGCCTCACCCTCATCATTGGTGGTGGGCCCTGCTCCGGGTTCAATTCCGTTGACACCAATGAAGGCGAAGTCCAGGGCAACCCGCGCCAAGATGGTGTCGGCATAGGGGCCTACCAGCTCGTAAGAGCGAGGGTTCACAATGCCACCGGTGACCATAATCTTAAAATTGGGGCGAATGGCAAGCTGCGCAGCAATATTGATGGCGTTGGTAACCACCGTCAAAGTGGGCCGGTTCGATTGAACCATCAAGTCCTCACGCGTCGATAACACCTGTGCCAAGGCGGTACTTGTGGTGCCACCGCACAAACCAATCACTGCCCCCTTGGGGATCAAGGCACTCGCTGCGTGAGCAATTTGCTGCTTTTCCTCAGCATGGTCATCACGGTTGTATCGACCGGGAAGATCGTAGGAAACAGAACCACTCGTGGCACCGCCACGGGTACGCGTCAGCAAACGTTCATTGGCCAGCGAATCTAGGTCGCGGCGTGCTGTGGCAGGAGAAACGGCTAGCTTCTCAACGATCTCTTCCACTTCCACCTGGCCGTCTACGGCGAGCAGGTTCAAGATGGCGGTCAGTCGTTCAGTTCTGTTCATTGTTCAATCCTAGGCGGCGAACCGGCCGCTCGCGTTTAGTGGTGGGTGTGGTTCGTGCCAGCAAAAAGATCCAGCAAACGTGCAACTTCCGGAATCAGTGCTGCCCGGCCTGCACCAAGATACTTCCGTGAATCAACCACGGCAGGATTGGCGTCCAGGTATTCCCGCACGGCCCGGGTAAAGAAGCCGTTCAAGTGTGTGGAGACGTTGATTTTCCTCATGCCGGCGGCAATGGCTGCAACGATGTTTTCATCCGACACCCCGGAGGAGCCGTGCAGCACCAACGGCACCGACAAGGCAGCCTTCAGCTCGGTGATGCGCCCCAAGTTCAGCGCGGCTGACCGTTCGGTCATGGCGTGCGAAGAACCCACGGCCACCGCCAAAGCATCGACACCGGTGGCAGCCACAAACGCTGCAGCCTCGGTGGGATCGGTCAAGACACCAGGAGCGTGCGCACCGTCCTTGCCACCCACCTTGCCAAGTTCGGCTTCAACATACACGCCGCGCTCATGTGCGTAAGCGGCGACGCGGGCCGTGACCTCAACGTTTTTGGCATACTCAAAGTGGGCGCCGTCGAACATGATGGAGCCAAACCCTAAGTCAACGGCTTGATACGCCAGCGCCTCGTCCTCAGCATGATCCAGATGGACCGCCACTGGCACGGATGCCTTGCGAGCAGCAGCCAACGTGGCCACAGCAACCGGTTCCAAGCCACCGTGGAACTTGGCGCAGTTCTCGGAAATCTGCAAAATGACCGGGCGTCCGGCAGCTTCGGCCCCGCCGATGAGGCCTTCGATGGTCTCGAGGTGGATTACGTTGAACGCGCCCTGCCCCGTGCCAGCCGCTGCCGCCTGGTCCATGATGTCGCGAGTGTTGATCAAAGCCATGAAATGTGTTCCTTAGTGGTCAGTGAAAATGAGCTGGCTGGCCAGTTCCGAGTAGCGCGGGGAAATCTCCCCCGCGCCCGGCATCAGCACTGCCGCAGCGCTGACGGCGGTGGCTTGGCGCAGGATTTCTCGCAGGTCCTCTTCCCCATTGGCAAGCGCGACGGCGGCCGCACTCACCGCCGCGTCTCCCGCGCCGGTGGGGTTACCACTCAAAGGTGCAGGGAGCTTTGCTTGTAGATAGCGGCCGGGCGCATCGGCGCTGAAGGCCAACATGCCTTCCTCGCCCACGCTGACCAGCACGCGTTTGGCACCCAATGTCATGAGCGTGCGGGCAGCGGCAACGAGATCTTTCTCCCCCACGGCTTCCATCAACTCGTGATTATTGGGCTTGAGGAGGTCCGCACCGGCCCTCGCTGCGGCCAGAATTCCCGCACCGGAGGTGTCAATGATGGCCGGCACTCCTGCCGCATGAGCCAAAGCCACCAACGCCGGGTAGAAATCAGCCGGCGCTTGGTCCGGGAGGGAGCCCGAGCCCACTAACACCCCTGGCCGGCGCACGCCGTCGGACGTCTGGACACCGGCAAGGTTATCCACCACGGCGGCTGCCAGCGCCTGCCATTCGGCGGCTTGCAAGGCTGGGCCACGTTCATTGAAAATGCTGGTGGTGTTGTTCGCCGCGGTGTCCACCAAGGCGATGGTGCGGCGGGTGGGGGCCAGCACGGGAACCAGCTGGTGCCAGATTCCGGCGGCTTCCAGATCCTGCCGGAGTTCCTCCCCCGTAGAACCGCCTGCTGTGGCAAGGGCCAGGGTGGGGTGGCCCAGCTGGTGCGCCACGCGTGAGACGTTTAGGCCCTTGCCGCCAGCGCGGCTCAGAGGTGTGGGCACCCGGTGCGAGGAGCCAAGATGGACGCCGTCGACCGTGTAGGTGAGATCGATGGCGGGGTTCGGCGTGACGGTGAGGACCACGTTATGGACTGTGCCCGCCGGGCTCGCTGCGGCGTTCACGCCTTACCCGCCAGACTCCGTGCTTTCAACGCAGAACCGATGAGTCCGGCGTTTTCGCCCAAGGCAGCGTGAAGGTATTCGGGGCGGCGGTGGAAGGTGAGCAGTTCATCAACGCGGGCAGCCAGCGGCTCAAACAAGGTGGCCCCAGCCATGGAAAGCCCGCCGCCAAGAACCACGGTTTCGGTACCGAGGATGGAGACGCACTGGGCAATGCTAAATGCTAGGGCGTTGATGGCATCGGCCCAGACGGCGCTGGCTGCGGCATCACCTTCGGCGGCCAGCGCCACCACGTCCCGGGCGCCAGCTACCGCTGTGCCGGTGGCTTCGGTGTAGCGTCGGGCAATGGCGCCAGCTGAGCCCAGCGATTCCATGATGGCCAAGGAGCCATCGGGTGCCGGGACCAAGGCATGGCCGATCTCTCCGGCGTAGCCGCCGCCAGCCACACGGGCGCCGTCGCACAAAACAGCCCCGGCAATGCCGGTGCCAATCACCAAGATGAGCACATCTTTCTTGCCCACAGCGGCGCCGATACGGAATTCAGCTTCCCCGGCCATGCCGACGTCGTGCCCGAATCCCACGGGCAGCCCGAGGGACTGCGTCAAGGTCGCCGTGAAGGGGAAATTCTTCCACCCTAGATTGGAAGAGTAGACACCCACGCCGGCGGCCTCATCCACAATGCCTGGCACCGTCACACCCACGGCGGAAATATTCAGTTCGGGGTGGGCCGTGCGGTACGCCGCCGTCAGCTCCACGATCCGGGCGCATACGCTCTCGCCAGAGCGGGCACCATCTAGCGGAGTGGGGTTGCGTTGGACATCAAGGACCGCAACGTCACCGCCGGTGATGTCGCCGAGAATGATCCCGGACTTCATATCTGTTCCGCCAATGTCGAAGGCTAGAACGGCATACGCCAGCTCGGGTGTGGGCGCAGTAGAGGGTTCGACCACGCGGTCGCTCAAGGTGTTCATGAAAGTCTCTTTCGAACGTACAGCGTCCGCAGGCATCTCTGATGTGCGGGGCCAATGGGAAGCAACCGGCAGACACCCCACCTCGCACGAAACTTTGCAAGAAGTGGGGTGCCTATCATTTTAGCCAGCATGCGGGCCTTCATGGGGGCTTGGGGACTAGTCCTGAAGAATGACCGAGCGGGTGAGGTTGCGCGGCAGATCAGGGTTCATGCCGCGGGCCCGTGCCCGCTCCAACGTGACGCGGTGCACCCGTGCCAGTTCGGCCAACGGGTGGGTGGCGGTGTTGATGTACAGCGCGCCGGTCTTAACCATCTCGCGGTCCAGGCCTTCGGGCTGCTCGCCGAACATCCACGTGACGCGGTTAGGGGCGGCGATGGAGATGGGCCCATGGCGGTACTCCTTGGCCGGGTACGACTCGGTCCAACCCTGCACGGCTTCGCGCATCTTCAGGCCGGCCTCATGCGCCAGACCCACGGTCCACCCGGTGCCCAAGAAGGTGAACTGCTCGGCGTCGATCAATTCCTGCTCAACGGGGGCAACCACTGCGGTTTTGGCGTCCTCGACGGCCGCTCTCAGATCCATGCCAACGCTCGTGAGCAAGTACGTCAGGGCCGTGGTGGCGAAGCGGGTCTGGACCACTGAGCGCTCATCGGCGTAGGGAAGTTCGACGACGGCATCAGCCAAGGCCATGATCGGCGAGTTCACATCCCCCACCAAAGCGACGGTGTGCACGGTGCCCTTAATGGCGCTCAAGATTTCCAGCACTTCTGTGGTGGTCCCTGAGCGGGTGATGGCCACGACGGCATCGTAGCCGCGCTCTGCACCGAGGAAGGCTTCGGAGGCTGCGAAGGCGTCGGTCACTCCCTTGCCGGCAGCTTCGCGGGCAGCGGCGTAGCTCTGGGCCATGAACCACGAGGTGCCACAGCCAATAACAGCAACGCGCTGACCGTCAGCCGGCAACAGGTTTTCACTCTTGGCTTGGGCAATCGCCTGGGCCCATACCTCGGGCTGGCTGGTGAGTTCGGCATCCATGAAGGGGCCAAGCTGGGTGTTCTCGCTCATACTGCGCATTCTCCTGATTATGTTAGTAGCTCGAGTTAAGTTAGTAGCTCGGGTGGCGCATCACAGCTACCAAAAAGCCGTGTCGCGAAGCATTTCATTACCAAAATCCTAACACATCATGATTTTATCTCACTAGAAAACATCACAAACAATCATTTACGCAGGGCGGTGCAGACTCCCGGCTCCGTCATGCCTTCCTGACGCCCGCCCGCCACACGCCTGCCGTTAGCGGCATCCCAGGACGGTATGCCAAGTGAGTTGCGGAGGGCGCCCGCAACATATGCACATCGGCCCGGTGTCCCACGGCGAGGGAACCCACGGCACGCTCACCATCGGCGTCACGACCGGATTCGCGCCCCAGTGCCAGCGCTCCCCCATAGCTCGCAGCTCGAACAGCCTCGTGAACGCTCAGTCCCATCTGCAACACAGCAGTCGCCACACAAAACGCCATCGATGAGGTGTACGACGTTCCCGGATTGCAATTGGACGCGATCGCCACCGGCACCCCAGCATCCAGCAACGTCCTCGCGGGCGCCAACGGAGCTCTGGTCGATAAATCGCAGGCTGGAAGCACTGTGGCGACCGTGCCGCGGACCCCGGCCCCGCGCCCCGCATTGGCTCCCCCTTCCCAACCGGACCAGGATTGCGCAAGGAGGGCAACGTCGTCGTCCGTCAAAAAATTCACGTGATCCACACTGGCCGCGCCAAACTCCACGGCAAGCTCAACCCCGGCGCCATGCCCTAACTGGTTGCCGTGGACGCGCAGCCCCAAGCCGGCGTCGCGGCAGGCGGTGAGCACGGCGCGCGACTGCTCCGGAGTGAAGGCGCCACGCTCACAAAAGACGTCGGCCCAGTCAACGTAAGGGCGCACGGCGTCGAGCATGTCGGTGCAGACCAGCTCGGTGTAGGCGTCGGCATCCATACCATCGGGGACCAGATGCGCGCCCAGATAGGTGACGTGATCGGCCACGGTGGAGGCGATTCTGGCGCTGCGGGCTTCCTGCTCGACGTCCAGACCGTAGCCGGTTTTCGTCTCGAGAAAAGTGGTGCCCTGAGAGAGCGCTTCGGCCACGCGGCCCAGGCCTAGCCGGGTGAGATCGTAGTCAGTTGCGGCGCGCGTGGCCGCCATGGTGACCGCAATGCCGCTAGCGTTGTAGCTTTCACCGGCCATGCGCGCCTCAAATTCGGCCGTCCGGTCCCCCGCAAAAATCAGGTGCGAATGTGAATCCACCCATCCCGGGAGTACCGCCCGCCCTTGGGCATCCGTGTGCTTATCGGCGGCCGGCGCGGCACTGCTGGGGCCGATCCAGGCGATCCGTTCACCTTCAAGGACCATGGCCGCGTCGCGCAGCGTGCCAAGTTCGCCGTCCTGGGTCATCAGTTCGCCAATGTTGCTGATCAGTTCGCTCATGTCCATAGCGTACGACGACTCCATAGCGCACGACGACGGAGGGCTGGCCGGGGTACCTCGACGGCGGCTTGAGTCTGGGATAGCGGACACCAACGTCCCCGTCAGCTTGCAGCGCTGGGAACAGAGACCGGACAATTGACTTCATGACCTTTGTTTCACTCTTGGCTTTTGCTGGCCTGTGCCTCATGTTGGCCCTCATCCCCGGACCCGACACCTTTATGGTGCTGCGCATTTCCCTCAGCAGGGTGGGCGCGGGCATTTCTGCGGCCGCCGGTTCCGGCACCGGCGCCTTAGTCTGGGGAGCTTTGGTGGGCTTTGGTCTGGCCGCCATTTTGGAACAGTCAGCAGAAGTGTTCCGCTGGATCAAGATCGCTGGCGGTTTGTACCTGCTCTACCTCGGTATCTCCTCATTTTTGAAGGCACGCAAGGCTGCCAAAGCTGGAATTGCTGCCGGCGGCGACGGTCACCAGCCACTGGTTTACAGCAAGCGCGCCAGCTATGGTGCCGGGGTCATATCCACCCTTCTCAACCCCAAGGTGGGCCTGTTCTACCTAGCTGTGGTGCCGCAGTTCATCCCCCACGGCGCCAACACTTTGGGCATGGCCATGATTTTGGGACTCACCCTGGCAGTGATTGGCTTCCTGTACTTAACCGCGATTGCTTTGGTCGCCTACCGGGCCATGAAATGGTTGCGCAAACCCAAGGTCAACACCATTATTGAACGCATCAGCAGCGGCATTCTGGCCGGGCTGGGCGTGGGCGTGGTGGCCTCCGGCGCCGCCAGCTAGCTCTGCTAGTTCAGCTGGTTGCGCTAGTTCAGGCCTTCGCGCTGGGGACTCAGCGCAACGGCCAACGGCTCGTCCTGTTCAGGCAGGCTCCCGGTCACTAGCTGCGCGGCCATGGTGGCCAGCGCCGCCGACGTTTGAATGCCGTAGCCGCCCTGCCCTGCCAGCCAGAAAAAGTTCGGCACTTGCGCATCGAATCCCACCACCGGCAATCCGTCGGCCGGCTGGGTGCGCAGCCCCGTCCATGCGCGTTCGACGCCGGTGATCCCCACAGTGGTTACCGCGTCAATGCGCTGGATCAGCGCGGTGATGTCGGCCTCCACCACCTGTGCGTCGCCTGGTTCGGCCAGCACACTCTCGCAGGGCGAGATCAGGAGGTGGCCGCCGTCGGGCCTGTAATAGAAGGACTCGTCAGCAGGCTCCACCATAGGCCCGGCCGGATCCACCGGTGACGCGGTGGAAACAATGGCCACGCTGCGGCGGTGCGGTGTCAGGCCACGCCGCCGGGCTCCCGCCAGTTCCGCGACGTGATCGGCCCAAGCTCCCGCGGCATTGACCACGATTCGGGCGGAAATGCTCTGGCCACCGGCTGTCGCGGCGAAGCCAGTTCCCGTGGCGTCAAGGGCGGTGACGGAATGGCCGGTCAGGATCACTGCACCTGCCGCCACCGCCTCCTCACGATAAAACTCCAACAGCGCCGGGACGTCCACTTCGCGGGCTGTTTCATCCAGGGCTGCGGCTTCAAAACCCTCTGGGCGCAGATCGGGACTGCGGCGCATCGTCTGGGCATGATCGAGGGCAGTCAGGGAACTGTGGGAGTTTATGAGAGCCTGAACTTCCGCCGTCGTGCCAAGGGTCATCATCGGGCGGGGCATCAAAATGGGTGCGGCCAGGCCAGCGGAAATTTGTCCCACGAGAGCTATGCTGCGGTGGGTCAATTCCTGAATGGGCGCGGGGCCGTAGCTGGGCTGCATCTGCCGCGCCGAGCGCGAGGAGGTGTGAAAGGCCAGCGTCTCCTCGGCCTCCACCACCACAACGGGGACGGCCGGGGCCAAACGCCACGCTAGAGATAGTCCGGCAATGCCTCCACCAATGATCAATACATGCGTTTCCATGGCGCCATGCTTACACATCCTGTGGTGATTGCGCCAACTTCGAGGGCCTGCTGGCGATGAGTTCAACCTCAAAACCATCAGAACTTTCCAAGTACGCGGCGTAATGCGCAGCGCCGCCGGCGTAGAGATAGTTACCCGCGAACAGGGCTTTCCAACCGTGCTTTAGCGCTGCTTCGGCGAGCTCTCGAAGCCGGCGACTCGTCGAGAACAACGTAGGTGGCGACTAGCTTCCAACGAGAGCTCGCGGGCCAGTTTTGAAACGTCTCGCAGCCGAGACTGCCAAGTAGCCATCCCCAGAGTCTTGCACGGGTGCTGTCATGCAATTGCGTTTGGCGCGCAGATGATGGAACGCTGACACTGTCCCACTGAGGTAAGCAAGAGAGGCTGATGATCCTTGAACCTGGCACATGATCCCAAGTATGCATCTCAACTATGCCGTGCAGCGCAACAGCGATTGGCACAACGCATTGCCCAACTGAGCGAACACGACATCGCCTCCCCCAGCCGTCTTCCTGGTTGGAGCGTGGGCCACGTATTAACCCATTTGGCGCGCAATGCTGACGGCCATGCACGCCGCCTCTCAGGATCCCTGAAAGGCATAGACGTTTTAAAATACGACGGCGGCGAGAAACAACGTCGCCAGGAAATTGAGGCTGGCGCTACCCGTTCGGCCTCCGAAATTATTGATGATCTCACTGCCAGCATGCTGGCCCTAGAGAATATTTTCGATCAGTGTTCGGCAGCAGGATGGCCCAACGGCCAACTGCTGGGCGGCGGGCAGTACGGCACATCCGAATGCCCTGCTCACAGGCTGCGCGAAGTGGAAATGCACCACGTGGATCTTGGGCTGGGCTACACGCCTTCGGACTGGCCAGAAGATTACGTAGCGTGGGATCTTTCAGAATTGCTCGCTACTGTCCCGCAACGTCTGGGGTCCTTAGCGGATCGCCGTTCCTTCACGGCTTGGCTTGCTGGCCGAGGGCCACTAGATGCGGCAACTTCCCTCTCACCTTGGTAGCGCAGCTCGGGCCGATACGCCCGGCAGCCCAAGTCTGGCTGCCGGCCGTGAAAGGATAAAAACCATGGTCTTGGAGAACTTCACACTGTCCGGCACGAACTTCCGCCTACGCAGGGCGGTTGAGTCCGACGTCGTGCCCATTGTTGAACTCATGAGCAACGATCCCATCCGGGCTGCGGAGAACTCTACCGACGTCCAAGACCGCGCGCCCTATCTTGCGGCGTTCCGCGCCATTGATACTGACCCCGCGCAGTTGCTGATTGTGGTGGTTGATGATGCGGAAAAGGTGGTTGCCACAATGCAGCTGACGCTCATTCCCGGCCTAGCCCGCTTGGGTGCCACGCGCTTGCTCGTGGAAGCCGTGCGAGTGGATGAGAATTTGCGTGGCAATGGACTGGGATCGGCCATGATCAGGTGGGCTGTCGAAGAAGGACGACGGCGTGGCGCCGCTTTGGTGCAATTGACCAGCGACAAAGCCCGCGAAGACGCGCATCGCTTTTACGAGCGGCTAGGGTTCACGGCCTCTCATGTGGGGTTCAAACTGTTCCTCTAGGAAGAAGCCCCGAAGCTAATTTAGTCCCGGAAGCTGCGGGCCACCGTCTCTAAGTTCTCGCGGTAGTCACGCCACCAAGCAGAGTCCCCCTCGGACATATTGCTGTTATCGTCCCGGTGTCCCACGCTGCCGTCAATGAGCTCGCGCACGATGTCTGCGTGGCCAACGTGCCGCATGGTTTCGGCAGTCACGTGCACCATGATGCGGGTCAGGCTGACCGGGTTACTGGCCTGGCGCCACCACGGAACCTGTCCTGTCGCATCCATGGGCAGCTCAGAAATGGTGGCGTCTGCATGGGTCCACACGCGCTTGTAGAGTGCCACGATCCCTTCGCTGGACTCCTCGGGGGTGGCCCACATGTCCGCATTCGCCGGGGTGTCGTTTTCAATCCACGAGTAATTTTCGGGGAAGGGCCTCTCGAAGACCGCACCAAAGTACTGGGCCTCAACCCCTGCCAGATGCTTCACCAGCCCGAGCAGGTTGGTGCCAGTGGGTGTTAGAGGACGTCGCAGATCATATTCGGAGAGGCCTTCAAGCTTCCACACCATCGCCTCGCGACCCTCTTGTAGGTATCGGCGTAGCTCAGCCTTAGCAACATCACTCATGTGTGCCAACTTTCAGGTGTTGCTGTGTTCCCCATGACGGCGAGGTTCCCTTTGACGGCCGCTGCCACGCCACCCATGAACCGGCTCCCACTGACACGCAAGCGGGCAAGATCATTGCCGATCGAGGTACGTTTCGAGGTGTTTCCATGGCCGAAATCTCCTTCAAACTAGAGTAAAAGCAACGTGATTCACATCCTACGATAATGATCATTCTCCTCGCAGAATGGAATAGAGCATCGAATCCCGGCGCTGGCCCCGAACCAGCCGATGCGAACGCAGCCGCCCTTCCACAGCGAACCCGCTCTTTTCCAGAACCCGCATTGATCCCTGATTCTCCGGATGGCAGGTGGCAGTGATGCGTTCAAGTCCAAGGCTGCTGAAACCGAAATCCAAGAGCAGCCCCACAGCCTCCGTGGCATACCCCTTGCCCCAGTAATCGCGGTGGATCGTGTAGCCAAGTTCGCCATTGCGATCATGCGGATCGGTGATCCAAATACCCACCGAACCGAGAACCCGGCCCGCCACAACGGCCGCTAAGGAATAGGCCGTTCGGTTCGGGTTTAGCTGCTCCCGTGCAGCATTTTCAACAAAGGCCGTGGTCTGCTCCAAGGTGTTGGGTCCCCAGGTGGAGAACTGGCACACCAACGGATCGGCCGTGTACTCGTGAACATCGGCGATGTCATCCGCACAAAAATCGCGGAAGCTCAGCCGGGGACCAGAGGGATAGATTGTTGAACTGCTCATGATTCGCCTCTTGATTGAAAAGCCAAGACTCAATCCTAATCTCCGCGCTAGGAACAACCCACCCGTGCAACGCACCCGTGACATTCGAACCTGCAACCCACCCCTGCAAGCCGATGGCTCAACTCTGCATAGACTGGTTGAAACGTCCGCAATTCCCCGAGCAAAAGTGAGCCCATGTCCAGTTGTTGCAGTCCCGAAGGCCGTGACGGCCACACCCACGGCATCGCAGTGGCCCCTCAGGTCTTTTCTCTGAGCGTCCCCACAGCTCACAGTCCCGAGCTCGCACAATCACTACAGCCCCAGAAGGGTGATGCTCTCATCCCTGGCGGCACCTTTGCCATGGGTGATCCCTTTGACGAGGGCTACCCAGCCGACGGCGAAACCCCCGTCCATGAAGTTTCCGTCTCGGCTTTCAGTATCTCCACGACGGCTGTCAGTAACACGGAGTTCGCAGCATTCATTGACGCCACCGGATACCGTACCGAGTCTGAGCTCTATGGCAGCTCGGCCGTGTTTCATCTGACCGTCCAAGCAGACAAAGCCGACATTCTGGGCACTGCCGCCGGAACCCCCTGGTGGCTCAATGTTCGCGGCGCCGATTGGGCACACCCAGCCGGCCCGCGTTCACGGTGGCAGGAGATCCCGAATCATCCGGTCACCCAGGTTTCACACACCGATGCCCTGGCCTATTGCGCGTGGGCCGGCCGCGCTCTTCCCACCGAGGCTCAGTGGGAGTTCGCAGCCCGCGGCGGCCTGAGCGGCTCACGCTATCCGTGGGGTAATGAACTCCACGGCATGGATTCTGCCGGCGACGCCATCCACCACTGCAATATTTGGCAGGGCACCTTCCCCACAGAAAACACGTGCGACGACGGATATCTCACCACCGCGCCCGTGGACAGCTTCGCACCCAATGGCTACGGTCTGTTCCAAACGAGTGGCAACGTCTGGGAATGGTGCTCGGATTTGTTCCTGCCCAAGTACTACAAGAGCTGCCTCGCGCAGGGCACCGTGGAAAATCCGGCCGGTCCCACTATTGGCCGCGGCCGGGTCATGCGCGGCGGATCCTATCTATGTCACGATTCCTATTGCAACCGGTATCGCTTGGCAGCCCGGAGCTCCAACTCCCCCGAATCGGCCAGCGGAAACCTTGGCTTCAGGACTGTCGCCCTCTAAAACCATCTCGCAGTCGGCAGCTCCCATTCCGCAACTCACAGTCCGCGGGTTTGGATCCAATCGATCAAAGCATCAGCCTGTCTGCACTGAAATGCTCTGAGTGTGGGGATGCCCGGGGGCGCTGGCCGCCGGGACATATCCAAGAAATAGCCTGCCCATCCTGCCATGACGGCGGTGATGGCTTGCGGCGTAGTATCGGCAAAGACTTGATGCTCAACAAGGAAATGTTCCACCGGCGCGTCTGGATCCAACGTCTTAACGTTGAGCAATATGCTGAGTCCTTCAACCCACGCGGCACCACGGGCAGCCCACGGCCAATCCACAAACACCACACCCTGATCGGTGATGAGGATATTGTCGGTCCGGAGATCGCCATGAACCAGCGATTCTCCTGCCAGATATTCGGTACCTTGGTGAGCCAATTCCACCAACTGCGACATATGGGCACCAGCCCAAGGGTCCATGCCAGCTAACGGCCGCGCCTGTAGTTTTTCCCAGCCTCTAAAGGCGCTCCGGAGCGAGTCCTCGTAGAGCGGAAGTTCAACATCAGCAGGCAGCTCAATCTCACCGACCCCAGCCACAGCATCTAGCACCTGCAGAACCTCGGCCTCCACCCACGGTTCCTGCGGATGCCAGCCCGCAACATCGGCCAGGATCAGCGCAACCCAGGTGCCGTCGTCGTACATCCCCAAGAAATCTGGCGCCAGCACACCGGGTGGGAGCGCCGAGGTGACGGCAGCTTCGCGGCGGTGCAGATCCGGCGTGGTCGCGTTGACGTCCGCGCAAACGGCCTTCACAAACGCCCGCCGGCCCGAGGCCAATCGCACCCGGTCCGCTGATCCCGGCGAAAATCCGCCCGACTGTGACACGGCTTCTATGACCGCATCACCTAGAATATTTTCCACGCCCTCGCGCACTATCTGCGGCAGCTGGGCCCACGTGATCCGCTGATTCATGGTCGCGGGGACAGGGTCAGCACCGTGGCGTCGTCGGCTACTTCGCCGATTCGGCCCTGGTGGAGGCGTAACTCGTGCATGAGCCCGAGGGCGTCCACTGTGGTTGAGGTGCGCGCAAGGAATTCTTCGGGACCGCTAACCAAACCAAGCTCGACGGCGCGCCACGCCCCATCGCTGGCCATCACCATGATCTCGGGTTGGCTCAGCTGCACAACATGGGCCTGCGCTGCCGCTTCGGGTTCGCGCCGTGCCACCCACAAACGGCCCGGGGTGTTGCGTAGCTCGCGATCCTGCTTGAGCAACTCACGGCGAGTGGCGGCTGTGGTGGGAGTCCCGCCAGGCTCGATCACCGGCGGCTCGATCACGGGCGGCTTGGGAATACCAGCGTCGGCGTCGCCTGCACGCACCAGGTGAGTGGCGCCGTCGTGCGTGCGCACAACCACGGTGCAATCAGCCAAACTGGCCACCTCCACACCGGCCGAGTTAAGCTGGGCCACGGAGATGGCTGCACTGGGAAAGCGGACCTTTTCCGCGCCGACCAAGGCGGCGCCGGCGGTGTCGATGGCAGACAACGCCGCAGCTAACAGTCCGCGCACCCCGTTCGATCCAGGCGTTGCGGATACCTGCCCCAGAATGATGGACAGCTGCTGGGCCAGCCACTGCGGATCGGAAGCTGCTGGCAGATTTAGGGGCTCCAGCAGGCTGGTGGCCCCGTCAATGATCCACGCGCTAGCTCCGTTGAAGCCACAAGTGTCCTCTTGGACGTGGGCGTCGCCCTCGAATTGCACGCGAGCACGGATGTCCCAAGTAAAAGTCATGCTTTTATCCTGCCACGCCCATGCTGCCGGCCGCGGCACCACTTATGCGCAGAACTTCGCATGAGAGGTGCGTATGTGTTCCGCTGATCCTCACGCATACGCACCACTTGTTGTTACTGGTGCGTATGCGCGTTCATACGCACCAGTAACAACGAGTGGTGCGTATGGCTGAAGTCGCGGCGCCACAAACGGCCCGAACGGCTCGAACGCCCCGACCCGGCCTACTCCCGGCCCAGTCGCGGACCAAAGGTGGACTAGTCCCCGCCGAGCAGCAACCTAGCCGCGGGCGGCGACGAAGGCGCGAACGCACGTTTCGACGTCGTCGGCACTGTGCGCAGCCGAAAGCTGAACCCGGATGCGGGCCGCACCGCGTGGAACCACCGGGAAACTGAAGGCCGTGACGAACACGCCGTGCGCCAACATGGCATCAGCCACGCGGGCGGCTTCCACGGCATCGCCGAACATGACCGGGACAATGGCGTGCTCGCCGGGGAGCAGTTCAAAGCCTTCCTCGGACATGCGGCGGCGGAACAGTGCGGCGTTCTCGAAGAGGCGGGTGCGCAGTTCAGCCGAGCCTGCCACGAGTTCCAGCGCCTTGAGCGTTGCGGCAACAATGGCAGGGGCCAAGGAGTTGGAGAACAAGTAGGGGCGGGCCTTTTGACGCAGCATCGCGACAATTTCACCGCGGCCGGAGACGTAGCCGCCCGACGCGCCGCCCAGGGCTTTGCCGAAAGTGCCAGTGTAAATGTCGATCCGGTCGCTGACTCCAGCGTGCTCAGGTGTGCCGGCACCGGTAGCGCCCATGAAGCCCACGGCGTGCGAATCATCCACCATCACCAACGCGCCGTACTGCTCGGCGAGATCGCAGATGGCTTCCAACGGGGCCAGAAAGCCGTCCATGGAGAACACGCCGTCGGTCACGATGATGGTGCGGCGGGCACCCTTGCCATCACGCAGTGCGGCGGCTGCCTGCAACTGGGTTTCCAAATCGGCCATGTCCTGGTTGGCGTAGCGGAAGCGCGCAGCTTTGGACAAGCGGATGCCGTCAATGATGGAGGCATGGTTTAGGGAGTCGGAAATAATGGCGTCGTCGGCACCGAAGAGAGATTCAAACACGCCGCCATTGGCGTCAAAGCAGGAGGAGAAAAGAATCGTGTCCTCGGTGCCCAAGAATGACGAGACGGCAGCTTCCAGTTCCAGGTGCAGATCCTGGGTGCCGCAGATGAAACGCACGCTGGCCATGCCGAAGCCGTGGCTGTCCATGGCGTTCTTGGCGGCGCCGATGATCTCCGGGTGATCAGCCAGGCCCAGGTAGTTGTTGGCGCAGAAGTTCAGCACCGCGGCACCCTCGCCATCCAGCGCGCCGGCAGTGATGTGGCTGGACTGCGCGGAGCTGATCTTGCGTTCGGTCTTGAACAGTCCGGCGGCGCGGATCTCATCCAGTTCGGTAGCGAGTGCATCTTTCATGGAGGTGTACATGGGGCTCCTTAGCCTGGGAATTTGGTATGTGGTGAGTGTAGCTGTGCTTGAGAATGCGGGGCTGCTTTAGGCGAAGACGGTCCAGTCGAGGACCACTTTTCCGCCGCGGCCGGAGCGGGCGATCTCGAAGGCTTGCTCCCATTCGGTAGCGGGCAGAGTGTCCGTGACTACGCTGGCGACGGCCGCGCGCAGCACGGGGTTGGAGGAGAGCATCGCGGACATGGCGTACCAGGTTTCGAACATTTCGCGACCGTAGATGCCCTTGAGGGTGAGCATGTGGGTGACCACTTTGCCCCAGTTGATGTCGATGGCTGAGCTGGGCAGACCGAGCATGGCGATGCGGCCGCCGTGGTTCATGTTGTCGATCATTTCTGGCAGGGCGGTGGGGTGACCGGACATTTCCATGCCAATGTCGAAACCTTCGCACATGCCCAATTCCAGCTGCGCATCTTTCAGGCGGGTGGTGGCGACGTTGACGGCGAGGTCTGCGCCCATGGCGGCGGCCATGGCTAGGCGCGGTTCGGAGACATCGGTGATGGCAATTTTGCGGGCACCTGCGTGGCGGGCCACAGCCACAGCCATCAGGCCGATGGGGCCAGCGCCAGTGACAAGGACGTCTTCGCCCACCAGGCCGAAGCTCAGTGCGGTGTGGACGGCGTTGCCCAGCGGATCGAAAATGGCGCCGAGTTCGGGGGTGATGGAGGGATCTTTGTGCACCCAAACATTTGATTCGGGGATGACCACATATTCGGCGAACGCACCATCGCGTTGCACACCCACGGAGATGGTGTTGATACACATGTGACGGCGGCCGGCACGGCAGTTGCGGCACAAACCGCACACTACGTGACCTTCACCGGAGACCTTGTCCCCCACCTTGGTGCTGTGCACCCCGCCGCCCACTTCCACTACTTCGCCATAAAATTCGTGGCCGGCAATGAGTGGGGCGTTGATGGTTTCCGCGGCCCAGGCGTCCCACGCTTGAATGTGCAGATCGGTGCCGCACAGGCCCGTGGTGTGGACCCTTATTTTGACTTCACCTTCGCCGGCTTCCGGCTCCGGGCGGTCAACGAGTTCGAACCCAGCGTGCGGACCGGATTTGTACAGTGCTTTCATGGGCAACTCTTTCGTGAGGGTTTCTCGTCGTTGAGGGTTCTCTTCGTCGAAGGTTCGATCTCCATTACAACCCGCAAAACCATTTAGGACAATCGATAATTTCTCTATCGTCGATTAAGTAGAACCTAAACTGTAAGCTGATGGCATGGAACTGCATCAACTGCATATGCTGCGTGAGCTCGGCGAACTGGGCAGCGTTAAGGCCGTGGCTGAGACCCTATCCGTCACACCCTCTGCCGTGTCCCAACAAATTGCCCTGCTCCAGCGTCATGTAGACACGCCGCTGACTCGCCGCGATGGCAGGAATCTAGTGCTGACAGAAGCCGGAAAGGTGCTCGCAAGCGCCGGGGCACAGGTCATGGACGCCATGGCTGCGGCACAGGCAGCCATCGGCGCTTATCAGGACGACACGAGTGGCACCGTGACCATCAGTGGTTTTCACAGCGCCGGCCAAGCTCTGTTCGCACCGCTGGTGAAGAAGCTGGCAGCGCGCCAAGCCGGGAGTGCGGATGGGAGCGAGCCTGCGGACGCGGGGGCCGGCGCGGGGGCCTGCGTTAATACTGCCGTGCCGCAGCTGAGATTCTCTGACGAGGACGTGGCGCAGCAGGACTTTGCGGCCTTGACGGCCCGCTACGATCTGGTGCTGGCACACCGCATGGATCACAGCCCGCCGTGGCCTCAACCTGGGCTGCGCGTAATACCGCTGGCCCGGGAACCTCTCGACGTTGCCGTGGCCGTTGACCACCCGCTGGCCGCCAAAGCGGCAGTGTCCGCGGCCGACGTCGTGCGTTATCCGTGGGTGAGCAGCCGCAGTGGTTACTCCCCCGCGGACGTGCTGGTGGCCGTGGGCGCCATGGCCAGTCATCCCGTAAACGTGCTGCACCGGATCAACGATTATTCGGCGGCCGCGGCACTAGTTTCCACGGGCGAGGTCATTGGCTTGCTGCCACGGTACACCTCAGGTCCGGTGCTCAACCCCGGCGGTGCAGCCCAACCGGGTGTGGTGCTGCTGCCGCTGACGGGGATCAATACCCGGCGCCGAATTGACCTGCTGGCCCGGCCGGAAAACTTGCGGCGCGCATCGGTGCTGCTGGTCGCCCAAGCGATGCAGGAAGTCATGGCGGAGCTCGAAGTCTCTGCTGGTTAGGGCTCCGCTGTAGAGAATGCAGCGTAAGGGCTGGACAGCCCCAGCCCAGGCCCCGGCGCTCAAGCCCCGGCGCAGCCCAGCAAATTTTCCGCCGTTAACCACAAATGGCCCGCAGTCAGCGGCGACATGACACGTTTTTCGTGGATGTTGCCGCTGACTGCGGGTCAGTTGGAAAGGGGCGTTTAGCCCTCTACGCCGAGCGTCTTCAGGATCAGCTCGCGCACGCGGCCGGCGTCGGCCTGTCCACGGGTCACCTTCATAACGCCACCAACAATGGCACCAACGGCCTGGATCTTGCCGCCACGGATCTTCTCCGCAACGTCAGGCTGGGCCGCGAGTGCTTCATCAATCGCGGTCTGCAGCGCGCCGTCGTCGGAAACCACGGCGAGGCCACGCTTAGCCACAACCTCGGTGGGCGTGCCCTCTCCCTCAAGGACGCCGTCGAGCACCTTGCGGGCCAACTTGTCATTGATGGCGCCTGAGGCGATGAGCTTTTCAATCTCAACCACGACGGCGGGCGTGACACCCAGCGCTGCGGGGTCAACATCGGCTAACTTGGCACGGCGTGCGATCTCGCCCATCCACCACTTGCGAGCTGCTGCAGCAGTGGCACCGGCGGCAATGGTCTCTTCGATTTCGCCCATGAGGCCGGCGTTGACGACGTCGCGGAACTCCAGATCACTGTAGCCCCAGTCAGCCTGCAGGCGCTTGCGGCGCTCGGCCGGCGGCTCGGGCAAGGTGGCGCGGAGTTCTTCAACCCACTCGGCGCTGGTGACGATGGGCACCAGATCCGGTTCCGGGAAGTAACGGTAATCGTCAGCATCAGACTTGGGACGGCCCGAGGTGGTGGACTTGGTGTCCTCGTGCCAGTGACGGGTTTCCTGCGTGATGGCCACACCGGAATCCAAGACGGCAGCGTGACGCTGGATCTCGAACTTCACGGCGTTTTCGACGGCGCGCAGCGAGTTCACGTTCTTCGTCTCGGTACGGGTACCGAGCTTCTCTTGGCCGTGCGGACGCAGCGAGACGTTGGCGTCGCATCGGACATTGCCGTGCTCCATCTTGGCCTCAGAAACGCCGAGGTTCTTCACGATTTCACGGATGGCCGCAACGTACGCCTTGGCCAGCTCGGGGGCACGTGAGCCAGCCCCTTCAATGGTCTTGGTGACGATTTCAACCAGCGGCACACCTGAACGGTTGTAGTCCACCAAGGAGTAGTCGGCACCCTGGATACGGCCCGTTGAGCCGCCCATGTGGGTCAGCTTTCCGGCGTCTTCTTCCATGTGAGCGCGTTCGATCTCGACATGGAAAACCGTGCCGTCTTCGAGTTCAATGTCGATCCAGCCGTCATAGCAGATGGGGTCATCGTACTGAGAGGTCTGGAAGTTCTTCGGAGTATCCGGGTAGAAGTACTGCTTGCGCGCAAAGGTGCTGTGCGGGGCAATCTTGCAGTTCAGTGCCAAGCCGATCAAGATCGATGACTCAACAGCCTTCTTGTTGACAACGGGCAGTACGCCGGGCAGGCCCAAGCAGACTTCGTTCACGTTGGTGTTGGGCGTATCGCCAAACACATTGGGAGCAGAGGAGAACATCTTGGTCTTGGTGTTCAGCTCAACGTGCACCTCGAACCCGAGTACGGGTTCGTACTTTTCCATGGCGTCTTCGAAGCTCAAAATGGTTTCAGTGTTCATTAGTTAGCCTCCTCGGCTGCAACGGCTGTGGTAGCGAGTTCGGGAGCCTGGTTCAAGATGGGGCCGCCCCACTTGGCCTCGAGCAGAGATTCCAGAACAGCACCCACACGGTAAACGCGTGCGTCCTCGCGGGCCGGAGCCAGCAGCTGGATGCCTACGGGTAGGCCATCCTCGTCAGCCAATCCACCGGGCAAGGTCAGCCCGGGGATGCCGGCCAAGTTTGCCGGAATGGTGGCAATATCCTGCAAGTACATGGACAGCGGGTCATCGAGCTTTTCGCCCAACTTGAACGCCGTGGTGGGCGTGGTGGGGGAAATCAGC
The DNA here is from genome assembly GCF_054511175.1 of Arthrobacter sp. Sr24. Lineage (NCBI taxonomy): Bacteria > Bacillati > Actinomycetota > Actinomycetes > Micrococcales > Micrococcaceae > Arthrobacter > Arthrobacter sp. Sr24. The sequence goes on along the minus strand of NZ_JBTNDB010000003.1, from coordinate 95,718 downwards.
ACATCAACCTGCTCGAAGGCTGCCACGAAGTCGCGCTGCACCAAGGTGCGGACCTTCTGGGCCGAACCGTAGTAGGCATCGTAGTAACCGGCGCTCAGGGCGTAGGTGCCCAGGATGATGCGGCGCTTGACTTCGTCACCGAAACCGGCGGCGCGAGTGGCACCCATGACGCGCTCAATGGTGAGTGGCCCCTCGGTGGGCAGCGTGCGCATACCGAAGCGGACGCCGTCGAACTTGGCAAGGTTCGAGGAAGCCTCACTGGGCATGATCAAGTAGTAGGCGCCCAGAGCCGAGCCGAAGTTGGGGCAGGAGACCTCAACGATTTCCGCACCGGCCTCACGCAGCAATTCCACGGACTCGTTGAAACGCTGCTCGACGCCGGTCTGGAAACCTTCGCCGTGCAGTTCCTTGATGATGCCGATCTTCATGCCTGCGACGTTGCCAATGCGGGCGGCGGCGGCCAACCCGGTGGAGGGGTCGGTCAGGGACGTGGAGTCCTTGGCGTCGTAGCCGCCGATGACTTCTTGCAGCAGTGCCGAGTCCAGGACGGTACGTGAGACGGGGCCAATCTGATCCAACGATGACGCCATGGCGATGGCACCGTAACGTGAAACCGCGCCGTACGTGGGCTTGACGCCGACCGTGCCGGTGACCGAACCGGGCTGGCGAATGGAACCACCGGTGTCGGTGCCCAAAGCCAGGGGCGCTTCGAAGGATGCAACAGCTGCGGCCGAACCGCCGCCGGAACCACCGGGGATCCGGTCCAGATCCCAGGGGTTGCGGGTGAGGCCATAAGCCGAGCGCTCTGTGGAGGAACCCATGGCGAACTCATCAAGGTTCGTCTTGCCGAGCATGGGCATGCGGGCGGCGCGGATCTTCTCAATGACGGTCGCGTCGTAGGGGCTCATCCAGCCCTCGAGGATCTTGGAGGCGGCCGTGGTGGGCTGACCCTTGGTAACGATCAGGTCCTTGATGGCGATCGGCACACCGGCAAGCTCATGCAGCTCTTCACCGGCGGCGCGGCGGGCGTCAACGTCGGCGGCGACTGCGAGCGCCTCTTCGGCGTTGACGTGCAAGAACGCGTGAAGGCCGCGCTCTCCGCCGTCGATCTCGGCAATGCGGTCAAGGTGGGCCTGGACCAGCTCTACCGAGGTGATCTCGCCTGCGGCAAGTTTCGCGGCCATTTGGGCAGCGCTAGAACGGATCAATGCAGAAGCACTCATGGATTAGCTTTCCTCCAGAATCGCGGGAACCTTGAAGCGGCCGTCGGCGGAATCCGGGGCGCCGGAGAGGGCCTCTTCCACGGTGAGCACATGGCCCACGACGTCTTCACGCATGACATTAGTCAGCGGGATCGGGTGCGAGGTAGCGGGCACATCGGCACCTGCAGCCTCACTGACGCTCTTGACTGAATCCACAATCACGGCCAGCTCAGTGGCCATGCGGTCCAATTCTTCGTCGTTCATCTCAATGTGAGCAAGTTGCGCCAGATGCGCCACGTCGTCACGGTTGATCGCAGCCATGGATCTCCCCTACAAAAAATAAATAAAGTGTGTAGTACCAGCTTATCTCGCGTGGCAGTTCCTATTTCCCTCGTGGGAGCCGGACATGCCGCCTGTTGTGAGGCAGCTATCAAGACACCCAAGACCGGGGGCGCCCGCAAGGACAGGGTGAGTGCCCCGTCGCCAGCGGAACGCCCCCTTTGTTGGGCTCTTAGCGCTGGGTTTCTTAGCGCTGGGTCTCTTAGCGCTGGGGTTTCCTAGCGCTTGGGTTTCCTAGCGCTGGGCGACTAGTTCAATTTCCACCTTCATGGCGGGGTCAAGGAAAGGCAGCACGTGGACCAACGCCAGGGTGGGACGGATCTCGCCAAAGATCTCACCGTGGGCACGGCCGGCCTCTTCCCAAGCAGCAATGTCCGTCAGGTAAATCTTGGATTGAACCACGTCGGCAAAGGAGAACCCCGCCTCGGCCAGCACTGACTCAAGCTTGCTCAGAATATAGGCGCTCTGGCCGTAGAAGTCCTCGCCAACTATGGTCCCGTCTGGGCCGGCAGCCGAGGTCGCTGAGATGTAAAGGGTGTCGTTGACCTGCACCGCGCGGGAGTAGCCAAGGGTCTTCTCCCAGCTGGAGCCAGAACCATAAATTTTGCGCACGTGTTTGTCCTCTGTGTCGTGGGCGTTGAGCCCGAATGTTGGAGCCACAACTCTAAGGGCGGCAGATCCCACCAAAAGATTTCATTGCGTTTTTCGACGGCGTGTCTGTTCAGCAACAGCCTTCTCGCTTAGCGCTTATCGCTCCTAGCACTTATCTCTCCTAGCACTGGCGCCGAGCCCAGAGCCGGGAACTCCGGGATGAAAGTGCCAGCAGCACCAGGATATCCAGTGGAAGTCCCAGCGGATCCTCCGACAGGGAGATGCTCTCGCCGTTCACCAGCGTGAACGCTGCCAGAATAAGGAACCCAACGCTGAAGGCCAAGGTGGCTACCCTGGCGAAGTTACTGCCACGCAGGATCAATACCGCCAGCAGCCCGTAGCTGAGGAAGGCAATGGCCGAGATTCCAATGACCACCATCAGCAGCACACTGATGGTTTGTTGATCCGCCGTGTCCAGGCTGGCGGCGGTGCTGGCCACGGTCGAGTTCCAGTCCCTAACCATCAAGGCAATAGTCACCACCCCCACCACAAAACGAAGCGCCATCAGCAGCACGCCGAGGGTAGTTGGAATGGGGCGCCGGTTCGCGTGTGCCGCACGCCGGGCATCTGTGTCAGGGCCGAGCGGGTCGCCATCGGGCGCAATGGTGAGGCGTCCGACGTCGACCACGGGTAAGTCTCCATCGGTGACAATGGTGTCCCCGCCCCCGTTACGAGAGTGATAGCCACTGGAGAAATCCTTGATGATGCGCACCTTGATATCCGGGCTACAACCCTGGATCGAGTGCACAATATGGTCACGTTCCCGGTCGGTATCGGGGGCAATTTTGTGCGTGATTTGCAAGGTAAAAATGGAAAAACCCACGGCACGGTCAAAGGTGCCGGCCGCCATCCAATCGGCACGGTGCCCGCCAGGGAGCATCCACCCGTCGGGGCATCGCCAGAAGCGGACAGGGTGTCGTTTGGCAGGATTGCCCTCCACTTCCTGCTGATAGGCCAGATCCTGTTGGTGCCCAAACAGCAACAGCGGACTGACCGGAGCCTCATCGTAGCTTCGCTTCAGGAGCGTGGAGGTGACGATGCGCCAGCTCGAACGCAACGTAACGGGATCCGCCCTGATCCAGCCGGCCTGAGTCATCGCCTCATGCAGCTGCGCCTCGCTGCCCACGACGGCCAGGTTGATCGGATCGCCCAGGAGGCCGTCACTGGTTCGGGCGCGGCCGATGAAGTAGTCGGGGACGTATATTTTGGTCAGGATTCGGTGAAGTCGCGGTAACACCAGGTACGCCAGCACCATTCAGAACAGGAAAAAGAACGGGACCATGTACCAGCCGCCGAAAAAGCCCTCAGCTAAGACCAAGTAAGCCAGCCATAGAGCTGCGAACGCGCCGAAAATGAACGCCGCATAGTCCACTATCGAGTTCAAGGAGTTCGGCCGGAGCGCCAGGAAGTACCGACCTCTTGAGGCGTGGATGGCGCGCTCAATGCCGGGACCCTGTCACGGTAGCTTGGTACACAACACGACACATGTGGTCATCATACTGCCGGTCCTAGAGGGCCATCCGATAGACCCTGAGCATCTTGCCGTTCTCCGGGATGGGCCAGTCACGCTCGGGTGCGCGACTAAAGCCCAATTTTTGGTACAGCGCGTGGGCGCCGTGCCAGTCATCTCCTGTCGTCAAGCTCACGGCACGGATGCCCTCGAGCTCCTGCGCGTGCGCCAAAATCCACTGAACCATTGCCCGCCCGGCACCACTTCGCTGTACGGCGGGGTCCACCACGAGGAGCCGGAATTCGAGCTCATCTTCCAGCGCAATGTCCGCCCATTCGTCGCCATAAACGGCCAGTGTCGCCGAGCCAATCACCACGCCATCACGCTCCGCCACGATCATCGGGGCCACTGCGGCTCTTTGGCCCACCTGCATGATCTTTTGCATGTACGAATACTCGGCGCTGTCAAAGTACCCGGCACCGAGGTAGGCGTCGGCCGTGATCCGGGCAACGGTGTCGTAGTCTTCTTCGGCGATGGGGCGAACTGTGGTGCTCATTCATATGGCTTTCTGCTTGTTTCCTGGCACAGTGATCCTGCTTGCTTCGTTGGACAAGTCCGACGCCGGAACTTGCCTGCCTCAGTCTTCCGTATCTAGGTGCCGCGAGAGAAATTCGCCGACGGTTACTGGCGCCGGGGAGGTTTCTCGCCTCTGGCGATTCCAAACAGCAGCTGATGCGGTCAACCCACCCCCCGGCGATTCCAAACAGCAGCTGATGCGGTCAACCCACCCCCCGGCGATTCCAAACAGCAGCTGATGCTACAAATGTGCCGGGTCTGGCGCATCAGCTGCAGTCTGGAATTGGTGGAGCCAGAAGTAATCGCATCAGCTGCTATTTGGTTTCTGCTTTGTGAGTCCTATTCACCCCTGCCTGTGGATAACTGCGGACGGGCAAGGCTAATTTGAGCCAGAATTGGCCTATGGTCACCCGTCCACGTAAATTCCTACAGCTGATCCAACGGCCCTTCACTTTCAGTGAGGGGCTGGCGACCGGCGCGACGCGCAGTCATTTGCGGGCCACGACTCTCATCACGCCGAGCAGGAACATCCGTGTTCCACTCGGAATACCGCAGAAACTACTTGACCGTGTGCGTCCCTACATAGTGTTGTGCCCCTCCGGCTGTATATCTCACGTGACGGCTGCACAATTGCATCGATTCCCACTCCCATGGTTTGACGATGATATAAGGACCATTCATGTCACGCGCCCAGCGAAGTCTGCCCAGATACGGCGCAAAGGCGTAATCGGCCACAGCAACGCGGTTGCATCGAGGGACATCATGCGGATTAAGGACATTCCGGTCACATCGGCCGAACGGACATTCCTGGACCTTAGTGCCCTCTTGAGTCTGGACCATCTGGTGGCAATAGCCGACTTCTTGATTTGTGAACACAACCGGCCGTTCGAACCCCACAAACCGCCGTTAGTTTCCGCTGAGAAACTGCGTGCCTATGTGTTGAACCAGCATCACATCAGAGGACTGGCCAAAGCCCGAGCCGCTTTGGATCTTATGCGCGTTGGCGTCGATTCACCGCCAGAAACACGGCTCCGCCTCATTTTGCAGCGCGCAGGTCTGCCCGAATTCACCACCAACTACGCTATACCCGGAGATCCGGAAGTATGGCCGGATCTGGCCTGTGAAGAGTTCAAAACCAGCGGTCAGTACGAAGGCGAAATTCATCAGACACCGCAGAAACAACTCTATGACCGTAACCGCGATGAAAGGAGCGCCGAGCGTGGTTGGTTACAGGTGAAGGTGTACAAGGCCGATATGCGTCGTGGCGACGCCTACGTCGCCCAGATGTTCAAGCACGCGCTCCGGGCACAGGGTTGGCCCGGATAGCCGCCCTGGAATTCAGCCCAAACTCCGGGCCCGATTCCAAACTGCAGATTGTGCGAGAAAATCACGGGCAAAGTCGCATCAGCTGCCATCTCAACCGGGAGGGCTGACAGAAATCGCCTGATCTGCTTCTTCAATCCCAGCTAGGTGCGGTCCAACCCAAGCCCCGTGCCGGGACCTCAAAGTAAGTTACTACACCTGAAATTCGGACCGCTGGAGGCAGCCTTAGCCCTGGCCCCCATACCGTTTCTTCCGGGGCCAACACAGAAGAATCCAGTTTCGGTGCAGGCGTATTGGGATTCGAAGGTGTGGTGCGCATCAGCTCCAGCGCCGTCCGCGCCAGCGAAAGACGCCCACTGCGCACCGTCCCGTCGAGGCGGTCCCGCCAAGCGTTGATGGCGGCCGCCGCACACAAATATCCGGTGGCATGATCGAGCCCCTGAACCGGCAAAGGATGCGGCACCTCCGAGCCAAAGTGCGCCATGCCAACATCCGCAATGCCGCAGCTCATCTGCACGAGCGAATCAAAACCGCGCCGATGCACCCACTGTCCACTCCATCCATAAGCGTTCAGTCCCACGTCAATCAGAGTGGGATAGCGCCTAGCCAGCTCATCCGCCGACAATCCCAATTTAGCTAGCGCATCGCCCCGATAACCGTGAATGAGAATATCGGCGCCAGCCAGCAGTTCATGGAGCGCCGCCAGCCCATCCGGCGTTTTCAGATCCAACTTGGCGCAGCGTTTCCCCACGGTCAGCTCCGGCTCCAGCGCCGGTTCCTCCCAATCCGGCGGATCGATCCGCAACACTTGCGCACCGTACTGCGCCAGAAAACGAGTGGCAACAGGTCCGGCAATGATCCGAGTCAAATCAAGCACCCGCACCCCTGCCAACGGTCGCCGCGAAGTGGCGGGCCGGATGTTTGAAGCTCTCACGCCGCGGTCCCCCTGGCGCGCCTCTCCCCACGCGATCAGTGGTTCACCGGCAACAGCCCGACCCTGCGGATGCGCCATCCACGCTGTGGGCGATCGCATGAAAGCCGCGCAACCGTTCGCCGTCACCAACGCAGTTTCCAGCGCCTCCCCTTTCCAAAGTTCGACGGCGGGACCTACCGTTGCGCGGTCAGCGTCAAGTCCCAGCCCCAGCACGTTGAGGGCTGCAGCTTTGTGGTGTGCGGCGTTGGTGTGCAGGCGGATCCAGCCGTCGGCGCAGCGGTAGTCGCCCGCGATGGAATCCCAGACGGGCGGCAGTTCCCAACCCACAGGTGTGAACGACATGCCGAACCACAGTGATGCCAGATCCCGGTCGACTGATACTTCCGGAGGCGCAGCACCATAACGTTGGGCTAGATCAGCTACCGCCTGTCCAGCCTCGGCGATGGCAGAGACGGCCAAACCGGTGACATCAAATGCCGAGCGAAGCGCTCCAACTCCGGTGACTTTCATGCCAGCATCCTTCCAACCACGGAGACAACCCTCCACCCGCGATTCCAAACTGCAGCAGATGCGGTCAACCCTCCAGGAATCTCGCATCAGCTGCAGTCTCGAACCGGCAAACCGCAGAAACTCAGTCCGCCGGTGCGAAGCCGCCCTCTAAGCCGGGCACGCAGGCGCCGGTCCAGACTGAGAGGACCTCGGCTCGGGAGGGCAAACCGTTCACGGCAGGGCTGAGCTGCGGACAATGTACCCACGCTCCGGCTTCGGAGGCAATGAGCCCACCGGCGGCGAAGTCGTGCTCGAACAGACCGTACTCCAGGTAAGCGTCCACCGAGCCTTCGGCCACGGCACACAGTTCCAGAGCAGCTGATCCCAGCCGACGGAAATCACCAAAGTGATCCATCCGGCCATCCAGTTCCGAGATCAGCCGGTGCCGTACATCGGCGTCGTAGCTCAATGACGTTGACAGCAAGGTGCCACCCCGTTTCTCCACCGGGCCCTGAAGCTGGCGCGTGGTCTGCATGCCATCGGCACGCGTTTCATCGAGCCACGCGCCACCGCCCAATGAGGCGAAGTAGATCCGACGCAACGCCGGCGCGTTAACCACCCCGGCTAGCCATGCGCCGTCGGGCCCCATGACGGCCACCGAGGTGCCGTAGTAAGCAATGTTGCGGATGAAGTTCATGGTGCCATCGAGCGGGTCAATGCTCCACCTATAGCCGGAGGGCTCCGCGGGAAGCGCCGGGGCCAACTCTTCCCCGGTGATGACGTCATGCGGGCGGGCATCCTGGATGACCGCCCGGACCGCGTTCTCGGCAGCCAAATCGAAGGCCGTCACCCAGTCGGCGTCGGAGGATTTTTCCGCAGCAGCAAAGCCTGCCGGATCCCGAGCAGCAAGAACGGCGGCACCGGCGGCGGCGGCGCGCAGGGCCACTTCGAGAAGTTCGTCAATGGTCACGGCGGACGGGTTCATGAAGATCCTTTGTTAATTGGTCGCGCTTGGTTGATCGGCGGCCGCCGCTTCGGGGAGCTCGGCAGGAGTTTCGGCGGCCGCCGCGGCGGGCAGCTCGGCAGCATCCACAACAAGCGCGGCAGCAACGGGTCCGGTCTCCAAAAGAAGCAAGAACGCTTCCTCGTCCAAGACCGGAATGCCTAATGACTCAGCCTTATCCAGCTTGGTACCGGCGGCCTCGCCAGCCACCACGTAGGAGGTGTTTTTAGAGACCGATCCGGACGCTTTTCCGCCGCGAGTGATGATGGCTTCCTTGGCTTCGTCGCGGCTGAGCGTTGGCAACGTTCCGGTCACTACAATGGTCAGGCCCTCCAGAGTGCGCGGCATGGACTCGTCCACCGCATCAGCCATCAGCACGCCGGAGGCAGCCCACGCATCAACGATCTCCTGGTGCCAATCCACCTCGAACCACTCGATCAGCGCTTCGGCAATGATGGCACCCACACCATCAACATTGGCCAGCTGCTCGCGCGCATCCGGCGCAGCCAACGCGAGACGGATCGCCTCCATGGAGCCGTACTTAGTGGCCAGCGCACGCGACGCCGTAGGCCCAACATGCCTGATCGACAACGCCACCAGCACCCGCCACAACGGCGCCTTCTTAGCCTTTTCCAGCTCATCGAAGAGCTTTTCCGTGGTTTTGGTAGGCACGGAAGGCTTCTTGGCAGTGGCCTTCGTGTAGAAATAGGGCACCGGTTGGAACCGCCCAGTCCCCTCCCCCTTGGACCGAATTTCACGCCAAACCACGACGCCGGACAGGTCCAGATCCGCGATGGCGAAGACTTGCGCTTCACTCGTCAGGGGGCCGGGGCCGGCGGGGGCAATGACCCCGCCGTTCTCCGCCGGATCGGCACCGGGACCAGCAGTCAGCGCCCTGGCAGCCTCATATCCCAGAGCCTCAATGTCAAAGCCACCGCGGCCTGCAAGATGCGCCAGGCGTTCTGTCAGCTGACTCGGGCAGGACTGCGTGTTGGGGCACCGGATATCGATGTCGCCCTCCTTGGCAGGGGCCAATTCAGTACCGCAGGACGGGCAGTGCGTGGGCATCACAAATTCATATACGGGCGGATCTTGCTCCTCGCGCAGCGCCATGACGGGGCCTACAATTTCAGGGATCACGTCCCCGGCCTTGCGCAGCACCACGATGTCACCAATCATGACGCCCTTGGCCTTGACCACATCTTGATTGTGCAGTGTGGCCATTTCCACCGTGGAGCCAGCCACTTTGACCGGTTCCATCACGGCGTAGGGTGTGACACGTCCGGTGCGTCCAACGTTGACCCGGATGTCCAGCAGCTTGGTGTGCACTTCCTCCGGCGGGTACTTGTACGCCACCGACCAGCGCGGCACACGCGAAGTATGGCCGAGTCCGCGCTGGGTAGCCAGATCGTCCACCTTGACCACAATGCCGTCAATCTCGTGAATCAGATCGTGCCGGTGCTCACCGTAGTAGGCGATGAAATCCATGACTTCAGCCAGCGTATCTACCACGTTGTAGTACGGGCTGATGGGCATGCCCCACGATTTCAGCTGCTCATACGTTTCAGACTGGGTGGCAGTGGATAGCCCCTCGCGGGCACCGATCCCGTGCACAAACATGCTCAGCGGCCGCTTAGCCGTCTCCGCCGGATCCTTCTGGCGCAGCGATCCGGCCGCAGAGTTGCGCGGGTTCGCAAATGGCGCTTTACCGGCTGCCACCATCTGCTCATTCAGAATGGCGAAGTCCTTCGAGGCAATGAAAACTTCGCCGCGAATCTCCACCTCTGAGGGAAAATGATCACCGTGCAGCTTCTGCGGGATGTCCTTGATGGTGGCCACATTATGGGTGATATCTTCACCCGTGGTGCCGTCGCCGCGAGTCGCCGCCCGCACCAGCACCCCGTCGCGGTACAGCAAGTTCACGGCCAATCCGTCAATCTTCAGCTCGGTCAGCCACTTCGGCGCCTGCCCACCCTGCTTCTCCACGGATGCGGCTGCGCGCACTAGCCACGCCTCCAATTCCTCGAGCGAGAAGACATCTTCCAGCGAATACATTCTGGCTAAATGGTCGACGGCGGCAAACGCCACCGAGACATCCCCACCTACCAGCTGGGTTGGGGAATCGTTCGTCACCAATTCCGGGTGCAGCGCCTCAAGCTTTTCCAGCTCGCTGTACAAAAGATCGAATTCCGCGTCTGAGACTAGCGGTGCATCCTCGTTGTAATAGGCTGCCCGATACTTTTGGATCTCATCCACCAAGACGCCGTAGCGCTCTCGGTCTGCGTCGGTGGGAATGGGCTGGTTATCTACGTTCTCGCTGCTCACGGTTCTATCTTGCCCCACGAAGCCATCCTGGCGCACCAATCAGTGCCGCTACTCAAACAAATGGCCCGCGGCGGTGGTTGAGTCAACAACCACGCCCGCGGGCCAGGTGGTCCCCTTGAAGCGGTTGGCGTGGGCGACTACGAATAATCTAACAACTACGTTTCCAGAGTGCGATGGGGACAACTCTCCAACACCTACCGCTCGTGGACCATGGTGGTGGCCACCTGCAATTGGAACGCCTTGCCACGGCGCGCCACGAAGCCACGGGCGGTAACGTCCACCGCAATGACCAACGACGGCGGCGCCTCGGGATCCGTTTTCCACTCCGTAGCATGTAGGTTCTTGGCTTTCTTCCGGTTGAGCAGGTGCTCCCGGTAGTGCAGTTCCACACAAAGCGAGGTCCACACCCGGCACACCAGGTGCGGGGCAAGTCCGTTACCAGGCCCACAGTGTGTGGCAGTTATACACAGTCGACAAACGCCGCGCCACCCTTGTAGTCAACTAAGAAGAAGGAGAGCCTGTCCGGGCTATAGTCGGCCGCCATGCCCTGCACATACTGGCGCCGTCGTTTCTGATTCGAAGCGGGTTCTTGCGCCAGCTGTTTTCAGATCTGCGGTGAGTACCTTGATGTCCACCCTGTGCCGAGGACGTTCCTGTTCAGACAGCTACACCTCGGAGATGCCGCCGGAACCCGGCCCGGAAATGGAGGTGCAACAAGGCAGCTGCGGCGCCCCCGCAGCTGCTCGTCTGTTGCTCACAGCAGGCCATCAAAGAGGAGGGAGATACCGTCTCCCAGCTCGGCGATGTCCCCATTGAGCAAGATGGCTTGTTCGCCTTGGCTCAGCCTGCGCGGGGCCTGGCCTTCGCGCACCAAAACAGTTCCGTTCGTGGCTTTCAGATCAACCAAGAGCACGTCCCGGCCATCAAGGCGCACTTCCACATGAGAGCGTGAAATATCGTCATTGCTGCTCATGACCTGCACCAAACGGGGCATGGCGCCGCCCATGACGCGCGATACCGAAGGCTGGCGGCCAATGATGAGAGAGTGGTCCAGCTCTATGGATTCGCCACTGGAAATGTGCATGGTGCCCAGTCGCGGACGGCCCACTTCCCGAGGTTCGGAGTTGAGCAGGGCCCCGCAGTCCGAGCACTGTGAATGGCAGGGCGGGTTGGCATGACCGTGTAAGCACATGCGCGCCAAAACCATGGGGCCGGTGGATGGACGTGATTCCAGCGGCGCCGCGACGGCTGGAGCTAGATCACGATCAGCATCAGCACTCATGGCGGTTTGACCGTCATGGTCAGGGTCAATGGGCTCTTCCGCTGCTGGGGCAGGCTGGTTCTGGGCACCAGGAACATTCCACGACACCGAGTCAATCATGGGAGCTTCCGTGCCACACTGGCCTACGTCGTCCTGACCGGCGTTCGGGGCGTAATCCTGCCACGGTATTCCAGGGCTGGTATCTGTTGAGTCAGCACCCGGTGAAGCCTGGCCGGTCAGTGGCGGCAAGGACGGCAGCGGAGGAACCACTGGACCGGCATTCACCGCCTCGATGGGCTGGCCATGTTCATCCAGTCGAACGGCCGCATCGTCCACACCCAGGGCCACAGTAGGGCCCCACAAATGGTCGGTGGAAGTGGTGAAAGCTGACTCGTCTGCCGAGTCAGCCGCCGGCGTATTCGGCTCTTCTGACGTGTCAGCGTCCGAAGTGGACTGCGCCTGGGCAGCTTCCGCCTGGCCGCCTGCGTGCATTGCAGCATCCAGCAGCTCCGACTCGCTGTGCGTCAAAGGCTCTTGGCCAGAGTCCCCCGCGAATACTGAGGCCGGGAATTCGACAGCCCACGCAGCAGCATCTTCCTCGTGCAAATCAGGCTCGTGCAAATCGGGCTCGTGCAGATCAAGCTCGTGCAGATCAAGCTCGTGCAGGTCGGGGCGAATGGTCAGGTCGAGGTCGTTGATATCGTCCTCACCATTGGCCTGGACGGGCTCCAGCTGCGCGCTCCATTCGGCGTCGGCGGCCTCGGCTGCCATGGCGAAACTGGCATAGGCGTCATCCTCCGGCTGAGCAAGCTGCTCCACGCCCACAACAGAATCTTCCTCTGCCAGTGATACGGCACTCTCCTGCGCCCCGAACTCCTCAACCTCATCTGCCGAGGTTTGCGCCAAGGTGTGAGGTGCATCCTCAGGGTCGGCATCCTGGTAATGTTCGACGGCGGTTGCGGCCTCTGGTGTCTCATCCTCCTGCACTTCCGGCAGGACTGAGGGAACATAGGGAACAGCAGCACTCAACTCGCACGAGATGTCCAGGCGGAGCGACTGCAGCCGGACCACGGCTTCGCTTACGGGAAGTTCCATCTCGGCGGTCCCGGATTCGGTATCAGAATCGGATTCGGTATCGGAATCGGGTTCGGCCAGGGTCAGTTCCAGGGCGTCCGGCAGCGTCAGGGACCGCTCGCTCCAAGTGGTGACGTCGCGGCCGGTCACGAGCTCGGCGGCTCCATCCTTCCGGGCAATCAGGGTGATGTCCCCGCGCAGAATCGCGTGCAACTTATCGCTCTGGACTAGGATGGCGAAACTGGGCAGACCGGTGAGGCCGGTGCCGAAGGAATCGGTGACCTCATTCAGGACGCCGTGGATGGTGGGGTCCTGGCCGAGGAAGTCCCACAAGCGGTTCACGATGTCCGGGTCGGTGTTGCTTTCCAGCACGATAACCGAGCCGGATCGCACCATGCCAAGCCATGATCCTGTGCGGTACGTGTTGCTAACCATGATTCTCCTCGGTTGAAAGTGCGCCGGCCTTGGCATGAGCTGCCATGGCCGGTACTGCCGGTATTGCTGGTACTGCCGGTACGTGCGACGGTGGTTGCAGCCTCATGGCTGCTGTCATGACCGAGGCGTTCAGGGTTTGCTCACCCGCGGTGCCCATGACATTGCTGGCATCCACCACGATGACGGTGACATTGTCCCGCCCTCCTGAGCGCAAAGCCGCCTGGATGAGCGAGTCCACCGCGTCCTGCGGATGACGCAGCGTGCTCAGGACACGATGAATCTGCTCATCTCCCAGCTCACCCGAGAGGCCATCGGAACAGACCAAAATCCGGTCGCCCTCCTCCACCGGGACCAGCCAAAAGTCGGCTTCAGTGTCCGATCCTGTGCCGAGTGCTCGTGTCACCACATGCCGACGCGGGTGGACCAAAGCCTCAGCGGCGGTAATCAAACCGGCATCGACCATTTCCTGAACTTCGGAATGGTCCACGCTGATCTGAGAAAAGACGCCTTGGCTCAGACGGTAGGTGCGTGAATCTCCCACGTTGAACACCAGCCAGTAGGGCACGGTCCGCTCTTCGACCAAAACCACTCCACTGACTGTTGTGCCAGCCCGAGCATTGGTCAATTCTCGGATCCGCGCATCGGCTTGGCGCAGCGCCTGTTGCAAGTCCGACGCCGTTGCCTCCCGGGAGCCAGCGCTCAGCAGCCGCTGGTTGCTGAGCACCTCAATACACTCACGGCTGGCGACCTCACCGGCTTCATGCCCACCCATGCCGTCGGCAACGGTAAAGAGCGGATCCGCGGCCAGGAAGGAGTCCTCGTTGAGTTCCCTGCGCAGTCCTCGGTCGGTGCCGAATCCAAAGTCTAACCGGACCCCAGAATCGGTGGCATTCTTGGCTTCATCCGAAGCGCTCATGCTTTTTCCACCAAGAATGAACTATGGCCGAAATGCACCCACGATCCAGATTCGGCCACAGCAGGTGATCCACCCACTAGCGGGCTCTTGGCTCCATTCGGGACGGAGAGAGCGCCGGCCTTGGTGGAATGACGGTCTGTAACCCAGAGGCCTTCAGCCGCGGCGCGGAGGTGACGATGGGTCTTGGAGACAGATCGGGTGGAGTCGTGGATGGAGATCAGACGCGAAATCATCTCACCATCGTAACTGGCTGAGTGAGGGCCACTGAGCGCCCTTGCAGCCAGGTCCTCCGTGGACCCGTCATCAAAACTCAGGCGCAGTGCGATTCTGGCACCCTGCGGACGGGCCCGGTTCTCCCCTGCCTCGTCGTCAGCCTGCGCTGCACTTGACTGTTGTCCCCATCCATCCGCTGGTGCCGGCGCGGCCAGGTTTTGCTGAAACTGCTGGTTGTGGCTCTGCTGACCCTGCTGGTTCTGCGGGTTCGGAAACTGTTGGTTTTGAAAAGCGATGACAGGAAGAGCAAAGGGATCGGGAGTGGCCTCCGCTCCCCAGGAACAATCCAGTGAACGCCACGGGTGAGCCCGGCGCCCATCCCTGCGGTGAACTCTGTCCTGAACCCTGCCCCACAAAAGCACGAGGTTTGGCTACCGTGTGAGCCAGCGGCGAGTGCACCGGCGAAATGTGGGCTACCTTGTCGTGCCAACCCTGATGTTTGCCGTTTTTGTCCCACGCATTGGAGAGCAGCATCAGGATCGGGCCAGCTGTGGGCACCAGCCTGCTCAAGCCGACCATCAAAGACCGCAAGAAAAGAGCCAGCAAGCCGGCTGGGTGACCGTCCATAGTGGTGGTGCGCACGCTAAGCATGAGGTTCCCCAGGGTCTTCCCCGATTTGGCTTCCCACAACCACTGCCACACAACATAGGCGAGAGACAGAAGCGAAGCCACCCTCAAGCACCTTGGACTGATTGTTAAGATGCCCCACCAAGCCCTCAGTGCGGTTGGTCGCCCAGACGCTAGCGTCCCTAAGGTCAACAGCGGCGGTGGTGAAAGACCTTTGCTTATCCCGAACTTGCCACGTTCGGGTACGCACTAGACAGGCCGGCCCCTCATCATGCAGGAGCCTCATGTAGCGTTGCGCCCCCACGCGCCCGTTACTGCTCAGGGGCCCGCCACTGCCCACGCGCCCGTTACTGCTCAGGGACCCAGGATGGTGCGGCCGAGCCAGCTCCGGTGAGTGCTCCGCAGCGCACATATTGCTGACCAATCCGGGTCAGGGGGCATTGATGCTCCGGGAGCACTTGGACTATCCCATCCAGCGTTCCGGGATCCTGCCTTGCATGTGCTGGCGCCGGGATGGCAACGACAAGGAACAAAATTGCTGCTCCCGCTCCCGCCCACCGCGAGACTCCATGCTGTGGTGGTGCTTGCCGTTGGTGCCCATGCTTGGATTGCGTATACATGGTCTTGCCTTTCACTACTGGATGGACCAACACTGGATGAACCGATACCTCCACATTCCTCCGGACGGTCAAATCTGGCATCGGGGGTTGGTCCTTAAAAAAGCTCTTCGGTCCCTTAGATTTACCCTTCGCTGTACCCTCCTCATTCGCTCGTTGCGGTGCCAAAATAGAAGGGTGGCCGATCACGGAGGACTCGTAGACGCTGACATTGTTGGGCGGGCGACGGAAATGGATCTCCTACGTTCATTTTTGGCCAGCGCCGCGGCGGGACGGTCGGGCACGATCGTGGTTTCAGGCGATGCTGGCATCGGGAAAACGGCTCTCATCCAGCATGCTTGCGCAAGCCATGGCACGCTCTTTCAACTGTTCGCAGGCACGTGCCTTCCACTGACCACCGCACCCTTTGAATTCCAGGGGCTGCGGTCGGCGTTCAGATCAGATCCCACCTTCGACGCCGGCCCCGGCCCTCAACCGCCACGTGCCAATGATGTGCCGTTCGGCGTACCGGCCGCCATCGATGACTGGCTTGATCGGCTGTGTCTACGAACGCCGGTGATCCTCTTCATCGACGATCTGCAGTGGGCCGATCAGAGCACGCTGGATGTCTTGATGTACCTCTTTGCCGGCCCAGCGCAGAGAGCTCTCGCCATCATCGTGACGGTGCGCTCTGGGGAGGTTGCTGAGGACCATCCACTTCAGCGCTGGCTAGCAGACATCCGCCGGATGCCACGGATTGACTGGCTGCCTCTGGAACCTTTGGACCGATTGGACACCGAAGCGCACGTGGCGCAGCTTCTGGGTGCTCCCCCTCATCAGACTCTGTTGCAAGAAGTTTTCGAGCACACGGGTGGTAACCCCTATCTGAACAAGCTGATCGTGGCTGGTTTGGATCCTGGCACCCGCCATCTGCAGGCCCAATTGCCCTCGGATCTTCGAGGGGCGGTCCTGCGTTCCTGGCGAACCCTTTCCCTCTCAGCCAGGCGTCTAACCCAGCTGCTTGCAGTTGGTGGCGGCCCACTCTCATCAACAGATTTACAGAGTGTGGCACAGCTCGACGGCGGTCCCGGCAGCGTGCTGACGCTGCTGCACGAAGCCGCGGATGCGGGCATTGTTGAAGGTAGCGCAGACGGTAACACCTGGTGGTTTCACCATCCACTCTTCTCAGAGGTGCTCCAGCAAAGCTTGGACGGGGGCGAACGGACTCGCTGGCATGCACTCTTCGCCACCTTTGCGCAGCGACGTCTAGCCGGCATCATCGATCCAGACTTTGAATCACTGGCACAGTTGGCTGATCACCACCACGCATCCGGACACGTAGAGCAGGCGTACCGGTGGTCACTGCGCGCTGCTGCGGCGGGCCGGCATGAAAG
Organism: Arthrobacter sp. Sr24; assembly: GCF_054511175.1. Classification (NCBI taxonomy): domain Bacteria; kingdom Bacillati; phylum Actinomycetota; class Actinomycetes; order Micrococcales; family Micrococcaceae; genus Arthrobacter; species Arthrobacter sp. Sr24. Next base: position 78,910 of record NZ_JBTNDB010000003.1, on the reverse strand, counting down.
TTCCGGCCCGGCGACGCTGAGGTTGCTGCGCCGTGCCGTGGAGTTACGCAGCTTGCTCCCGGAAGCACCAGAGAGCGTGCGCGATTTGCTGTCCCTGCTCCGCACAGCTGCCGAAGAGTCGGGCGCTCAAGAAGTTGAACTCGACGTGGTGGAATCCCTCCTGCTGCACATCGATAAAGGAGCAGAACCGCTGGAGACTGCAGCCCTGTTGGTGCGCCGGGTCTTGTTGGGTTTTTCCACCGGGCGGGAGTTTATGTCCCCCGGCCTTGTTCGCGAAGCCCTGCAGCTTGCCAGCACCGATCAGACAAGCTGGCAGTACGCCTATGCGCTGGCGGAAATGGCGCACTCCGGGCTGTGGAAAGACGCCCCGGAAGCACCGGCTCAGGCTGCGCAAGCCGTTGCTATTGCCCGCGAAGCGGGGAATCCCATGGCGCTTTCCTACGCGTGCACGGCCCGCTCCATGGCAGCTCTTTTTGCTGGCCAAAAAGCTCAAGCCCACGCATTCGCCGTCGAAGGTGTCCTCGCCGCAACACAGGCTCGTGATTTTTGGGCGCTGCTCCACGCCACCGTGTGGCAGGCCAACGCAACCGCGCCCTGGACCAGTCAGGCCTTCGCTGATCTGATGCGGACGGGGCGGGAAAATATGCAAAAGCTCGGATCCCCGCATTCCTACCTCGCCAAAATGGCCGGTGACGAGGCTGCCAGTTATCTCTCGATCGGTCTCTGGCGTGAGAGCCAGCAAGCTCTGAGGATAGCCATGAGTTCGGACCCCGGCGCCTTGGGAGATGTGGCGAGCAGGCTCACAGCGGCCCAAATGGCTTCCAAGCAAGGGCGCCAAGTTGAAGCCGAGGCGCATCTTGGGCGCGCCGATGAAATCTTTTCTCCCGATTCCAGCTTCACCAATTTCTCCTTCGATGCCGTGCGCGCCCAAGTCCTACTCACGGGCGGGCATCTGGAAGCTGCCTACTCGGCGGCCATGGCTGGGCTCAGGTTGGCGGGTCAGCCGCCCACCATGTGTGAATGGCTGGTTCCGCTGGCCGCCCGCGCACTGGCAGATCTAATTCAAAAAGCTTCAGACGACGGCGGCCCTGTCACCGGATATCTGGAGCAACTCGAAGATCTGCTGCGAGACTTTCCCTCCGTGCTGCACGAAATTGACGACGACGATGAGTACCTCAAGCAAGTGGCCGCCTTCAACGCGCTCTACCACGCTGAGGTGGGTCGTGCTCAGGGAACTATCGGCAACGCGCAGGAGTGGTTGTTTTCGGCGGAGGCCGCTCGGGCAGTGAGTCTGCGCTGGGAGGAGTGCTATTCATGGTGGCGGGCTGCCGAATCGCTGCTATTGCGCGGTCATGCACAGCGCCCCTTGGCCACCACTGCACTCCGGCAAGGGCTCGTTCTAGCCCAAGAACTTCAGGCTGGTCCCATAGTGGCGCGGCTCAATCAGCTGGCAGCCGACGCTCGCATCACGGGCACTCTTGCTGGCGTCGCTACCCTATTGGAGCGCTCGGAGCTGTCGGAGAAAAATCCGGCAGAGCAACCCCGATTGCCCGGACTCACAGTCCGCGAACGGGAAATTCTGGAATTTGTCATCGCCGGACATACCTATGCAGAAATTGCCCGGGAGCTGGTGATCAGCGAGAAGACCGTCAGCTCGCACATCTCAAATCTGCTGCGTAAAACCGGTTCAGCCAACCGTATCGACTTGGCCCGGCGGGCGAGCCGCCCGGCACAACCCTAGCTATTTGGCCCTCACCGCGTCGGCCTATCTACCCGGCCCAAGTCACGCGATGGTGAGGGCGCGCTGGTAGTCGGGACACGGCGTCGTACGTGTCAGTGCTGCCCACCGGTAAAAAAGCCGCCAATCTAGTCCACGACAAGCCCCTTGCCCGTGCCACGGCTCAGCAGCACCGGCGCAATTTCACCGAAGCCGCGTACGTTCTCCACGGGCAGCTGGGTGAGGACAAAGCGGTCATCGTTGGTCAATGCGGAGGCCGTGACCGAGTCAATCAGCACGGTGCCCGGCTCTGCGAGGGAGGTCAGGCGGGCGGCGAGGTTCACGGTGGGACCATAAATATCGCCGAGCCGCGAGAGCACCCGGCCCCACACCATGGCGACGCGGGCTTCGGGAAGGAAATCGTCCGCAGCCATGGCTTCGGCAAGCGCCAGTGAAATCTGGGCCCCGGCCACAGGCGTTTCGCAGTTGAACAGCACTTCATCGCCAATGGTCTTCACCAAACGGCCACCGCCAACGCTGATGATCTCAGCACACACGTTTTCAAAGCGCTGGACCAGGCGGGCCAGGGTCTTCTCATTCATGCGGCGTGAGAGTGAGGTGTAGCTGACCAGATCAGCGAAGCCGACGGCGCGGGCCAAAGGCAGCGGGGCGTCGTCCTCGTCGCCGTCGCGCCCTAATTCACTGGCCGCCAAGCCCTGCTCGGCACGCACGGCAAGGCGCTGAATGCCGGCGTTGAGCTGGCGCCGGTAGGAGTACACCAGCAGTTCTTCCAAGGGTGCGATCAGGTTGGGCAGCTCGGAAACCACAGCGCGGCGGGCCTCGGCGTCACTGACACCGTGCTCCGCTACCAAATCTTCAACCAACGCCTCAATCTGCCAGACGGCCATCCGGTCCGTCATCTGGCCGAAGGAACGGGTCACAGAAATTGCGGTTTCTTCCGTCAAGAGCCCTTCGCGGACCATCGTGACCACAATTTGCAGCGCTTCTTGATCGCGTGGGGTGAAAGCCACGTCTTCGTCACCTAAGTTGGGGAAGCCCATGGCGCGCCAAATTTTGCGTGCAGACAGCAATGAAACGCCTACTCCGGCGGCTACATCACGGCGCTTTAAGGTCCGTTCGCCACCAAGAAGCTGCGTTTCCAATGCCTTGGTTTGGTTGTGCGAGGCAGGTGTCAACAACGACTCGGGTGGATCAGTGGTCTCTTCCAAGCTTGCGCAGCTCCTTCTCGTTCATCCCAACGACTCCAGCGTAGTCCCGTTCCCGGAGTGTTTGCTGCATGACCGCTCGAAACTCCTTGGCCCAGAAATGTTGGGCATCTTTATTAAACTCACTCCAGTACGGGATCTCATGTACCGTCACAACGTTGTCCGAGTGTATGCCCGAATGGAAAAACAGTTGCAAATCCCCTGAACCCACCATCCGTTGGCGCCAATTCTGCACCGGCTGCATCTGATGAACCTGAGCGAGATCGAGAATTTGCAGACGTCTAGATACTAACCCCCTGCGCAGCAACAGGCGCTGATTGGTCAGGGTATAGGTGGTCCCGGCCCAGCGCCACACTCTTCTAACGGGATAGGCCACCACCACGAAGGCCACCACGGCCACGACCGCGAACACCATGGCTTCGCGCCATTGACTTGCCTCAGGCGCCCATTGGGAAAAGGTCGTGGGTTGCAGTTTTGCCAGCGCCGCAGAGCCAACCATGATGGTCAACAGTCCCACTGAAATGGGCCACAGAAGAATCCTGGAATGTGGGCGGCAGCGAATCTGAACCTGCTCATGGTCCAGCAATAACTTACGCATAGCCCAGTGCACCGCCCGGGCCCGTTCTGCGTAAGTGCAGCACGTCGCCGGCGCTGACATTGTGTTCCTCACCGAGGGCATCACACAGCTGCAAGCTACCGTCACTATTCAAATCCACAGCTGTGCCGTAAAGCATGGTACCGCCGGGCAATTCGGCGCGCACTTCCTGGCCCAGCGTGCTCATGAGATCCCGAGCCATGTCCACAGCACTCGCCCCACCGGGCAGCGGCGCCTGCGCATCCCCTCCAGCCGCCGCAAAATCCTGATATAGCTTGGCGAAGTTGTTTAAGTACGCGGGCAGCAGCTCATTCCGATCCAGACCGGAAGCAGGCACTCCCTCCACCAGCAAAGACGTAGCCCTGTCCGTGGGCAGCTCTGATTCTTCCAAACTGACATTGACACCCACCCCAACCACGACGCCGGGGCCCACCTGCGCGCCCGAGCCCGCCATGGCTTGAGGTGCTGAGGGTGAGTGGGTTGTTGGGGATGCTTTCCTTGCGGTGCTTGCGGGCACCACTTGGGCAAGGATTCCTGCCAGTTTGCGGCCGTTGACCAGCACATCGTTAGGCCACTTCAAAGTGGCCTTGACGTCCGTGTGCATGCGCAGGGCCTGGCACAGGGCAATTCCTGCGAGGATGGAAAGCCAGCCGTAACCGGTAGAGGAAAAATCCTTACCTGACCCGTTTGATTGGCATTGCTCTTCTGGCCAGACTAGAACGCTAGAAATCATGGCAGCACCGGCGGGAACCTCCCACGCCCTTCCCAAACGACCCTTGCCAGCAGGCTGTGCATCGGCAATCAAAACACTCAAGTCCGGAAAGAATTGTTCGGTATCGGCGGCACCGGCTGCCAGATCCGTGTTGGTTGAACCTGCAGAGTCCACTACATCGACGCGAGCAAATGCCCCTTGCGGGTGCATCAACGCAGTCCGTAGGCGGGCTGGGTCTAGATGAACAGGATTGATCGCGGCCGCTGGAAGCTTCTGGGCTCGACTGAGACCACTTTGCTCAGGGGTATCTGCGGTTCCGTTCATACTTCCAATCCTATCGGGCACAGCATCGGATGCATCCGTCCCCGGGATGAGAACCGAGCGGCGGCCTCTACGGAGCTCTCTTCAGAGCTCCCAACTTGGCCTGGAGCGGATGTGAACTGTGGCTTAGACCAGAGCCGAGTCAGTGATTGAAAGGGGTTTAGGCCACCCGAATTACATTGCCGAATGGTGTTGATTCCTCCACAGGGGACGATCGGGATTCCTTGTCCCCAAAACATACAGTAGAAAGTTTCGATGTCAGAGGGTCGCTGTAGAATATTTATATGAACACAACGACGGGGCAGCCGGTAAAACCAGCTCCCCATTCAGGGGTTTTACGAATTGGTGACCATGTCCACCAATTCCTCAACCTTGTCCACGCGCTCAGTACCAACTCCGCCGATTCAGCAGGCACACAATCCACTACGGGTGATTTATCTAGTGCCGCGAATGTAGGGGTCGATCTGAGCGGGCTCAGCGACGCAGCCTGTGCGCGATGGTCCCAAGACCTTGAAGAACTCCTTCGATCCGGTCAAGCCCTGGCCGTGCAGGCTGCTGGCGAAATAGATCAACGTGTCACAGCAGGACGCTACGCCGAAACAGGTGCCCGCGGAGCTGTCGCCTTGCTCGTTCAATCCCTGCAACTCAGTGCCGCTGAAGCCAGCCGCAGAATCCGCCTGGCCAAAGCAGTCCTTCCGCTCAGAGACACCATCACAGGAATCAGCGTCCCCACCGCGAACCCCGTTTTGGCAACAGCGTTCTTCAAAGGCTCGGTGTCCCAAGAACGTGCTCTGACCGTCTCTAAGTACCTCGATGAAGCTGCCCGCCTAGCAAGCAATGGTCGTATAGACCAGGAGCAGGCCGCCGAGGTCGAGGAAACTCTGGTGCTCACCGCAGAGCAGCAAGGACCAGACTTCATACGATCCGTGGGAAACCGGATCATGAGCCACCTAGACCCTGACGGGCACAAACCCAGCCAGTCGGATCTTCTGGCGAAACAAGGCCTGTTCTTCCGCCAACCACGCCGCGGCCTCGTCTCACTTTACGGCGCCTGCACCATCGAACAATACGAACAACTCATGGCCCTGATCAGCTTTGCCACCAACCCCAACAAACACACCGACATCGACACTCTCGCAGCAACAGAAACCGGCGCAGGAAGAAGTGCAGGTGGAACAGATGGTTCCTCCGAGGGCCCACCACCTGACACTGGCACTGGCACTGGCACTGGCACTGAAGATGACAGCGGCTTAGGCGCTAGCAACCACAGTGAGGGCGATAGTCAGCAATGCGAGGGACAAGAATCACTACTTGACCAGCTTCATGGCCTTTCCGATCTCCTCACCACCACAGACAACACTCCGGATCCCGACTATGGCCAGCCAGCCAGCGAACCACTAGCTCCCCCGGATCCAGAGCCTGAGCCAGAGCCTGAGAACCCGCAGCCACCTCGGCCACCAGAACCGAACCCACCGCAGGCGCCAGAGCCATTGCAACCGGCCGAATCTAAGCCGCCAGCACCACCCACCAAACCAGCACTATCCAAACCACCACTTTTCAACGGGTGGAGTCGCAGGCTGGAACCTTGGGAAATCCCACCCCGCCCACCACAGGCACCAGAAAACGCAAGTCCTCCAGTCTTCGAGGGAGATAACTGGTTCTGGTTCGACACCGGCCCGCAAACTAAACCAGAACGGCCCGAATCAGAGCACGCAGACCTTACAGGCCAGACAGAGCAGCCACATCAGACAGAGAAACCCCAAGCTGAATACGGAGGTCCCGAGTCAGCACCGGAGTGGGACAACAATTTAGGTTCCAAGGGGGAAAACACACCCGGCTGGGGCACCTCCAATGAAGATGACAGTCTCAGGGACTGGCCCCACCTTGTCTATGGAGTCGACGTCGCAGCTCCCGGAAGTAACGAACCCTTGCCTGGGCTCGACCCCATCGACCCGCTCAGTACAGAGCCAGCCGTGAAAGACACCCGCACACACGGTCAAAAACTCCTCGACGGCATGATCTCCTGCGTGAAACTCGCCGCCCGCACCGGGCAACTTCCGCTCAATGGTGGACTAAAAACACAGCTCATCATCAGCTGCACCGAAGAAGACCTCAACCGCAGTGATGGGCTCGGCACCGCCTACACCACTTTCAGTGGCCCCATGCCGCTCGGTCTGTTCAGCCAGTCGCTCTGCGACCCCGACATCACCACCCTGACATATGGCACCGGCCAGGAAATCATCAACGCTGGCCGGACCAGACGTCTTTTCACCCCCGCTCAACGCAAGCTTCTCTTCGCTCGCGATCTGGGCTGCTCATTCCCTGACTGCACCGCCTCCGCAATGTGGTGCGAAGCCCACCACGTCATCCCGTGGCGAGAAGGCGGAGAAACAAACCTCAACAACGCCGCTCTTCTGTGCCAACATCACCACACCCTGGTCCATCACAGCCAATGGCAGGTTCACATCATCAACGGCACGCCGTGGTTCACACCGCCCTGGGTCGTCGACCCCACTCAAACAAAGCTCAGGAACAACTTCCATCACGGTCTGACAAAAACCACGCTCGCGACAAACTAGAGCAAAGCGTTGGAACTGGGCCAAACGCCAGATACTTTTCAGGCGACTTTGTAGGGTTCCTACACATGCGGGGGCACATATCGTTATTAGACTGTCAGTAGCGTTTGCCCTTTTGTGCGGTTCCTATGAAGAGCTGCAAGTATCCACACTATTGATCCGGAGTGTCAATGAGCCACGATCTATCGACGACAGCAGGCAAAATTGCCGATTTCCGTGACCGGATGGCTCAGGCTGCTATACCTTCTGGCGAAGCTGCCGTTGAGAAACAGCACGCGAAGGGACGCAATACAGCCCGCGAACGCATCGACCTGCTGGTGGATCCGGATTCTTTCGTTGAGTTTGATGCACTGGCCGTGCATCGCTCCACAGCATTTGGCATGGAGAAGAAGAAGCCTCTGGGAGACGGCGTCGTCTCCGGTTACGGCACGGTAGACGGCCGTTTGGTCGCCGTCTACAGCCAAGACTTCAGCGTTTACGGCGGTTCGTTGAGCCAAGTAAACGGCGAAAAGATCGTCAAGGTTCAGGAATTTGCTCTGCGCAACGGTTGCCCCGTCGTCGGAATTAATGACGGTGGCGGCGCCCGCATCCAGGAAGGCGTGGCCTCGCTGGCCATGTTTGCCGATATCTTCCGCAACAACGTTCACGCATCCGGGGTAGTCCCGCAGATCTCACTCATCATGGGGCCGTGTGCCGGCGGCGCCGCCTACTCCCCCGCGCTGACCGATTATGTTGTCATGGTGGACAAGACCAGCCACATGTTCATCACCGGTCCCGATGTCATCAAGACGGTTACTGGTGAAGACGTTGACATGGAGTCCTTGGGCGGCGCCCGCCAGCACAACACCACCACAGGAACCTCAACCTATCTGGCCACGGATGAAGCAGACGCCATTGAGTTTGTCCGCGAACTGCTCGATTTCCTGCCCTCCAACAACTTGGCAGAGGCACCCGTCACCGAGCACGAGCAGGAATTGGAGCTCGACGACGCCGACCTCGCCTTGGACACTCTGATCCCGGACTCGGCCAATCAGCCGTACAACATGCGTGCCGTCATCGAGCAGATCCTCGATGACGAACACTTCTTGGAAATGCAGGCACTGTACGCCCCCAACGTCATGATCGGTTACGGCCGCATCGAAGGACACACAGTAGGCATCGTGGCGAACCAGCCCATGCAGTTTGCTGGCACCTTGGACATCAACGCCTCCGAAAAGGCCGCCCGTTTTGTCCGTAATTGCGATGCCTTCAACATCCCCATCATCACGTTGGTCGATGTACCCGGCTTCCTACCTGGCAAGGATCAGGAATTCCAAGGCATCATCCGACGCGGGGCCAAGCTGCTCTACGCCTACGCAGAAGCAACCGTGCCAAAGCTGACTGTCATCACCCGAAAGGCCTACGGCGGAGCGTACATTGTGATGGGTTCCAAGAAGCTCGGCGCTGACTTGAACCTCGCCTGGCCCACCGCCCAGATTGGCGTCATGGGCGCCCAAGGTGCCGTCAATATCTTGTACCGCCGTGATCTTGCAGCAGTGGATGCTGAGGGTGGCGACGTTGAAGCTCGCCGCGCCGAGATTGTTCGGGACTACGAAGATGAGCTCCTCAACCCGTACCAGGCCGCTGAACTGGGCTACGTGGACGCCGTTATTGCACCGTCCGATACCCGTATCCAGCTCATCAAGGGTCTGCGTGCCCTGCGCGATAAGCGCGCCAGCTTGCCTGCCAAGAAGCATGGGAACATCCCGCTGTGACCGCTGCACAGAGCAACGACGCCCCGAGTAACCCGTATCCCGATACACCCGATACACCCGATCGCCAGTCCCCGACGATCGAGCACCTTACGACCCCGTTGCTCAAGGTAACCCGAGGCAACCCCAGCGCTGAGGAACTGGCTGCAGTGACCGCCGTCGTACTCGCTTTGCAAGTTGGTGAGGAAAGCGATGGCCCCGCAACTCAAGCCCGGCCATGGGCTAGACGTGCGCGACTGCATCTGCCACCGAAGCCGGGCGCTGGATCGTGGCGGCGCTCCAACCGCTGAGTGTTGATGCGGCGGAATTCATTCGGCCGCACCTGCACCGATTCGCCACAGCTTCGGCACAGCTCCAGGACAGCTCCAGGACAGCTCCACCACCACATTTGAGACGTACGTAACAATTCCAGATTATTGACGTAATAAAGGGAAACACTAATTTCCTGATGCTATTCTTCCGCCCTTACCGTTGATCCATGACTTCCACAGCAAGCACCGCAAAGGTGTCGCGGCTCCCGAAATGGGCTGGCTCCTTCGGCGTTCAAATTATCGCAGCCCTTATTATTGGCCTCGCCCTTGGCCTGATCGCACGTCAACTGGGCGGTGACCCTAAGACCGATCCCAACGGGCTGGTCACCACACTGGGCACCATCGGCTCCAGCTACATCTCGGTTTTGAAGGCCGCTGTAGTGCCGCTGATCTTCACGGCCGTGGTCTCCTCGATCGCTAACCTGCGCGAGGTCACCAACGCTGCGCGCCTGGCATGGAACACGCTGCTCTGGTTTGCTATCACGTCGCTGATTGCGGTGACTGTCGGTATCGGCCTGGGTGTCCTGTTCCAGTTCCAAGCTGGCTCGGTAGAGACCGCTGAGGAATACACCGGCAAGACGGGTGACTGGTGGGCGTTCTTGATTGGCTTGTTCCCCTCGAACTTCCTGGGCCTGAGCGCTTCCACCAAGGCCTCCGAATCCGGCGCTTTGTCTACAAGCGTCAGCTTCAACATCCTGCAGATTTTGGTTATTGCCATTGTGGTCGGTATTGCCGCGCTGAAGGTTGGCAAGGCAGCTGACCCATTCCTGAAGCTCAATGGTTCAGCACTTGCCGTCATCCAGAAGGTCCTGTGGTGGATCATTCGTTTGGCCCCGATCGGTACTGTTGGCCTGATCGGTACCGCCGTTGCCACCTACGGTTGGACCACAATTGGCTCACTGGGCAAGTTCACGGTTGCCATTTACGTTGGCCTGGCACTGATCATGTTTGTGGTTTACCCCGCGCTCATCAAGAGCCACGGACTGTCCATCAGGCAGTACTTCTCCGGCGTGTGGCCGGCCGTTCAGTTGGCCTTCGTGTCCCGTTCCTCGATCGGCACCTTGCCGTTGACGCAGCGCGTGACCGAACGTAACTTGGGCGTTCCCCGCGCCTACGCTTCCTTCGCCGTGCCGCTGGGGGCCACCACCAAGATGGATGGTTGCGCCGCGATCTACCCCGCCGTTGCAGCGGTATTCGTGGCGCAGTTCTTCGGCATCGAACTGAATCTGAGCCAGTACCTGCTCATCGTCCTCGTTTCAGTCCTTGGATCTGCAGCTACTGCGGGTACCACCGGTGGCGTGGTCATGCTCACCCTGACGCTCTCAACCATTGGCCTGCCGCTGGCTGGCGTGGGACTTCTGCTGGCCGTCGACCCGATCGTGGATATGGGCCGCACCGCCTTGAACGTAGCTGGTCAGGCTCTGGTTCCCACCATTGTTTCCAAACGCCAGGGCATCCTGAACGAGGACCTCTATAACGCGCCCCGCAACGGAAATCCCTTCGCTGACGATTCCACTGACCTTCTTGCAGAACTCAATGCGTCCGACGGCGACACTGCGGATGGCGACAAAACCGACGGTATTGATCCGAAGCGGGAACCGGCCAACGCCTAACTCCCACAGCAGTTCCACCCAGTAGTTCCATCCAGTAGTTTCTCCCAGCAACGAGAGATCCTCATTACCGGGTACTGAACCGTAAAATTCCCGTCAGGGCATGGTCACTAGACCATTGCCCTGGCGGGATTTTTGCGTTGCGGGCCAGCTCTCCAGGCGGGCCGCGCACACGCACGCGGAAGTCGCCAGGCAGGACATGCCAGGACCTGGCAGCAGCCGCCCGGCCCGCCATAGTGGGCACCCGGCCCGCCGCACTCCTGCGCCAGAACTTGCACATCGTGCAAACTTGCACTTAGTGTAGTCATGTGAGTATTCCCGTGCCTTCTCCAGACCCCCACGCACCACATGACCCGTTATCCCGGCGCGAGCTGAACAAGGCAGCAACCCGCGAGGCCATCGCCTCCGCCGCCCTGAATTTCCTGCGTAATCAGGACATGACTTCGTTCACGGTCGACGACGTTGCTGCCGCCGCCGGCGTTTCCCGGCGCACCTTCTTCAACTACTTCTCCTCCGTTGAAGCGGCTGTGACCAGCTACACACAGCGCTACCTAGACACGGTAATCACCGAATTTATGGATCGTCCTGCAGATGAGTCGATTCTCGAAGCCGCCCAAGCCGCGCTATCCGCCGTCGGGAATACGGCAGACCTCGCGATCCTGGCAGAAACAGCCTCCCTCACTCAAGATCCGCATCTGAGCCGCTTTCAATTGCAGGCCTGGGACGAGTGCACCATGAAGATCGTCGAGGTGGCTCGCGAGCGGCTCCCGGCAGACACCTCGGAGTTGTACATCTTGGCCTTAGTGGGCGCCATTATGGGCAGTTGCCGGGCCGCCGTCGAAATCTGGTGCCGGGAATGTGGTTTCGACACGTCGGAGCCTTCCTTGGCCAAGTTGCGTCAACATCTGGACACCACCATTTCCTTGCTTCGAAACGGTTTTTAGTTTTCATACCCGAAGGCGCCCTGACCGCGCCTTCATACACAGAATGGATTCACCATGGCCCTTTGGCTTTATAAACTGGGACGCTTTGCCGCCCGCCGCGCCTGGCTGGTGATTGCAACGTGGGCCATCATCATTGGTCTGGTGGGTGGTGCCGCGGCATTATTCATGGGCCCCATGTCCAATAACTTCCAGATTCCCGGCACTGAAACCCAGCAGATGGCTGACAAGCTTCAAGCTGAGTTGCCGGAGGCTTCCGGAGGGACCGGCTCCGTGGTGTTCACCAGCACCAACGGGGAGCCATTCTCGGCCACCCAAGAAGACGCCATCTCTGCTGCGATGGAAACTGTGACAACAGTTCCCACGGTCAAGGGCGTCATTGATCCGTTCGTCACCACGGCCATGCAAAAAGATGGTGCGGCGCAACTCGCCGAAGGCGCCAAGGCTCTGGCAGCCGGCGAAGTTGAGGCCGCCGCCGGCCAGAAGGCGCTGGATGCTTCCGCTAAGGAACTGGCAGCAGCCAAGGCTCAGTTGGACGCCGGTCAGGCACAGCTGGATGCCCAAAAGTCCCAGCTGGCAGGGGCACCCGCAGCCGCACTGGCTCCATTGGAAGCCGCGCAAGCTCAGCTAGATGCCCAAAAGGCTGCATGGCAGGCCGGTCAGGACGAGTTTGATGCTGGCAAGGCAAAGTTCGACGCCGGTCAGCTCACCTTGGCCACCACGAAAGCAGAGCTCGCTGCCGGTCAACGCACCATTGAGGCCTCGGCCGGTCTGCTCTTCGTTTCAGAGAACAATAAGGCTGCCATTGGCCAGATCCAGTTCAGTGAGTCCATGAACGCTGTGACTCCGGCCAACCGTCAGCTGGTCCAAGACAAACTCAACACATTGGAATCCAGCGGCGTGAGCGTTTCCTACAGCAAGGAAATCGTCGAAGACGTCTCCGAGCTGTTCGGCGCTGCTGAGGTAATCGGCATTGCCGTGGCCGCAGCCGTCCTCTTGATCATGCTGGGCACCTTTATCGCCGCCGGATTGCCGCTGCTCATGGCCGTGATCGGTGTTGGCATCGGTGTGGGTGGCACCATGGCGCTGACCACTGTCATTGAAATGTCCTCCATCTCTCCCATGCTTGCCTTGATGCTGGGCTTGGCGGTCGGCATCGATTATTCGTTGTTCATCGTCAATCGGCACCGCCAGCAGCTATTGACGGGGATGGCAATGTCCGAGTCCATTGCTAGGGCCACTGGCACTTCCGGCAATGCCGTGACTTTCGCAGGCCTGACGGTGGTCATTGCCCTGTCCGCCCTCTCCGTCACTGGGCTGCCCTTCCTAGCCATTCTTGGTTTGGCCGCGGCAGCTACAGTCGCTGTCTCTGTGCTGATTGCGCTCACCCTGACCCCGGCGATGCTCTCGCTGATGGGTAAGAAAGTCATCTCCAAAAAGGCCTGGGCGAAGAATGCCGTGTCCACGGCTGAACACAATGCCACGCTGGAGGGACTCAACGATTCCGAAAAGGCTGCAGCAGATGATTCCGCTGACATTGCCCGCAGCGCCAAGGGCTGGGGTGCCTTGGTCACCAAGCATCCGGTAATTTCTCTGGTTGCTGCCGTGGTGGCGTTGGCCGTCATCGCCATCCCCGCAACCGGGTTGCGGTTGGCACTGCCCGACGGCGGTTCCGAACCTGTGGATTCCAGCGCCTTCCAGGCCTACTCCATCACGGGAAAGAACTTCGGCGAAGGCATGAACGGGCCCATCATTGTGGTTGGCTCGCTCCCTGCAGGCCTGGATCAGGCCAGCGCCACCGAACTGAATCTGGACGTTGCTGACAAGCTGCGTGAGGTCAAAAACGTGACGGCAGCCGTCCCGGTCACCCTGAGTGAGGATCTACGCACCGCCGTGTACCAGGTCATCCCCACCGAGGGACCCGCCAGCGAAAGCACGGTCCAGGTCATCCATGATCTGCGAAGCGAAGGCTCGCTCATCGCCTCGGACCTTGATGTGACCATCGGCCTGACGGGCCAGACCGCCGCCAACGTCGACGTCTCGGAGAAGCTGGGAGCGGCGCTGCCGCCTTACCTGGCCATCGTCGTCGGACTTTCCTTGCTCTTGTTGATCTTGGTCTTCCGCTCTATTCTGGTTCCCCTGCTGGCAACGGCCGGATTCCTCCTCTCGCTCGTCGCAGCATTTGGTGGCGTGGTGGCTGTGTACCAGTGGGGCTGGCTTGGCGGCATCTTCGGGGTGGACAATCCAGGAGCCGTGCTCAGCTTCCTGCCGATCATTTTGATTGGTGTGCTCTTCGGCTTGGCCATGGATTATCAGGTATTCATTGCCTCAGGAATGCGTGAAGCGTACGCCCACGGCCAAGATGCCAGGCAGGCGGTCCGCACCGGCTTCAAGCATGCAGCTCCCGTGGTGACGGCGGCCGCAATCATCATGATCAGTGTGTTCTCCGGCTTCATTTTCAGCCATCTGACCATGGTCCGACCGCTTGGTTTCGCCCTCGCGTTCGGTGTTCTGATCGATGCCTTTGTGGTCCGCATGACAATTGTCCCGGCGGCCATGCATCTGATGGGCAAGTCGGCCTGGTGGCTCCCGGCGTGGCTGGATAAGATCCTGCCCGATGTGGATGTTGAGGGCGCCAAGCTCGCTGGCATGGGCGTCCCCGATGATGCCTCCTCACTTGAGGGCGCATCTCTTGAGGGCGCATCGACGCTTGAGGATTCCTCGGAGTCAGCCCGCTAGACAATCGGCACCCCGAACGGGCAGTCAGGGATTAGCAAATCAACCATGATTCGCTGTCCTTGACTGCCCGTTTTTACGTTGCCGATGGTGCATTATGCTTGTGAGTTAGAGCACAGGCGAGGGTTATGCAATCCCGCCGCTTAACCGCCACTACTGACCTGTAGCCCTAGCCCTCCTTACTACCGCAACTCAACCGAAGATTCTTGGAGAGAACATGCCCCCGGAGCATCCACTCCTTGAGAGCCTGCCAGCCATGCGTCCGTTGGTACGCGAATCGTGGCAGCGATCTCTGGACGCCCTGGCCACCCCTGCCGGCATTGCCCCGCCAGTGGTGTGGGAGAGCCGAGAATTGCAGGACTTCCGCCGTGATCATCCGTTGGCTGCCATCATGCCGGTCATCACGAAGTTGCTAGTGGAGCCCAGCTACGACACCGGATTGCTCATTGCTGTCGGGGATGAACATGGCCGATTGCTCTGGGTGGAAGGCGATTCGGCAGCTCGGCGCAACGGTGAGAATATCAACTTCGCCACGGGCACCGACTGGTCTGAACCAGTTGCGGGCACCAGCGCTCCGGGGACCGCACTGGTGCTGGGTAAAAGTGTCCAGATTAGCGGCGATGAGCACTTCAATCCTGCCGTCCACTCGTGGAGTTGCACGGCCGTTCCGCTACGCGATCCAGATTCAGGAGCCGTCCTAGGCGTCGTGGACATCACCGGCGGAGCGGAAGCTGTAGGCGCCAACACGCTCTCCCTGGTGTTGGCATCGGTGGCCGCTGCGGAAGCTCAGCTGCGGATCGAGCGCTTGGAGCGCCGGGCAGAGCAAGAACGCCGCAAGTGGATGACCCCAACAGCCAGCACAGCCGCCGGATCCGGCACCGCCAGTTCAGCCACTGGCCTCACCGCAACCACCGGCTCCACCAGCCAGCCCGTCTCGAAAAAGCCTCTCTACCGAGACAGCCTGCAGATCCTGGGACGCGATCAGGGCCTGCTGCACGTGGCCGGACAGGCCGTGACCCTGAGCGAACGCCACACCGAAATTTTGGCCATGCTGGCTCTGCACCCCGAAGGCCTCAGCGCTGAGGAACTCACCGACAAGGTCTACCCTGAGGGGACCTCGCTCACCAGTATCCGGGCCGAGATGGTGCGCCTGCGCAAGTTACTGCAGAGCACCGCACCCACGCTGGTTCCGCAATCACGCCCCTACCGGCTCCCCCGCGCCTTGGTGGTGGACGCCGAGCAGGTCCGCAATTATTTAGACCGCGGCGCGCACCGGCTGGCCCTGAATATCTACCGCGGCGAGGTCATGCCCCGTTCGCTGGCTCCGGCGATCGAGGCCATCCGCAACCGAGTCTCGGTGCAATTGCGCGAAGCTATTCTCGCCGACGCCAGTCCCGAGGCGCTGTTAGGTTATCTGCAACTCCCCCAGGCCGCGGACGACGTCGAAGCTTGGCTCACAGCCCTGCGTCTCCTGCCGCCTCGCTCACCTAAGCGTGCCGCCGTGGTGGCTCACCTGGAGGCGCTGGAAAGCTAGTTTGTGTGCTCTAGCTTCCGGTGGGTTGACTGTCGGTGGGCTGGCTTCCGGGCCTAGAACTGTTCCACAATCATCTCCAGCATCAGCTCGGCACCGCGGGCGTCCATGCCTGCTTCGTTACGCAGCAGGGCAAGAGCGCCCTCGCGTTTACCGCCCAAAGCCAGCGCCTTGACGCGTCCGGCAGTTTCCTCCGTCAGAGAGAGTGACCGCTCCGTGTAGTGGGTGCCGGCTGACTCCGCCAGCTGGCTGGTGGCACGTGTCATCGGGTTCGGGATGTTGGCGTTGGTGCTGGTGCTGGTGCTGGTGCTGGTGCTGGTCGTTTCATACGTGGCGTGTTTTAGCCCCTTCTTCTTGAGAAGTTCGGCTAAGTTGACCGCCATCGCTTCCATGGCTTCTTGGACCTGTTGGTCGGCGGTGCCGGGCGAAGGGGTGGAGCCGGGCGCGGTGGTGGGTCCCGCCGTCGTACGTGAAATAGTGGCTGTGCCCGAAAAATCAGGAGCGCGGGCCGAGGGGTCTTCGAAAGTGGGCTGGTAGGTGGACTGTGCGCCGTACTGCTGAGCCGTGCGTTCGGCCTGACGGGCTTTCCCCAATTTACCCAGGACAATGAGCACCACGGCAGCCACCAACAACACAACGATCAAGGGAATCAGTAAGTCCATAGGGAGACTCTAGCGGGGGCGCAGGGAGCGTCCTAAACGGCGGCGCGCTGAACTTTCCGTTCTTGAGCAGCCGTCCGCCCCAAGAAATACAACAGTAAGCCGCCGATAAAAACGCCCAGCACACAGTAGAACGAGGCCATCAGGTAAGGGCTGATCTGCAGCGTTGCTTCATCGCTCAACGGGATTCCGTCCGCCCACTGCATCCCCGCCAGCTCCCAGCGTAAATTCATCTCGAATGCGGCCCACAATAAGGCCATAAGCGTCGCGGCCACCGCACCCAAATAGAGGTTCCAGCGACGCACCCCGGCCATGGCCCGCAGCAGCAATAGGCCGGCCACCAGGATCCCAAGGGTCAGTGTCGCCACGAGTACGCCCAGGCCATAGATCCACAATTCAGTCCCCATGGCTCCACCCTACGGGATTGCGGGGGACATGCCCCGAGCGCAATTTATGCTCAAATGGCGTACACGCAAGTGCCCTTAGGACGCGCTCCGAATGTGACGCAACTCATGCAACGTGATTGCAACGTGGTTCCCCGTACTGTTGCGGACAAGGACGCAGAGGTCCCCCACCGCGAAGGAGTTTGAACTATGGCAGTTTATGCACAACCCGGTACAGATGGTTCCAAGGTCACTTTCAAAGACCGTTATGAGAACTGGATCGGCGGGGAATGGGTGGCCCCGGTCAAGGGCGAGTATTTCGAGAACATCACTCCCGTCACCGGCAAGGTTTTTTGCGAAGTAGCCCGCGGTACGGCTGAGGATATTGAACTGGCACTCGACGCAGCCCACAAAGTGGCACCGAGCTGGGGCGCAACCTCCGCTACCGAACGCGCAGCCGTCCTGAACAAGATCGCCGACCGCATCGATGAGAATGTGGAGCTTCTGGCAGTCGCCGAAACGTGGGACAACGGCAAGGCAATCCGCGAGACCCTCAACGCCGACATCCCCTTGGCCGCTGATCATTTCCGTTACTTCGCCTCTGTGGTCCGCGCCCAGGAAGGCAGACTGACCCAGCTCGACGACAACACCACGGCCTACCACTATCACGAGCCGCTCGGGGTAGTTGGCCAGATCATTCCTTGGAACTTCCCCATTTTGATGGCCGTTTGGAAACTGGCACCGGCACTCGCTGCGGGAAACGCCGTCGTCCTTAAACCGGCGGAACAGACACCGGCTTCCATTCTGGTGCTCATGGAACTGCTCTCTGACATCCTGCCTCCGGGCGTGATCAACGTGGTGAACGGCTTCGGCGTGGAGGCGGGCAAGCCGCTGGCCTCGTCCAAGCGAATCCGCAAGATCGCGTTCACCGGTGAGACCACCACGGGCCGTTTGATCAGCCAGTACGCATCCCAAAACCTGATTCCGGTGACGCTGGAATTGGGCGGCAAGAGCCCGAATATCTTCTTCAATGACGTGGCTGATCGCGATGACGCCTTCTACGACAAGGCGCTCGAAGGCTTCACCATGTATGCCTTCAACCAGGGCGAAGTGTGCACCTGCCCCTCCCGCGCCGTAGTACAGGCGGGGATTTACGAGTCCTTCATGGCAGACGCCATCGCCCGCACCGAAGCCATTATCCAAGGCAACCCCCTCGACACCGACACACAGATTGGAGCGCAGGCTTCCAATGATCAAATGGAGAAAATCCTGTCCTACATGGACATCGGCAAGCAGGAAGGCGCCAAGCTGCTCACCGGCGGCGAGCGCAATATCCTTCCCGGGGATCTGGCCGGCGGCTACTACGTCAAGCCGACCATATTCGAGGGCACCAATGACATGCGCATCTTCCAGGAAGAGATCTTTGGCCCCGTTCTCGCAGTGACTAAGTTCGAGGACTACACCGACGCGATGCACATCGCCAACGACACCCTTTACGGGCTGGGCGCTGGTGTTTGGTCCCGTAACGGCAACGTCGCCTACCGTGCCGGGCGCGAAATCCAGGCCGGGCGCGTGTGGGTCAACAACTACCACGCCTACCCCGCCGGCGCAGCGTTTGGTGGTTACAAGTCCTCGGGCATCGGCCGCGAAAACCACGCCATGATGCTGGATCACTACCAGCAGACCAAGAACCTATTGGTCAGCTACAGCGAGGACAAGTTGGGCTTCTTCTAAACCGCTCGCCTGCGGGCGGCCGGTTGGCGGCCGGGTGACGCTAGCGCAGCAATGGCGGCTTTTTCCTCGACGCTAGTGCAGCAATGGCTGGATTGAGGGGAACGCTATCCCCCCTCGCTTCAAAGTACGACGCCGGGCACCTCCCCAGGTGCCCGGCGTACCCTTTTGTTCGTGCACCTTATCCACCGCGCGTTTCACCACACCTTTTCCACCGCACCTTTTCCACCACACCTTTTCCACCGAATCGAGCCGTCATGGATCAAATTCTGGATGCCGCCATCACCATCGAGGGCGAAACCGCCTCACGCGTTGCCCTGACAATTACGGCTGTGGAACTGCTTCAGAAGATGTGGGCGCGGCACGGACCGCTCATGTTTCACCAGTCGGGCGGTTGCTGCGATGGCTCCTCGCCTATGTGCTATCCGGCTGGCGAATTTATCACGGCCGAGGCAGACATCCTGCTGGGGATCTTCGACGTGCCCGAATGCGGACCCATAGAATTCTGGATGTCACGGGAGCAATTCAACTACTGGTCTCACACACACTTGACGGTGGACGTAGTGGACGGGCGCGGCAGCGGCTTCTCCGTTGAGGCGCCCGAAGGCAAAAGGTTTTTGATCCGCTCGCGCCTCGTAGACGGCTTCGTTCCGGCCGGGATTTAACAAGACCTCCCGGCGTCGAGCTCTGAACCGGGTTACTTCCTGCGGTTCCTAGACTGCTTGCTCTTTTGCACAATGACGGCAACTACGGCCACAAAGATGACTCCTGCCATGGCGATTTCCATATCGCTCCTTCTCCTCGAATCGGACTAGCCCAACCCCAGCATAGGCCAGACTGTCCGGAGCATCGCTGCTGGCGTTTAGGCTTGAATCATGACCCCGCAGCTCATTCTCGCCTCCGCGTCCCCGTCCCGCACCAAGCTCCTCATCGATGCTGGCATCACCCACACCGTTCAGGTTTCCGATGCCGACGAGGACGCGCTCACGGCCGCGGCCGGGCCCATCACCCCCTCAGAAACGGCGCTACTGTTGGCCCGCGCCAAGGCCGAATCCGTGGCCGCCACCACCACAAATGCTCTGACCCTCGGCTGTGACTCCGTCTTCGAGCTCGACGGCGTCCCGTACGGCAAACCCTGGGAGCCGGAGATCGCGCGCGAACGCTGGAAGCTGATGCGCGGACGTTCCGGCATCCTTCATACCGGTCATTGGCTCATTTCCACCACCAATTCCTCGCACGACGCCGGATCCCCCGTTGGGTACGGAGCGGTCACGAGCGCGAAGGTCACCTTTGAGGACGTCACTGACGCTGAGATTGACGCTTACGTTGCTACGGGCGAACCGTTGCAGGTTGCCGGTGCGTTCACCATTGACGGATTGGCCGGCGCCTTCATCACCAGTGTCGAGGGCGACCCGCACACAGTGGTTGGACTGTCCATTTCCACCCTCCGCCGCCTTCTGGGTGAGCACGGGGTCGCGATCACTGACTTTTGGGCCTGATCACCAACTTCCCACGTCCTTCCGCGCGCTTCCGCGTCCTGCCAGCCCCGTATGCGCTGTACCCAGCCCGGGTTCAGCGCATACGGGAGCTCTCCTTCCCTATATGCGTCGGACTCGTTTTGAGCCTGACGCATAAGCGCCTATGCGCCACATTCGCGTCCAGTTCAGCGCATACGGATGAGCCATTCGTGCACGCATTCCCATCAAATACGAGGTCGCGATCACTGGCTTCTGGGCCTAATTCCCAACTTCCCGCGTCTCTCCGCGCGCTTCCGCGTCCTGCCAGCCCCGTATGCGCTATACCCAGCCCGGGTTCAGCGCATACGGGAGCTCTCCTTCCCTATATGCGTCGGACTCGTTTTGAGCCTGACGCATAAGCGCCTATGCGCCACACCCGCGTCCAGTTCAGCGCATCAAAACAGTGGCCATCAGAAACTACTTGACGGAATGGAAAGTAGTTTCGTATAGTTGAGGCAGTGAAGCAGTCCTACTCAACCGAAAGGCCCGTCGTGAGCCAGAACAGTTCAATACTCTCCGCAGAGGAAGCCCGCGAGATGCTCGCTCGAGCCGAAGGCATCGGCAGCTCCGCCACCAGCGCCGCCGGCTGGCCAACCGCAATGGTCTTCAACTCCTTGGCCATCATCGGCTCCATGATGATGATCGGATTCCAGATGGTTGCTCATACCGGTTACGGCGCTCCGCTGATGGCTATGAGCGTGGGAGCTTGGGCAGCCATCACGGCCCTCACCTGGACCTTTATGCAGCGCACCACCAAAGCCGGATTTTCCAAGCGGTTCGCAACATCGCTCATCGCCTATTTCGTCCTCTACGGTGCGGCCATCACCATAGGATCCTTGGCGTTCCCCAACGGAAACCTTGCCTACTACATCAGCGCTGCAGTAGTCCTTGCAGCGGCGGGCGTGGCAGCAGCATTTAGGGAGTTGCGCGCATGAGCCCCCAAGAAGCCCCAGGTACACAAGGCGCTCAAGAGGCCCCAGACACTCAAGACCAGCCCCAGCACCCTCGCCACGAACTCAGCGAAGTACTGCACCAGCCCGTCAGATTCTCCATCGCTGCAGCCCTGTCCAAAACCGAAACCATGGACTTCAAGGACCTTCGCAACACCATTCAGGTGAGTGATTCGGTACTCAGCAAGCAGCTAACCCAGTTGGAAAAGGCCGGTTTCGTGACCATCAAGAAGAGCTTCGTGGGCAAGTTCCCCCGCACCTCACTGAGCCTCAGCCCAGAAGGTAAGCAGGCATGGGAACACCACATAGCCACGCTTCGCCTCATCGCCGGAGGCTGAGTAAGCAATCGCCGGAGGCTGAGTAAGTAACCGCCGGAGGCTGAGCAGGCCCATTCTTGTAGGAACCCCACAAAGGAACCGCATCGCACACGCATAAACGCCATGATGTGTGAGGAAAATCGACATATTCACGCTAGGCTCTCTTGAGAATAGAAGGAGTCCGTCTGTGAGTAATTCACCATCTGCCCCGGCGCACAAGCTGAGCAAAGTACTGATCGCCAATCGCGGCGAAATTGCCGTCCGGATCATCCGGGCAGCACGCGACGAAGGCATCGCCTCCGTCGCCGTCTACGCCGACCCGGACCGCGAGGCGCTGCATGTGCGGATGGCTGATGAAGCGTTCGCGCTGGGCGGCACAACGGCCGCCGACTCTTACCTTGTCATGGACAAGATCCTGGACGCTGCCAAGGCTTCCGGAGCAGACGCCGTTCACCCCGGCTACGGATTCCTTTCCGAGAACGCCGATTTCGCGCAGAAGGTGATCGACGCCGGTCTGCTCTGGATTGGCCCCTCCCCCGCCTCGATCGCATCCTTGGGCGACAAGGTACAGGCGCGCCACATCGCCGAAAAGGTGGGCGCACCCCTGGTTCCCGGCACTAAAAACCCGGTGCAGAACACCCAAGAAGTACTCGATTTCGCCGATGAATTCGGTCTGCCGCTGGCCATCAAGGCTGCTTACGGTGGCGGCGGGCGCGGCATCAAGGTGGTCCGCACCCGTGAAGAAATCCCGGAACTATATGAATCCGCAGTCCGCGAAGCCATCGCAGCTTTTGGCCGCGGCGAGTGCTTCGTGGAGCGCTTCCTGGACGCCCCGCGTCACGTGGAAACGCAATGCCTGGCCGACGCCGCCGGCAATGTTGTGGTGGTCTCCACCAGGGATTGCTCACTTCAGCGCCGCAACCAGAAACTGGTTGAAGAGGCACCTGCCCCGTTCCTGACGGACGCCCAAAACGCCCAGCTGTACGCCGCGTCCAAGGCCATCTTGACCGAAGCCAAGTACCAGGGCGCCGGAACCTGCGAATTCCTGGTCGGCACCGACGGCACCATCTCCTTTCTGGAGGTCAACACCCGCCTCCAAGTGGAGCACCCGGTCTCCGAAGAAGTCACCGGAATCGACCTGGTTCGTGAACAGTTCCGGATCGCCCGTGGCGAAGAACTCGGCTACGGCGATCCCGAAGTCCGCGGCCATTCACTGGAATTCCGCATCAACGGTGAGGACGCCGGCCGCGGCTTCATGCCCGCCCCCGGCACCGTCACCACCTTGACCCTGCCCACCGGCCCCGGCGTCCGCGTCGATTCCGGCATCACGGCCGGGGAAGTCATCGGCGGCAACTTCGATTCCATGCTGGCAAAACTGATCGTCACCGGCGCCACCCGTGAGCAGGCCATCGCCCGCGCCAACCGCGCCCTGGCCGAAATGGAAATCGGCGGCATGCCCACCGTGCTCCCCTTCCACCGCGCGGTAGTCGCCGACCCCGCCTTCGCACCCACCGACGGTAAACCGTTCACCATCCACACCCGCTGGATCGAGACCGAGTTCAACAACACCATCCCCGCCTTCGACCTCGCCTCAGCGGCGGGTGCCGCGGACGACGCCGGCACTCGTCAGAGCGTGACCGTCGAGGTGGGTGGCAAACGGCTTGAGGTGACGCTGCCGTCGTCGTTCGCTGTCAGTAATGGTTCCAGCAAGGGGACGAAGAAGGCCAAGAAGGCCGGACGCAACCGTAGCTCAGGCCCCGCTGCTGCCAATGGCAACGCCCTGACCTCCCCTATGCAGGGCACCATTGTGAAGGTTGCCGTCGCCGATGGTGACGTGGTGGCCGAGGGCGATCTGATCGTGGTCCTGGAGGCCATGAAGATGGAGCAGCCGCTCACAGCGCACCGAGCAGGAACCGTCACCGGGCTGAACGCAGCCACCGGCGACACCGTTTCCGCCGGTGCCGTACTGGCCACCATCGAGGACTAATTCCGAAGCCACGCACAAGGTTCTGAACACACAAACGCTCCCTCACCTTCCAGGGTTTTACGCCAGGAAGGTGAGGGAGCGTTTTGCTGTGAAAGCAAAGGTGGGATCAGCTGACGTTGGAGGTGTAGTCCAGGTCTCGGGTCTCCTTCATGATGAACAGGGCGATCAACGTCAAGATGGCCATCGAGGACAGGTAGATACCCACCAGGAACGGACTTCCGTCGGCAGCCTGCCAGAGCGCCACGGCGATAAACGGTGCCACAGCAGCACCGAGGATGCTGGACATGTTGTAGCTGATGGCAGATCCGGTGTAGCGAACGTTCGTGGGGAACAGTTCCGGAAGCAGGGCACCCATGGGACCAAAGGTCAGGCCCATGAGCGTGAAGCCGAGGATGAGCAGGGTCATGACGCCGGCCAGGCCCGCCCCGAACAGCGGCACAAAGGTCAGGCCGAAGACGGCGATGCCGCCAGTGATCCAGAGTAGCGATTTACGGCGGCCAAACTTCTCGGCCAACGGTCCTGAAACCAGGGTGAAGATACCGAAGAACACGACGCCGACAATGAGCATGATCAAGAATTCGTTGCGGGTGTAGCCCAGTCCGGGGACCCAGCTGGCAATGGCGTCGGCCGTCATTGGCTTGCCGGCGGTTTCTGCCTTGGCCTTGGCTGCTTCAATGGTGGCGGGGGTGGTGCCATAGGACAGCGTGAACGTAGTCATGAGGTAGAACAGCACGTAGGTGGCCAGCATGACGAAGGTGCCCAGGATCAGCGGGCGCCAGCTGGTCTTGAAGACTCGGGCCACGGGCAGTTTGGAGACTTCACCCTGGTCGATGACCTTCTGGAATGCCGGTGTTTCAACGAGTTTGAGGCGGACGTACAGACCAACGATCACCATGACGGCGCTGAGCAGGAACGGAATGCGCCAGCCCCAGGCCTGGAACTGCTCGGTGGTCAGGCCAAAGCTGAGTGCCAAGAAGATGCCGTTGGCGAGGATGAAGCCGATGGGTGCGCCCAGCTGCGGGAAGGTGCCGTAGATGGCGCGCTTACCCTTGGGTGCATTTTCAGTAGCCAACAATGCGGCACCGCTCCACTCGCCGCCCAGGGCCAGGCCCTGCATGAAGCGCATGACCACCAGCAGTGCCGGTGCCCAGAATACCCAACCGGGCACGAGCGCCGTCGGCAGGCAGCCAATCAAGAAGGTGGAGACACCCATGGTGAGCAGCGATGCCACGAGCGTTCCCTTGCGCCCCACTTTGTCGCCAAAGTGTCCGAACACAATGGAACCCAGGGGGCGGGCGATGAAAGCCACACCGAAGATGGCGAAGGAGCTCAGCAATGCTGTGGCGGCGTCGGCGTTCGGGAAGAAGAGCGCCGGGAAGACCAGAACAGCAGCGGTGGCGTAAACGTAAAAGTCGTAGAACTCAATGGTGGTTCCTACCAGGCTGGCCACAATGACCCTGCCCCGACTGTTGACGGGCGGGTTCTCCACCGTCGCCGTATTTTTAGAAGAGCTCATGGCTCGGCTTTCTCTCGGGGCTTTGCTACCACCGGCTGAACAGCTCATCCTGTGCGGCGCACAAGCGGATCAGCATGTCAACGAATTTAGCGGCAAAACCTTTTTATGACACTCTGCGACTATCAAGAGTACCCCCAATGTCCACCTGTTGGACAACGCATCCACAGTTTGGACATTGCGGAGGTGCCAATGCCGGTGCGAGCGCATAGCAATGGCGACCTGGAATATGTCCAATTCGCCATTGTCATGCACGGAACGTACTAGAGTTCGTGCGGCATTTCTTTCGGAAGCATCTCTTCGTCCTCCGGGTGTCGTGACAGGTTCCACAGGGCTAGTCCCAGCCCGCCCCAAACTGTTAAGACGGCAATGATCATCATGGTGATGGCTACCGGGGTCATGACTTCAGCTCCTTGATGTTGTTATCAACGTCGCCTTCAAGTTCAGCGGCGGTGTTGAATGCGTCGTACTCGGGATCCTTGAGCTTGGATTTATCGCTCCAGGGGATAAGGGTCAGCAGGATTGCTCCGACGATCAGCGCGCCGGCCATGCCCCAGCCAAAGACTCCGTTGAACCAGGCGGGGTAGCCCGAGTACTGTTCGGCGCTTTTGCTTTGAATCTCGTTGATGAGCATGTAGCCCAAAGCCACCGGCGCAACGCCTCCGACCAGGATGCGCCAACCGGTCCCCATCTTTACCGAGGAGGTCCGGTTGAGGTGTTTCTGGAGGCGGGGCAGGCTGCTCAGTCCTGCTGAAATCACGATGACCGAGATCAACGCACAGGCCAGAATACCGAACTGGTTCACGAACGCATCTGACGTATCCAGCAGCTGGATGCCCGTGGTGGTCGGGAACAGAAGCAGCGAGATTAGAGCAATCGGGATGGTGACGCTCAACGTGGCGCTCTTGCGGCTCCAGCCCAACTTGTCTTGGAAGGCTGCCACGATAACTTCCAAGATGGAGATCAGCGAGGTCAAGCCGGCAAAGACCAGCGACCCGAAGAACAGCACGCCCAGCACCGCTCCAAAGGGAGCTTCGGAGACGATCGTGGGGAAAGCCACGAAGGCCAATCCAATACCGCCGGACGCCACTTCATCCACGGCTGTTCCTGAGGCGACGGCCATGAAGCCCAAGGCGGCGAAGACGCCAATACCGGCGAGGATTTCAAAGCCGGAGTTGGCGAAGGCCACCACCATCCCCGAACCGGTCAGGTCAGTTTTGCGCTTCAGGTAGGAGGAGTAGGTGACCATGATGCCAAAAGCCACGGAGAGTGAGAAGAAGATGTGGCCGAAGGCTGCGGCCCATACGCCGGGGTTCTGCAGGGCTGCCCAGTCCGGGGTGAAGAACGCGTTCAGGCCCACCATGGCCCCGTCAAGGAACAGGGACTGCACTACCAGGATCACAAACATGATGACCAGCAGTGGCAGGAATACTGCGTTGGCGCGGGAGATGCCCTTGTTGACACCTGCCACCATGATCACAATGGCTATGATCCAGACTGCGAGCATGGGGAAGAAGACGCTGGAAACGAAGTCGAAGGACAATCCTGCAGTGTCCGCGGTCTGCAAGAACTCACCGAAGAAGAAACCCTCGGCGTCGTCGCCCCAGGCTTTGGTGATCGAGAACCACGCATACATGGCCGCCCAGGCGATGATGGCGGCGTAATAAACGGCGATGACGAAGCAGATCAGCACCTGCCACCAGCCGATCGGCTCGGCGGCACGGTGCAAACGGCGGTAGGCAAGGGGTGCGGAGCCACGGAAGCGGTGACCGATCGCGTAGTCCAGGAACAACAGCGGTATACCGGCGCACAATAGTGCCACCAGATAAGGAATCAGGAAGGCGCCCCCACCATTTTCATAGGCGACATACGGAAAGCGCCAAATATTGCCCAGGCCAACGGCGGAACCGATGGCTGAGAGGATAAAGAGTTTTCGCGAGGAGAATGTCTCTCGTGGGGCTGAAGCGGCTTTTCCGCCTCGGCCTGCGGGTGATGTAGTCATGAGGACACATTAACCCACTGACAGCTAACTTCAAGGTATTTGCTGTAACACCTTCCCATTTTCACAGCTAGAGGCCGGATTCTTCTCCACCGCGCTCCCACTCACCGGCCCATTCACCGAACAACAGTGACCGTTCTAGCCGGGGTGTCCCGCGGCAGGTAGAGCGCTGATCCAAGATATTTGGCGTTCAATATGTGCTTACTGAGTTTCATTCCGCTGTACTTGAAGTTGGCCTTGCCATTGACCAGCAGCACAGGGGCACCAATCTTGGTGTTCCAATCGTAGAACTGGACCCAACCTGTGGGCGTAGGCATATTTGCCAGCCTGGACGCAATCACCGCCTGGACCGTCACGGCCTGGCCTCGCGGAATATTGCCGTGATGGGAGGAATGGAATTCCGTGCGGACAGCTGCCATCCCGGACCTCACAGTGTGGGTGATACCGGCCGACGTCGACGAGCCAAAGTTTCCGAGCTGGTCCAGGTATTCGGCCGTGATGACATGTTTGCCGGGGCTAAGGGTGTCGATGGTGGCGCTGGCCCGCCAGTTAGCGCCCATATATGCCCAGGCAACTTCCACGCCGTCCACCCGGAAGGAAATCTCACCCACGGGCGGATGAGTCAGGGGGCCGCTCAGTGCTGAAACGTGGGCAGTGAGGGTCACCGACTGGCCTACTGCGGAGGTGGCCGACGGGCTTACCGTCAGCGTGGTCTGGGTTTCTGGTCCCGTATAAGCCATCACGGAGAAGCGGATTATCCGGGGTGCGAAGTTTGCGTCCCCCGAGTACGCAGCCCGGAAATAGTTTCCTCCCACGGTCAATGGCGGTGTTGAAAGAACATATCCACTGGGGATATCGCTGGTAGGGGACAGCGGATACGTATCGAGCGGTGTGTTGGAGGTATCTGTCAGGAGCGTGATGGTCCCCGTGGGGACGTTAGTGGTTGGCACGGCGGGGAGAACCTCGCCCAGTATGGTGGCCTGGTCACCGGCAAAGTTGATATCCACAGTGAAAGCGTTCAAGGTGACCGCCGCCTGTATGGATGGGGCGCCGGGAGCGGTGACAGCATTGGCCGGAGCCACTGCGGTGAACGCAAAAAGTAGGGCGGCCACTAACGGAAGCGCCAGATATTTTCGAATGATTCTGCGGGGGGACGCAGCAATAAGAGGGTTCACGGTAATTCTCACTTTCCTCACAACACAGTTGCGGAAAGTCCCCCGTACTTTCACCGGCCGCAGAAGGCCGACTGCCCAAGGCTATACCCGCGCCGTGGCCTGCCGAAGAGGCGCCATGGAGGCTCCCGTAAAAGCCCACCTAACCATGGTCTCGAACCGCGGTTAGCTAAACGTCACAACAAGTTCACACCCCGTGACCAGCCCCGAAACTCCGCTTCCCTAACGTTGCTGTTAGTGAGAAACGAAGAGGCACCGACACTGCACTTGCACCAACAGTGCACAGGCACCACACAGCGACCGGGAGGCAAGTCATGACTGTTGAGCAGATGAGCACCAGCAGCAAGAGCGTAAAAACAGGCGCCGGGGCAACAATCACCAGCACGCGGGGCCGGTGGCTCCACCACTGGAACGCCGAGGATGAGCAGCAGTGGAACAGCGTTGGGCGTGCCATTGCCAAACGCAACCTGGCCTGGTCCATCGCCTGCGAATTCCTGGGCTTCGTGGTGTGGCAGCTATGGTCCATCGTGGTGGTCTTCATGCCAGCGGCCGGATTCACCTTCAGCTCCGGAGAGCTCTTTTGGCTCATTTCCATCCCCTCCTTAGTGGGCGCCACACTGCGCATCCCCTACACCTTCATGGTGGCCCAATTCGGCGGACGCAACTGGACCATCTTCTCGGCCCTGCTGCTCCTGATCCCCACCCTCGGTATGGCATGGTGCTTGGGTAACCCGGAGACACCGTTCGCCACCATGCTCGTGGTGGCCGCTCTCGCTGGCTTGGGTGGCGGCAACTTCGCCTCCTCGATGGCGAACATCACCTACTTCTACCCCGCCCGTGAAAAGGGTTGGGCGCTGGGATTGAACGCAGCCGGCGGAAACCTAGGTGCCGCCGTCGCACAGTTCATGGTGCCGCTCGCGGTGACCGTATTGGCCGCGGGAACTCTGGGGCTGCCGCTGGCCGGACTCATGTGGGTCCCGCTGATCCTCATCGCCGCGTGGGGCGCCTGGAAATACATGGACAACCTCGCCAGCGCCAAGTCAGACATCGCCGGTTCCCTGGCATCCCTGCGCGAACCGCACCTGTGGATTCTGGCGCTGCTCTACATTGGCACCTTCGGTTCATTCATTGGATTCTCCGCGGTGTTCCCGAAGCTGATCATGGATTCATTCGGCCCCGACGTGGGCTTGAAGCTGGGCCCGGCCATCATCTCGCTGGCATTCCTGGGCGCGCTGATCGGTTCGCTCGCCCGGCCCTACGGCGGAAAATTGGCCGACCGCTTCGGAGGTGCCCGCGTCACCGTGGCCTGCTTCGGCGTGTTGGCGTTGACCGCCATGGTCCAGGTGGTGACCCTCCCGCTGGGCAGCTTCCCGCTTTTCCTCCTCCTGTTCCTGGTGCTCTTTGCCGCAGCTGGAGCCGGAAATGGCTCCACTTACCGCATGATTCCCATGGTCTTCGCCCTTCGCGCCAAAGCCTCCAACACTTCAGGGGACGCTTCCGGCAGCCATATGAGCGCCACGCGGAAGGGGTCTGCGGCATTGGGCATCATCTCCGCGATCGGCGCCTACGGCGGATTTGTGGTCCCGCAGGTGTTGAACGCATCCCGCCAGTCCACCGGTGGCTATGAAGGTGCATTTATCGGCTTCGTCGCCGCCTACCTGGTTCTCATGGCGCTGACCTGGGCCGTGTACCTGCGCCGCTCATCGGCCGCTTCGCTGGGAAACGTCTAATGTTCCCCACCATGCCCCGCACGACGCCGGATACGCCCCTTCCCTCCCCCGCGGCAGCTCCTGCTGCAGGGGAGAATGGGACGGACACTCACTGTCCTTATTGTGCTTTGCAATGTGCCATGACCGTCACAGCGCAGCCACCAGCGCAGCCGGAACCACAGGTACAGCCACCGGCACAGCCACCAGCACAGCCGGAACCCACCATTGCCGGCCGCGATTTCCCCACCAATCGCGGCGGGTTGTGTCGCAAAGGCTGGACGTCCGGCGCACTCCTGGGCCACGCCAGCCGGGTCACCACTCCCCTGCTCCGCGGCGCCGACGGTCAGCACCGCCCCATCGACTGGGAGCAAGCCCTTGACCTCATCGCCGAGAACGTCCTGCGCACCCGCGAACAGTACGGGGCCGACGCAGTTGGCGTCTTTGGCGGCGGCGGCTTGACGAATGAAAAGGCTTACCAGTTGGGCAAATTCGCCCGCCTGGCACTGGGCACCTCGCGGATCGATTACAACGGCCGTTTTTGCATGTCCTCGGCCGCAGCAGCTGGCAACAGGGCCTTCGGCCTGGACCGCGGCCTACCCTTCCCCCTCGCCGATCTGGATAGTGCTCACACCGTGTTGCTGCTCGGCTCCAACGTTGCCGAGACCATGCCTCCGTTCGTCCAACATGTGGCTGGCACCAGAGCCGCCGGCGGGTTCATCGTGGTGGACCCGCGGCGCACAGCCACGGCAGAATTTACCGCCGACGGTGCTGGTCTGCACCTCCAGCCTGTGCCCGCCACCGATCTGGTGCTGTTGCTGGGCCTGTGCCACATCGTCATTCACGACGGATGGGCCAACAAGGACTTCATCGACAACCGCACCAGCGGCTATGCGCAGCTGGCTCGCAGCGTGGCCTCCTGGTGGCCTGAACGGGTGCAGTCGGTGACGGGTGTGCCCGTGCAACAGCTACGCGAAACTGTCCGGCTTCTGGCCGAGGGAGCGAGGCATGGCGGCAGTTACATCCTCACTGGTCGCGGCGTGGAGCAGCATGTGGATGGCACGGACACGGCCACCGCCGCCATCAATCTGGCCCTCTTGCTAGGGCTCCCCGGCTCGGCCACCAGCGGCTACGGGACTTTGACCGGTCAAGGTAATGGGCAGGGCGGGCGCGAACATGGCCAAAAGGCCGATCAGCTCCCCGGCTACCGCAAAATCACCGACCCCGCTGCCCGCGCCCACGTGGCCAAGGTGTGGGGCGTGGAACCGGAGCAAATTCCCGGTCCTGGCATACCCGCCGTCGAGCTCCTTGCCTCGCTGGGCAAGCCCGACGGCGTGCGCACCTTCTTCATTCACGGCGCCAACGTGGCGGTGTCGGCGCCCAACGCCAGCACTGTGATCGAGGGTCTGCGCCGGTTGGACTTTCTGGTGGTTGCCGATTTTTTCATGTCCGAGACGGCGCGGGAGGCCCATCTGGTGTTGCCGGTGTTGCAGTGGGCGGAGGAGGAGGGCACCATGACCAATCTGGAGGGCCGGGTGCTGCGCCGCCGAGCTGCCGTGACCCCTCCTGCCGGTGCGCGTTCAGAACTGTGGATCATGGCCGAGCTCGCCCGGCGCCTCAATGCGCCCTCAACATTCAGTGCGGACCCGCAGACCGTATTCACCGAATTGCGTGCCGCCTCCGCTGGCGGCTTGGCTGATTATTCCGGCATTGATTACGCCCTGCTGGACGCCGGCGAGGAGGCCTATTGGCCTTACCCTGCCGGCAGCCATGGGACGCCTCGGCTTTTCCTGGACCGCTTTGCCCATGCCGATGGCAAGGCGGCGCTGACACCGGTATCGCCGTCGTCCCGTACTGAAAGGGACCCCCTTTTCACCGGCGCAACCTTGGCCTTGGTGACCGGCCGGCTGTTGGAGCACTACCAATCCGGTGCCCAGACCCGGCGGGTTGAGGCCTTGAGTAGAGCTGCCCCGCACGCCCAGCTGCTCATCCATCCGCTGGCTGCGCAGTCACGAGGAATTCTCGACGGCGCACATGTCACCATTGCGAACGGGCGCGGCTCGGTGCGGTGCACGGCCACGTTCAGCACAGCAATTCGCAGCGATACAGTCTTTCTTCCCTTCCACTTCCCGGACGCCGAGAACGCGAACGTACTCACCAGTGCGGCGGTTGATCCCATCTCCGGCATGCCGGAATTCAAGGCCAGCTCGGTCACGGTCACCGCGGAGATAAGCAACGACAGCAGCAACGCCAGCGCAGTCAATGAGGGCGCGGTCAAGGAAAGCGCATTGGAGGCAGTCGCATGATGAGCGCACCCCTGCACATAGTGGTCATTGGCTACGGGCCCGTGGCGGCCCGGTTGGCCGAGGAGTTATTACCTGGCCTCCAGCGCGGGGATTTGGCCCTGACCATAATTGGTGAGGAAAACGCCGCCGCCTACAACCGGGTACTGGTGGCTGATTTGGGCGTGGGCAGAACCACCGAGGAGGCCATGTCTGTCTCGGATGCGGCGGAGCTGAGAGCAGAAGGAGCTCAAGTGCTGCTGCACACAGAGGTCCGCCGGGTGGACCGCGCCCGCCGAGCAGTCTTGCTGGCCGATGGGGCCTGGATCGGTTATGACAAGCTGGTCTTCGCTACGGGCGCCCGCCCTGTGATCCCTCCCTTGCACGGGCTCAATCCGGATCCAACAGCACGGGCCCCGCTCCCCCGTGGAGTGAGTGCTCTGCGTGATCTTGCTGACGCCGCGGTGCTGCGCAATGCCGTGGAACGCAAGGAACACGTGGTGGTGCTGGGTGGGGGAATCCTTGGGTTGGAGGCTGCACTGGCCGCTCGCGAGGAGGGTGCCAGGGTGAGCGTGGTCCATCACGGTGCGCACACCATGGGCCGCACCATCGACGCCGGCGCGGGCCATACCGTGGCAGCCGCGCTGCGTGCCAGGGGCATCACTGTGGTCTCGCATGCGCGTGCTGTCGGGGTGGAATTGACTCCAGCGGACGACGGCGTTCCCGCCTTTTCCGGTTTGCTTCAGGACGCGGAGATGAGCATACAAGGGGAGCTATTGCTGCTCTCCTGTGGTGTGCGCCCGCGTATTGACGTGGCTGCAGGCGCGGGCCTGTCTACGGAACGGGGAATTTTGGTGGACCACCAGCTCATGGCGCATCACGATCCCCACGTGTTCGCCATTGGTGACTGTGCCCAGGTTCGTTGCCTGGATCCGCAGTGCGGTGACTGCGCTGAGCGTTCAGGGCCGCTGGGTTTGATCGGACCGGGTTGGCGGCAGGCACAATGGCTGGCCGATTTCTTAAGCGGTTCCGTCGCGGCGGCAGTACCGTTGCCTGCTGAACGGGCACCGGTGCTCATGCTCAAGGCTCGCGGTGTGGATGTAGCGGCCGCCGGGGACGTGACGGCCGGGCCCTTTGACGAAGCTCCCGGCTTAACGGTGAGCCAGTGGGCTGATCCCGAGCACGGGAAATATTTGAAGATGAGTACCCGAGGCGGTGTATTGGAGGGCTTTGTCAGCGTCGGCATGCCACGAGCTGGTGCGGAACTCACGCTGCTCTTTGAACGCGGGTCCGAGCTTCCGGCTGACCGTTCGGCGCTACTGCGCCTAGATGCTTCGGACAGGGACAGCTCTGTAGCTGCCGTGCCCGACCCGGCCAGGACGGTCTGCCGCTGTGCCGGTGTCACAGAAGAAGCCATTACCTCAGCGGTAACGGGCGGCTGTTCAACCGTCCCGGAAATTTCAGCCCTCACGCGTGCCGGAACCGGTTGCGGTGGCTGTCATGGTGAGCTGAAAACCCTGATCGAGGCTCATTTCGCCCCGGCAGCTGCCTAACCAGGCTCTGGGAAAGAAGGCCCCTGCGGGATTCATGCTCAGAGTTCAAGGGCCAGTGGCAAGGGTTATCTGGCCGTCGATTGTCCACGTGGCGAGCAGACTAAAGGGGTTCGGGGGAATTCCTGTTGTGCCGCGCCAAGGTAGCAATCGCGCCAAGGTAGCAATGGAGTCCCTAGAACATTTCTCTACCTTGAATACAGCCTCCCTCTACTTACTTATTCCGGCGCCTTGGATGTCTAAGCACGTAGCTGTCCGAGGAAAAACTGAGTACCACTACTGGTGCCCCGCCTGCCGTGTTCCCCTACACTCACTAAACAGCGTAGATTCTGCCCGCGTTGGAGGCTTCGAGGTTCCCCGTGCACAGGGAAACTTCCTTGGGCGGCAATGAGGTGGCAATGATGTCTTCTTCGGACAGATCGGGTCCAGTGAGTACTGCACGCAGCGGGCGCACCTTCCGTGGACTGGCACTGGCTCTGGGACTAACCCTGATACTGCCTTTTGCCGCGTGCTCCACTCCTGTTCCCACTACGCTCCCCCAACAACCTGATGCCGGTTGCACTTTTGGTTTGCCCATCAGGGAACCGCTTGAGACCACTGACAAGGTAGAGGCCAAGTACCTCGAAGACATCATTGTCTGCAGCAATCAAACAACTGGGGCGATCTCACTCACCAACAACAGCGAGATGGTCTGGGGATTCGCGGAGTCCTTCCCCGCGGAGCGTCTTAAGACTGGAACGCGCAGCGCTGAGGTCGCCCAATTTCACAACGCTATCCAGTCCGTGTACAGCAGTGCTTTTATGGCCCCTGGTGAAAGCATCACGGTCATCGGCGGAGCAGAATCACTCGCATGGGCCATTCACCCGGAGCTCAGCTTGGCCTGGACAGCGAACACGTATGTCATGGAACAATTCCAAGCGAAGAGCCTCGCAGCTGTAAGGACGGCAATGACCGATGGTTCACCCACGCATAAGGTCGTGTGGGACTGCACGGTGGCAGTGTTCGACGCCAGCGCCGGTGCAGAAGAGCTGCTGACCACCCCTGACTATGACCCGGCCCAACTCTTCACTGCCGGTTGGGATCTGGCGAGCTCAAGCGGACCTTGCGTTGATTCTTGGAAGAGTGCGGCGAAGGAAGTTGGCGAGGCAAAAATCCCCAAATGGTCCCAGTTCTTGGACAACGCCAGCCTCGCCCTGGAGCCCACGGCAGAACTTGGAGTGAAATCAACCAACCTGAAAAATGCTGTTCTCGGAACCGCGCCGCTACTCTGCGCCGCACTCCGCAAGGGATGTTGATCCTCTGCGCAGGAGAGCAACTGTAAACCGCGCCGTGGGATTTGAAAGCCGGTGTACCCAGTCCAGGCCTTCAACGGACTCCACCACGATTGTGAGTCCTATGCCTCGGGATGCGCAGCAGTCCGGGAACGGCTATCCGCGTCTGGATAGATGCTGCGCGTCTCCGAGCGTCGGTTCCTGCCGAGGAACCAGTCGGTTGGGTATATGTTCGGCAGGATCTTGGCGATGGACAGGGCCGCATACATCAGAGTGTTGATTGCTACAAAGGTTGCCCACACGGCAAACCATTCACTGTGCAACATTGATTCGGGGAGAACCACCCCAGTGGGTAGTGACATTTTTACGATCCCTCCACTTTTTCTTCGAGTTTTAATGTGTGTTCCAGGTGCGTCCATGCGGCACGGCGGCCCGTGGCACTGTCGATGATTCCCTTGACGTAAACCAGGTTCAAGTACATGTCGAAGCAGAGCTCGGGGATCAGCAGCGCAGCCAGCAAACGTGCACGCCACCCGCCCTTCCACACCGTGACGATGCGTTCAAGGGTGAACACCGCACCGAGGCCCAGCCAGAATGGGAACCAAATCCAGCTGTCCAACGCCAACGCCATGACCAGTAGCAGCGCCAGATAGGAGAACAGTGCGATGACGCCGTAGCCGATGCCCAGCTGCTGCGCCCAGTAGCGCAGTGTCTGCGGTGTCATGCCGTAGGCCCCGAGGTTTTCCAGGGCGCCGCGCTGCCACCGCAGGCGCTGGTTCCAAAGCGTCCGCCAGGTCGGCATAAGTTCTGTGACCACTGTGCATTCCGAAGGAGAAACGGTCAATGCGCCGAGCGATTTTAACGCGATTGTCAGCTCGTTGTCCTCAGTCAGTGCTGCGGTGTCGTAGACGTCGCCGGGGATTCCCGGCAGTACATTGCCCCGGTACGCGGCCACTTCGCGCAGAGCAACCGGCCTGAACAATGAAGCCGTACCAGTCAGAACGAACACGCGCCCACGGCGGCGTTTCAGCTCGCGTGAATACCTGATGTATTCGTTGCGCTGGAACTGCCCGATCAATCCGTGGCCGGGTTCCCCATGGAACAGGCCGCCTACGGCCATGAGCGCCCGATCGTTGGCGAAGCGTGAAGCTGCCGCTTCTAGGAAACCGTCATCAAGCTGGGTGTCCGCATCCATGATCATGACAATGTCATTGTCGCCTTGGAAGGGAAGAATGACCGACAGGACCTGATTCAGGGCCCCGGCCTTCTTGTCGGAGTTGCCAACGCTTGGCATGACTTCAACACCACGCTCCATGGCGATACGCTCGGTGCCGTCGGTGCAGTTGTCGGCCACCACAATCACTCGATCGGGTGCCTGGGACTGTGAAAACAGCGAATCAAGCGTGCCCTGAAGCGAGGCTTCCTCGTTGTGCGCCGGAAGCAACACAGTGATTTTGATGGGGCCCGCGAATACGCCGCGATTCTTGTTCATGATCAGCTTGGGCGCCAACGGCGTTGCCGTCACGTTGCCGGAGCGCCGGTAGCGCGTAGCGATACGACGCTCGATCATGGCGATGCCGGCCGCGAGCAACAGAGCCAGCGCGATAGCCGTATATATGACGGAACGGTTCGGGGCTTGGGTGTTGTAGAGGATGCTCCATAATCCAAAAAACGTGCCCTCGGAAGTCGTTCCAGCGTCGACGTTCAACATGGTTCTCACAGCAAACGTCAACAGGACCGCGGCCACAAGGGCTACCACGGCGATGAGGACCCCTGCCCAGCGGCTGAAATTCGGCTTATTCACACATGGAAGCCTAATCGAGTCCGACGGTTTTCCGGAATGATCGACGTTGTGCACTACGACTACTTGACTTTGCCATAAATGAACGCTGTCTAACTAAGACGCTGTCTAACTAAGATTTGGGCCACCGATGTGCAACCTTGGCTAAGCTCACTTGCTGGCCGCCCGTGTGCGGTTTCGCTGTGGAATCCTTTCAGAAGCGGCTACCAGCACCTGTAAAGAATGCAACAACCACAGTCGCAGAATCGAGTCGCCCCGCAAGCCGCCCGCAGTTACATGTGCACGTGCAGGCGCCGAGCAGCCTCTGAGATGGAGCCGGACATGGACGGGTACACGGTGAAGGTGTTGGCCACATCATCTACGTGCAGTTTCTGCGTCACAGCCATCGCGATGGGGAAAATCAGTTCGCAGGCACCGGCTCCCACAACCACGCCACCAATGACCGTTCCTGACCCCTTGCGGGCAATGATCTTCACGAAGCCATCGTTGACGCCGCGCATTTTGGCCCGAGCGTTGGTGTCCAGGGAAAGTTTGATGACATCGCCTTGGTACTTACCCGAAGCCAAATCGGCTTCGGAGACACCTACGGAGGCAATCTCCGGGGAGGTGAAAATGTTGGAGGAAACCTGGGTCAGCTTCAGCGGGCGCACACCGTCGCCGCCCAAGTGAGCCACGGCGATGCGGCCCTGCATTGCTGCCACGGAGGCCAGCGCAAAAACGCCCGTGCAGTCACCGGCAGCGTAGACGTTCGGCGCACTGGTGCGGGAAACACCGTCAACCTTGATGTGGCCGCTGGGGGTGACCTGAACCCCGGCTGCTTCCAGACCAATGCCGGTGGTGTTGGGGATGGAGCCAACGCACACCAGGCAGTGGGTGCCGGTAACTGTTGAGCCATCGCCCAATGTCACCACAACTCCATCGGCAGTGCGCTCCACGGATTCGGCACGTGAGCGGGAGAGCACGCGCAGACCGCGGCGGGCAAAGACGTCCTCCAGCACTGCGGCGGCATCAGAGTCCTCGCCGGGCAAAACTTGGTCGCGGCTGGAAATCAGCGTGACTTTGGAACCCAGTCCATTAAACGCAGAGGCGAATTCGGCCCCGGTTACACCGGAGCCCACCACGATCAGTTCTTCGGGAAGTTCTTCCAAATCATAGATCTGGGTCCAGTTGAAAATGCGTTCGCCATCGGGGCGGGCCGTGGCAAGCTCACGCGGGTGGGCACCCACGGAGACCAGGATGGAGTCAGCCTTGATGATCTCACTGGATTCGCCGCGGTCTACCTCAATAGTGCGGTTATCCAGCAGCTTCCCGGTGCCAATCACAATTTTCACGCCCATGGCTTCCAGACCGCGACGAATATCAGCGGACTGTTCTCTAGCCAGGCGCAGAACGCGTTCGTTGATCTGCTTCAGATCAGCTTTGATGATGGTCTTGGGATTGCCCTCAGCAGATTCGAAGCTCACACCAAGCTGGGTGGAATCTACGCTGCGGTTCATGGCCTCGGCAACGGCAATCAGCGATTTGGACGGGACAACATCGGTCAGGACGGCGGATCCGCCCAGCCCGGTACGTTCCACAATGGTCACCTCGGCACCCATGGAAGCTGCCACCATGGCAGCTTCGTAACCGCCGGGTCCACCACCAAGAATGGCAAGACTGGGAAGGGCAAAGGGCTGAGATACATCCTGTTGACTGGTCACAATTATTCATTGTTCCCTAGCCCGCGCCATGCACCAACTTCCATGCCCTCTGTGCGTGGGCACACAGTGCCGGTATGTTGGTTCCGTGACTATTCAACAAAGCCCCCAGCAGACGCCCGCACAGAGCGATCCCACCGAGCTGGCCCGCGAGGCCGCCGCCTATATTGCCGAACACACCGGTGTTCAAACTCACCACATCGCCGTGGTATTGGGTTCAGGATGGGGTGAAGCCGCCGGACTTATCGGCGAGGTCACCGCAGTCTTGGACGCCGCCGAGGTCCCCGGATTCTCAGCTCCTGCCGTAGTGGGCCATGTGGCCACCCTGACCTCCATCCGCACCCCCGGCGGCAAGAACGTTCTGGTACTGGGCGCCCGAACCCACTTCTACGAAGGCAAGGGCGTGCGCGCCGTGGTTCACGGGGTGCGCACCGCCGCTGCCACCGGCGCCACCATCATGGTCCTGACCAACGGCTGTGGCGGGCTCAACGAGGCGTGGACGCCAGGCACCCCCGTGCTGATCAGCGATCACCTGAACTTGACGGCCACCTCCCCCCTAGAGGGCGCAAAATTTGTGGATCTGACCGACCTGTACTCCGCCAGGCTGCGCGCCGTAGCCCGCGAAGTGGACCCCAGTCTCGATGAAGGCGTCTACGCCCAGTTCACCGGCCCGCATTACGAAACCCCCGCCGAGGTGCAATACGCCAAGCGGATTGGCGCCGATTTGGTGGGCATGTCCACAGCTCTCGAGGCCATTGCCGCCCGCGCTGCAGGCATGGAAGTGTTCGGTATTTCCTTGGTGACCAACCTCGCCGCCGGCATCAGTTCCACCCCGCTGAGCCACACTGAAGTTATTGAGGCAGGTGCCGCCGCGGGCCCCCGTATTTCCGCCTTATTGGCCGGTATCATCGCAAAGATGTAGGAGTTCGTGCGGTGGTGCGGTTACATTGGTCTCGTGAGACATGTAAATGAGAGCAAATCCGAGTCCACCGCAGCACTCGAGATGGTTGCCTTGCAAGAAGCTGCGGGACAATGGAGCACCCAGGATCCCGATCCTGGAACTGCCGCGCAGCTGCGGGAGTTGATCGACGCCGCGCCGTCCAACCCCACCGACTTGGCCGAGCTGGTGGATAGCTTTGCCGGTAATCTCGCGTTCGGTACTGCCGGGCTCCGTGCCGCCATGGGGCCCGGCCCGAACCGGATGAACAAGGTGGTGGTGCGTCGCGCCGCAGCCGGTGTTGCTGCGCACTTGCTCGCACTGGCCAAGGATGCGCAGACACCCCAGCAAGACACGCACGACGTCGATCCCTCCTTGGCGCCTGCGCCCACCTACCGCCCCAGGGCAGTGGTGGGATTCGACGCCCGCTACAACTCTGAGGCTTTTGCGCAGGAGACGGCCGCCATTTTCACTGCGGCAGGCATTGAGACGTTCCTGATGCCTGCTCCGCTGCCAACGCCAGTTCTTGCCTATGCTGTGCGCGCCTTGGATTGTGAGGCTGGCGTCATGGTGACGGCCAGCCACAATCCTCGTCAGGACAACGGTTACAAGGTGTATTTGGGTGGCCGGGCTGTGGCACCGGAAGCCCGGGGTGTGCAGATTGTGGCCCCGCACGATTCTCTGATCGCCGGCCATATTGACGCCGTCGCCAACACCGCGGAACTAGGCGATACCTCAGGCATCGAGATGGCTGGAGAAGGTTGGCACATTCTCGGCGACGCCCTGGTTCAAGAATATAAAGAGGCTGTGGCCGCACTCACCGATCCTGCTGCCTTCCCTGCCCGCGAATTACGCATTGTGCACACCTCCATGCACGGGGTTGGACATGAGACTGCAATAGCTGTGTTAAATCTGGCTGGTTTCACAGACGTCCATGTTGTGCCCGAGCAAAGTGCTCCGGATCCAGATTTCCCCACGGTGCCTTTCCCCAATCCGGAAGAGCCTGGGGCCATGGATCTGGCCTTTGCGCTGGCTCAGAAAGTGGACGCAGATTTGGTTCTGGCCAACGATCCCGACGCCGATCGGGTAGCGGCGGGCGTCCTGGACCCCACCACGGGACAGTGGCATCAGCTGCACGGCGATCAGGTTGGAGCCCTGCTGGGTGCCCACTTGGTAGCCAGAGGCGGACGGACCGGCAGTGCCAGTTCTGAGGTACGTCCCAGCAATGAAGCCGGCCCCGGCGAGACGGCGGGTGCCGGGATTCCGGTATTTGCCAACTCCATCGTGTCCTCCCGCCTGCTGTCGAAAATTGCAGCTGCCGCCGGATACGGCCATGTACAGACTCTGACGGGTTTCAAATGGATTTCACGGGTTCCGGAGCTGACGTACGGCTATGAGGAAGCGCTGGGCTACTGTCTTGCCCCGGACGTTGTCCGTGACAAGGACGGGATTTCCGCCGGACTGCTACTGGCTGAAATGGCCGCCGGGCTCAAAACTGTTGGCCGGACGCTCTTCGACGTTCTGGATGATCTTGCCTTGGCTCACGGCCTGCACGCCAGCAATCTGATCAGTATCCGGGTCGAGGAAGCATCCCACATCCAGGCCATGATGGAGCGGTTGCGGACCCAGCCGCCGGCACACTTCGACGGCTCCCCCATCGCCGAGATGGCTGATCTCTCGGTGGGCAGTGCTGATTTGCCGGCTACCGAAGGAATGGCCTACTGGAGCGATAACGGCACCAGGGTCATCATCCGTCCCAGCGGCACCGAACCGAAACTCAAGTGCTACTTGGAGGTTGTCATCCCCGTCGCCAGCACCGAACTTCTCGGCGCAGCCCATATCGAAGCGCAACGGGCGCTTGCTGCCGTGGTGGTTGATGTCAAGGCAGCGCTGGGCTTGGACCAGCTCTAGAGCGCTACCTCTATCCTGCCGGCCACCACGCGCACCGGGAAGGTATCCAAGGAGAGTTCCGGGCGGCTGAAACACTCCCCCGTCGCCAAGGAGTACACCTCTTTGTGCAGTGGTGAGGCAATCGTGTACGTGTCCCCGCGCGAGCCGAGCACTCCGCGGGCCATGACGTGGGAGGCCGTGGCCGGGTCGGCGTGGGAGACAGCAAACACCTCATCCTCCCCGACCCGGAACAAGGCCAGCTGCTGGCCGTTGATCAGGGCCGCCTCACCCCACGAGTCCTCCAGATCGCGCAACTGGCACACCGGAAACCACTCCTGAACTGCGTGGGAGGGCCCCCTACGGGAAGAGGGAGCGGTGCGGGGCATGTCCAAAAGCTGTTCCATGTGCGTTCCTTAGTGAATTGGGGCCGGCATCCCCCAAGGCGGGATCGGAGGAAACGTGCCGTGGAGTGCGGTGCCCGGCCCACCACTCAGTGACAGGCAGTGCAGACCGGGCAACTGAGATCAACTCTAAAACGGCCGTGTTTCTGCCATCCTCCGCCCCCGTGACAGAAATGTTAAACCTCTCTCACCACCGCCCCACCGGGCCTCGTGAGGCATATGTTAACTGGCTGTTACATTGGCGAAACGGTGTAGTAATGGCCCTTTCCTAGCATGGGAACACACATTGGTGCCGGCGCCAGGCCCACCCAAGAGGGTCCTGATTTGGTGCCACCAATACCAGGTTGCCTCCACCGGGCCCCGACGGAAAGGCCACAGAGATGACGCAGCCAAGCGAGCACAACCCAACGGCCAGCAGTACCCCAACCAGGATCGTCGTCGTGGGCGGCGGACCAGCCGCTCATCGTTTCGTCGAAGCCATGCAGGCCCGCGGCCGCCAGGACTGGCACATCACCGTCCTCGCCGAAGAAATCCACGTCCCCTACGACAGGGTGGCGCTGAGCCAGGCCCTCACGGACGTGAACACCGATCTTTCCTTAGGCGATCAGA
The DNA here is from genome assembly GCF_054511175.1 of Arthrobacter sp. Sr24. Taxonomy (NCBI): domain Bacteria; kingdom Bacillati; phylum Actinomycetota; class Actinomycetes; order Micrococcales; family Micrococcaceae; genus Arthrobacter; species Arthrobacter sp. Sr24. The sequence goes on along the minus strand of NZ_JBTNDB010000003.1, from coordinate 36,511 downwards.
ACCTCTGGCAGCACCCCGCCATCACGCTCGTCACCGGCGCCGAAGTCGCCACGATCAATCCCGCACAGAGCACCGTGTCCACCATGCACTGCGGAAAAATCACCACCTACCCCTACGACGAGTTGGTCCTGGCCACAGGTTCAGACGCCGTCCGTCTCGAGATCCCCGGTGCCGAACACACCCACGTCTACCGGACCCTGGATGATGTGTGGACGCTCAACCAGCAGGTTGGTGCCCTGAGGAAAAAGTTGGGCCGCACCGTGCAGACGGCAGTCATTGGCGGTGGTCTGCTCGGCTTGGAAGCGGCGGCGGGACTCATCAAACTCGGCGCAGATGCGCAGGTTATCAACGGTGGCCGCTGGCTCATGAACGCCCAACTGGACCAGGGCGCCGGCCAGGCCCTGGGCCGTTTGGTGGCGGCCAAGGGCATGAGCGCCTCCATTGGCGTCTATCCCGCAGCCATTGAGACGGACGACGCCGGCCAGGTCACCGGAGTGCTCATGGCCGACGGCTCCGTGGTGAAAGCAGACCTCGTGGTAGTTTCCGTCGGCGTCCGGCCCCGGGACGAATTGGCCCGCGACAGCGAAGGACTCGCCCAGCATGGATTCGAGCTGGGCCCGCGCGGCGGCATTGTCATCACCGACACCTGCGCCACCACTGTCAGCGGCGTCTGGGCCATTGGCGAGGTGGCCAACTATGAGGGCATGTGCTTAGGGCTGGTAGCCCCGGCCAACACCATGGCAGAGATCGTGGCAGACCGCTTGCACGGCGGCAACGCCACGTTCCCCGGCTTCGACACGGCCACCAAACTCAAACTCTCCGGTGTGGATGTGGCCAGCTTCGGCGACGCTTTCGCCACCACCGAGAACAGCCTCGAAGTGGTGTACGCCGATCCGGCCCGCGGCGTGTACCAAAAAATCGTCACCAGCGCCGATGCCAAAACGCTCCTGGGCGGCATCTTCGTGGGCGACGCCTCCCCTTACACCAGCCTGCGACCACTGCTGGGCCGGGAACTTCCAGCAGAACCCGGCGCGTTCCTCTCAGCCGCTGGCGGCGGGGACGCTCCCACGGTGGAGCTACCCGACGACGCGATCTTGTGCTCCTGCAACAACGTCTCCGCCGGCAGTGTCCGCGACGCGGTCAACGGCTGCGGCACGTGCGACGGCAACGCACCAGTCCAGGATTTGCCAGGACTGAAGGCCTGTACCCGCGCCGGCACCCAGTGCGGTTCCTGTGTGCCGCTGTTGAAGAAGCTCATGGAAGGTGAGCTGAAGAAGTCCGGCATCGCGGTTTCCAAGGCCCTGTGTGAGCACTTTGAGATGTCCCGTCCGGAACTGTTTGAGGCCGTGCGGGCCCTAGAGCTAACCAGCTTCCCTGAGATATTGGCCCGCTTCGGCGCCGATGAGGTAGCCAAAGCAGGGCGTGGCTGCGATATTTGCAAGCCCACCGTGGCCAATATTCTGGCCAGCCAAAACAGCGCCTACGTGCTGGATGAGGGCCGCGGCACCTTGCAGGACACCAATGACCGCGCACTGGCCAACATGCAAAAAGACGGCACCTATTCGGTGGTGCCGCGCATCCCCGGCGGCGAGATCACCCCGGACAAGCTGGCCGTCATCGCCAAGGTGGCCCAGGATTACGGCCTCTACACCAAGATCACCGGCGGCCAACGGATAGACCTCTTCGGGGCCCGGCTGGAACAGTTGCCCGAGATCTGGAAAATTCTGGTGGATGCCGGCATGGAATCCGGGCAGGCCTACGGAAAGTCGCTACGTACCGTGAAGTCCTGCGTTGGCTCCTCCTGGTGCCGCTACGGCGTGCAGGATTCGGTGGCCATGGCCATCAAATTGGAGCTGCGCTACCGCGGTCTGCGCAGCCCGCACAAGTTCAAATTGGGCGTGTCCGGCTGCGCCCGCGAGTGCGCCGAGGCTCGCGGCAAGGACGTAGGAGTCATCGCCACCGCCGATGGTTGGAACGTGTACGTGGGCGGCAACGGCGGCGCCACCCCGGCACACGCCCAGCTGCTCGCCAAGGACCTCGATGACGACACCCTCATCAGCTACATCGACCGCTACCTGATGTACTACATCCGCACCGCTGAGCGTTTGCAGCGCACCGCGCGTTGGCAGGAAGAGCTCGACGGCGGTCTGGCTCACGTGGTGGATGTGGTCGTCAACGATTCGCTGGGCATCGCCGCGGATCTGGAAGCTGCCATGAACACCCACGTGCGCAACTATGAAGACGAATGGGCCGCCACCTTGGCCGATCCCGAGCGGTTGCGCCGATTCCGCTCCTTTGTCAACGCTCCGGAATCGGCTGACGACTCCATTGTGTTTGTTCCCGAACGTGGCCAGATCCGCCCAGCCACCCCATCAGAAAAGGCAGCAGCTGGACCAGTGTTTCTCGCCTCCCACATCCCCCTCCGCAGCACCCTCCTGGAAAAGAACTGAAGGTGATTCCCATGGCAATCCCGCAACCTTTTGGACGTCCCCGGCCACCACGACGCCTAGGACGCGCCGGGCACATCACCCTGGTCGGCGGCGGGCCGGGCCCGGCAGATCTGCTGACACTGCGCGCTGCCCAGGCCCTGGCCGCAGCGGACGTGGTCTTCTTCGACAGGCTGGGGCCCACCGCAGATCTGGCGGAGCTGGCACCGAGAGCCACCTTTGTGGATGTGGGCAAAGCCCCAGGCCATCACAAGGTATCTCAAGAAGAAATCACCGCCCGCATGATCGAGGGCGCCCAGTCGGGCTTGCAGGTGGTGCGCCTCAAAGGCGGAGATCCGTTTGTGTTTGGCCGCGGCGGTGAGGAAATGGCTGGAGCCGTGGCTGCCGGTGTCGCTGTCACAGTGGTGCCCGGAATCTCCAGCTCCATTGCTGTTCCCGGTGCCGCCGGCATTCCCGTGACCCACCGCAACGTCAGCCATCTGTTCACCGTCGTCTCTGGTCACGCACCCCTGAGCACCAGTGAATACAAGCATCTGGCCGGCTTGGGCGGCACCATTGTGGTGCTGATGGGCATCGGCACCCTGCCGTCCCTCGTGGCGGGCCTGCACAGGGCCGGGCTAGCCCATGATGTACCCGTGGCCATTGTGGAGGAGGGCTTTGGGCCAGCTCAGCGCACCACCCTTGCAACGCTGGGGACCATTGTGAACGCATCATCGCTGTGCCGAAATCCTGCGGTCATTGTTATTGGGGAGGTGGTGAAGCTGTCCAGTCTCACCGGATTGGCGGTCCCTGCCGTGGATGTCACCTTGAAGTCGGCGTGAGGATCCTCAAAACCCGAATACCTCAGGAAGATGCACTTTGGGCCACGTCCAAATGGGCTCGCTCAAATCTGTGTTTGAGCCGCAGGGCTGGCATTTCAATCCACCGGTAGGAGGCTTCAGCTACGGCCAAAGTAACGGCGAGCGCGCACACCATGAGCAGGGCCGGGGTGGAGATGAAGTGCTCCAGGGTTTCCAAGGCCAACAGGTTCCATAGGTACAGCCCGTAGGACCGTCTGCCAAGGTAGAGCAGAACCGGTGTTCCCAGTACTGTCAGGGACAGGCTGTTCTGGCTGGTGGTGCTGCGGGCAATGATGGCGCAGGTGGCCAGGCTCAGCAGCGGCACGGTGACGGCGTGGGTGACAATGCTGGACAGTGGCGGTGGAAACAAGGCCACCAAGAGCAGCAGGCACCACGCAATGGGCGAGAAACTGGCCAGCGAATTCCCGAACTGGCCCTTGGTGCGCCGCTGGGCAATGGCCAGCGAGGCACCCATTAGCAACGGCGCAACCCACGTCCAGGTCCGGTAATAGGACATCATCCCGAAGAGGAGGAAGGCGGCAATACTCAGGCCTGTAAAGACAACAACTGCACCGAGCACTGCGCCTTGTAGGTGCCGTTTGAGCCAAGGAGTTCCCAACATGATCAGCAGTAGCGGCGGCCACACCACATAGAACTGTTCTTCCACGGAGAGCGTCCAGAGAGGGGAGATTGAATGCGGAATCCCAAGCCCGGCGAAGTCCGCCCAATTGAAAACGTAAAAGAACGCCATCACGGCACCAATCACGGCACCGCCGCGGTCCATGTTCAGCTGGGTACCGAAGAGAAACGTCATGAGCAAGGCAATCAGCAGGAACACATACAGGGCAGGCAGGAGCCGCAAGGCCCTGCGAATGTAGAACGCTTTGATGTCTACGCGTCGGGAGCTGTCGTATTCTCGCAACAGCAGCGTGGTGATGAGGTATCCGCTGAGAACAAAGAAGACCAGCACACCGTAGGCGCCGCCGCTGAAACCGCCTGGAATAACCATGGGTACAAAATGGGAGGCGATGACGGCCGCTATTGCCAGTCCCCGGATTCCGTCCAGGGCCGCATTACGAGCGCGTGGGCCACCCCGCGTACTGTCTGCAGGCTGAACGTTCACATCTTCTCCCCCTGTGTGCGGCAGGACGGCGACCGTCGCTTCCCGTTGATTGTTCTTTCACTGTATCCCGGCGGGCAGCGCCCATTCCATCCCGGAACCTCTCTACTGCCGCATTGCACTATGGCGCCGTACCGCAGTGCAATATGGCGCAATGCAAAGAGCAGCTCCGGTACTATTGCCACGCTTTCCCCACCCAAACCGGTTGGCCAGCCGCATCGTGTTGACCGGCAGCATTCGGAAGCTTTAAGGACCACATGAGCGAAACCCCAGAATCTCACCCCAGCCCCGCGGGCCAGGCTCACGCCATGGCAGCACAGCCGTTACGTGGCTTTCGGATCGGTGTCACCGCGCACCGCCGGGCAGGAGATTTGATTGACGCCCTGGAACGCCGGGGAGCACAGGTGCAGCACGCCCCTGCCCTCAAGATTGCCCCTGTAGCCGATGACGAGGCCCTGCGCGTTGAGACAGCGGCCGTTATCGCCGCCGCCCCAGACATTGTCATGGTCACCACTGCCTACGGGATGCGGCGCTGGGCCGAGGCCGCCGATGTGGCCGGTCAGGGCGAAGAGCTGCTGGCCACGCTAGCCCGTGCAGCCATTTATGTCCGTGGTCCCAAGGCTCGTGGCGCCGTCAGGGCCGCTGGGCTTGATGACCACGGCATCAGCCCCGATGAAACCACCGCCACATTGACAGATTTAGTCATTGCAGCCGGAGTGAAGGGTAAGACCGTTGCCGTTCAAGTTCATGGCTACACGGATGTCGCTGCTCTCACTCGGCTGCAGGAGGCAGGCGCCACGGTCTTGACGGTGACACCTTATCGCTGGGTCAATGCAGAGGAAGGCGATAAGCTCCCCCAGCTCATTGAATCCGTGATCAACAAGGAAATTGATGTCCTGATGTTCACCAGCGCGCCGGCAGTTGATGCGGTACTCAGCGCCGCAGACGCACTGGGCCGGGGTGAAGAACTCCGTGATGCTTTGCGCGGGCACGGCCCGGCACAGGTGGTGAGTGCCGTGGTGGGCCCTGTCACCGCTGCACCATTGCTAGAAGCAGGCATTGTTCCGATAATGCCGGAGAGGTTCCGGATGGGGGCTTTGATCCGGCTGGTCTGTGAACATCTGGAACAAACCGGGGTGCTGCGGGCAGAGAGCGCCGGGATGGTCTTGGAGGTACGTGGCCAATCGTTGCTGGTCAATGGGCTTCCGGTACCGATAGCCCCCGCTCCCCTGCAGCTGCTGAAGTTGCTCATGGGCGCTGGCGGTGGAGTACTCTCACACAGCGAGCTTGCCGCGGGATCCGGTTCACTCGAGAGCGATCACGCCCTCCACATGACCATGAGCCGGCTGCGTGCTGCGCTACCGGACCCCAGCATTGTGGAAACTGTGGTGAAGCGCGGCTACCGCCTACGCTGAACCAAGAGCCAGGAACCAAGAACCCAGACCGTCCGTTCCGGCCCTTGTGTGGCACCATGGTGTTAATCATTCACACGTGGGAAGGTCCTGATCATGACAACTAATAGCCCCTTCGCGGCAAACCAGGCCGGCGATGAGCTCGCCCAATACATTGACCACACCCTTTTAGCGCCCGAGGCCAGCCGGGATGACATCCTGCGGTTGTGCAAGGAAGCCGCCGAGCATCATTTCAAGTCCGTCTGCGTCAACCCGGTCTGGGTTGAAACAGCCAAGAAAGCCCTGCTCGGCACAGGCGTGCTGACGTGTACTGTGGTGGGCTTCCCTCTTGGCACGCACAACACCGACGTCAAGGTATTCGAGGCCCGCGGCGCCACCATGGACGGCGCCGATGAGATTGACATGGTCATCAACATCGCTTCCGCCCGCGCCCTGGATCGCAACGCCCTCGTGAGCGATATTTCTGCCGTGGCCGAAGTGGTGCACGAGGCAGATTCGCTGCTCAAGGTCATCATTGAAACCTCACTGCTCAGCGATGATGAGAAGATCTTGGCCTGCCAGGCTGCCGTGGAAGCTGGCGCCGATTTCGTCAAGACTTCCACTGGCTTCAACGGCGGCGGCGCCACGGCCCAGGACGTTGGTTTGATGCGCGAAACCGTGGGCCCGGACGTTGGCGTTAAGGCCTCTGGCGGAGTGCGAACCCGGGAAAAGGCACTGGAAATGATCCAGGCCGGCGCCACCCGGATCGGCACCAGTTCAGGTATCGCCATCGTCACCGGCGGCGCGGGCACAGCTTCGTACTAATCCGTACTAAGATCGTGGGTAGATCAACGCGCCGACTCTTCGGTGCATCCACCTTGCTCCCCACTTAGGGGAAAGGAGAAACCGTGTCCAACAACGCTTACCGCGGCGAGAACAGCCTTGTGCAGTCCGTCGTCTTGTTCGTCATTTTCCTTGCCTTGTTCCTTGGCGGAATCTTTACCTTCTCCTACTGGAGCCTGGAAAGCTTTGCCCACGCGTTTGTGCCGGCCATCATCGGCATCGGCCTGTGCTCATTGGCATTTTTCGTCCCGATGACCATCATTGGCCGTTCGGACACCGCCGGCCAGTAACGCCGTACCAATAACTGAACCGCAGCAACGGGCGAAAGTCCTTGCTGCGGTTCAGTTGTTTAATCAGCTATTTCAGACGTACGACGCCGCCCGCCTCGCCTCCCGCCCCTCGCCAATCCGCCCCAGCCAACTTGTATGCGCTGGACTCATGCTGGGTTTGGCGCCACGTAGCTTATGCAACGGGCTCACTTCCAGTCCGGTGCATAGGGAAAGGTGCGTGAGAACTATGCGCCGAGCTCGGTACGAGTCCAGCGCATAGGGTAGCGGGGCCGCTCCTGTCAGCGGATTATTGTGCCGCTACGCTCGCCGGCGTTGTCTCGAAAATCGCTTCGAGCACGCCCTGGGCCCATGTGAGTACCTCGGCATCGGCTAGGTCCCGTCCGCCAATCCGTGCGGTCTTCGGCTTAGGAATCAAGATGGCATTCATGGCAGGCTTAGCCAAGGACCCCGGGTACATGCGGTTCAGCCGCATCTCCTTGGACTCCGGTAATTGCGCCGGAGCAAACTTGATGAAATTACCTTGCATCGCAACGTCCGTCAGACCCGCAGCCCGCGCCAACACCTTGAAGTTAGCAACAGACAACAAATTCACGGCCGCCGGCGGCAACTCACCGTAACGGTCAATCAATTCAGCTTCCACCTCAGCAATGGCCTCCATCGTGACGGCAGCAGCCAGCTTCCGGTAAGCCTCCAACCGCAACCGCTCCCCCGGAACGTAATCGTGTGGCAAGTGAGCGTTGATGGGCAACTCAATCTTCATCTCAGCAGCCCGCTCCTCACCCTCACCACGGAAGTCCGCCACAGCCTCACCCACCAAACGGATATACAAATCAAAGCCAACACCCTGAATATGACCAGACTGCTCACCGCCGAGCAAGTTACCTGCCCCACGGATCTCAAGATCCTTCATCGCCAAGGCCATACCAGCACCAAGCTCGTTATGCGCGGCCACCGCTTTAAGCCGCTCCAACGCCACCTCACCCAACGGCTTATCCGCCGGGTACAAGAAATACGCATACGCTCGCTCGCGCCCACGACCCACACGCCCACGCAACTGATGCAGCTGAGACAACCCATAATTATTGGCCTGCTCAACAATGAGCGTGTTGGCATTAGAGATATCCAGCCCAGTCTCAATAATGGTGGTGCACACCAGAACGTCAAAGCGCTTCTCCCAGAAATCCACAATGATCTGCTCTAGCCGAGATTCAGACATCTGCCCGTGCGCCACGGCAACCCGCGCATCCGGAACCAGCTGCTGGATATGCGCAGCAGTACGCTCAATAGATTTAACACGATTATGCACATAAAACACCTGCCCCTCACGCATAAGCTCACGCCGGATCGCAGCACCCACCTGCTTGTCACTATGCGCACCAACATAGGTCAGCACAGGGTGGCGTTCCTCAGGCGGGGTGGCAAGTGTGGAAGTCTCCCGGATGCCCGTCATGGACATTTCCAAGGTGCGCGGAATGGGCGTGGCACTCATGGCCAAAACGTCAACATTGGTCCGCATCTTTTTCAACGCCTCTTTGTGCTCCACACCAAAGCGCTGTTCCTCATCGACAATCACCAACCCGAGGTCTTTGAACGCGAAGTCCTTGGACAGCAAACGGTGCGTACCGATGACAACATCGACGGCTCCAGTGCGCACTCCTTCGACGATCTCTTTGGATTCTTTAGCCGTTTGGAAACGTGAAAGCGGCTTCACCCGAATCGGGAACCCGGAAAAACGCTCGTTGAACGTCTCATAGTGCTGCTGTGCCAACAGCGTGGTGGGCACCAAAATGGCCACCTGCTTTCCGTCCTGCACCGCCTTGAACGCTGCCCGGACGGCGATTTCGGTCTTTCCGTAGCCCACATCTCCGGAGATCAGACGGTCCATGGGGACTTCCTTCTCCATGTCAGCTTTGACCTCGTTGATGGCCACCAGCTGGTCGGGTGTCTCAACGTAAGGGAAGGCTTCTTCCAGTTCAGCCTGCCACGGGGTGTCGGGTCCGAAGGCATGCCCCCTGGAGGCCATGCGCGCCGAATACAGCCGGATCAGCTCTCCGGCAATTTCCTTGACGGCCTTGCGCGCCTTGGACTTGGTGGCCGCCCAGTCGGAGCCGCCCATCTTCGAGAGCGCCGGAGCGTCCCCACCAACATACGCCGTCACCTGATCCAGCTGATCGGTGGGCACAAACAGCCTGTCTCCTGGTGCACCACGCTTGGACGGCGCGTACTCCAGCACCAGATATTCGCGCAGGCCCGCAACACCACCCACGCCAGCACCGGCCACCTTGCGCTGAATCAGCTCCACGAACTTACCCACACCGTGCTGTTCGTGGACCACGTAATCCCCGGCTTCCAGCTGCAGTGGGTCCACTGCGTTGCGCCGCTTCGAGGGCATCTTGCGCATGTCCTTGGTCGAGACGGCAGAGGCGCGCCCCAGCAAGTCCGCCTCGGTCAGCAACCCCAGCTTGAGCGAGTCAAGGACAAAGCCGCGTCCGGTGTCTGCCGTGGTCACCTCGATGATGCCCGGCTGCGGCGGAAGATCCAGTGAGTCAACGCGCGACGTCGGAATGTTGGCTTCGTGGAACAGTTCAGCCAGGCGCTGGGCCGGACCGGGGCCCTGGGTGGCCACCACAACACGCCACTGGTCCTTAATGCGGGACCCGATGAACTCCATCATCTCCGCAACGTCGCCGCGGTAACCCCGCGGTTCCCGGGCGTGCAGGTTCAGCACGTCGGTGGAAGGTTCCAATTCCTCGTCCTTCGCCAGTGAGCTCAGGGCCCACCAGCCAACCCCATATTTCAGGGCAGTTTCGCGGGTTTCGGCCAACGATTTGAAACCGGCAGAGGCCAGGTCCACCCCGGCCGCTACTCCGCTTGCCTGAGCCAAATCGAGTGGGGCGCTGCCGCCGTCCGAGGCCGTGGACCAGGCGGCCTCGAGGAACTCCTCGTTGGTAGATTCAAGATCGTGGGCGCGGGCACTGACCTTCTCGGGGTCCAAGACCACGGTGATGGAGGCTGCGGGCAACAAGGAGGTTAGCGGCACCATTCCATCCACGAGCGCCGGAGCCAAAGACTCCATGCCTTCCACGGCAATGCCGCCAGCAATCTTCTCCAGCATGGCGGAGGCCACGGGCATGGCGTTTTTCAACTTGGCAGCGCGGCCCATGACCGTGGGGGTGATGAGGATTTCCCGGCACGGCGGAGCGTACAGTTCGCTCGGGTGGCTGACCGAACCTTTGACGGAGGTCAGGGTTCGCTGATCGGCGATGCTGAACCAGCGCATCGAGTCAACTTCGTCACCGAAGAATTCCACCCGGACCGGGTGGTTGTCGGTGGGCGGGAAAACATCGATGATGCCGCCGCGTACAGCAAATTCGCCACGGCGCGTGACCATGTCAACCCGCGCGTAGGCAGCGTCCGCGAGTGCCTTGATGAGCTGGGCAAAGGGAATCTCCTCGCCCACTTGCACCCGCACCGGCACCAGCTCGCCCAAGCCAGCCACCAGCGGCTGGACTACCGCACGGATGGGTGCCACGATCACCCGCAGGTGATCACCGGAATCGTGCTCGGGGTGGGCCAGTCGGCGCAGGACCGAGAGGCGCCGGCCCACGGTGTCAGAGCGCGGTGACAGGCGTTCGTGTGGGAGGGTTTCCCAGCTGGGGAATTCAGCCACAGCCCCCTCCGGCAGGTAAGAGCGCAGGGCGGACACAGTGTCTTCAGCCTCGCGGCCAGTCGCGGTGACGGCCAGTACTACGCTGGGACGAACAGTGGATGGGTCGTGGTTGGAGGCTAGGCCGTCGGCGATCTCGGCCAAGAGGACCGCGCGCATACCTGTGGGGGCGCTAAAGGCCACGTCAGTGCTGCGAGTGGCGGGGTCGGCAGCGGCGTAGCTGCGCACCCGGGCGAACAGTGGATCTTCAGAAAGCGCTGTTCGCAACCCTGCAAGACTCATGGGTGTTTTTCTCCTTGGTGCCTGACGGCCGGCGCCGCCAAAGTACGTTCTCGACCGCGCTGAGGACAACACGAAAGCCCAGAATCTATTAACGAATCCGGGACCGTGTCCAGCTTACTCGCCAGCGGGCTTGCAATCCTAGGAGCCGCCCCACGCGCCCCTTTTTGGTGGAGCAAACCGCCCCTATTAGTGCAACCACGGCCACCACGACCACGGCAACGGCACAGGCGATGTCCGCCGCCGCGGAGGTTTCCCGCCGCCGCTGCGACGCTCACCTCAGAAACGCTCACTCAGAAACACACAGCGCGAAAGCGCATATCCCGGTATCCCCCATTTCGCGGCACAGTGAACTTTCCCTTTGATCCTGCCTATTCGTGGCTGGGGTGCTTGCTATTGTAGGAGCTGGCCCGAACACCACCGATTTTGGAGCAACCATGGCGCTAGCTGCCGCAACAACTCTCTCTGCCACCATCCAGCGCGTCACGGATGTCTTCACCAATGAAGACTTCATCAAGCATGTCAGTGAAACCGTGGGCGGGGAGCTGAAGAAGTTCACCATCAGCGGGCCCACCGATGCAGCCTTCACCACCCAGACCATGCGCACGTTGCCCACCACGCGGATGCCGGAGATGGTCAAAAAGTTCGTAGGCGCAACATTGACTGTCACCCAGGATGAGTCTTGGAGCGCCCCCGCACCGGATGGCTCCCGCACCAACACCATCAAGCTTTCCGTCGCTGGGGCACCCGTGGATGTCTCGGCCCTGCAGAAGTTGACGGCCGACGGCGGCGCCACCTTGGTGGAGCTCAGCGGCGAGGTTACATCCGGTGTGCCGTTCTTGGGCGCCAAGATCGCCTCCGCAGCGGAGCCGGTCATTGGCCGGGCCCTGAACCTGCAGGCCACATTGGCTCAGAAGTGGCTGGACACCCATCCGTCCTAAGTCTGTTCACCACAGCATCCCCACCATCTAAAGGTTGCCCATGGATCATCCTGCTGGCAGAAGCTCAGGCACCGCACCAGGCACCACCTCGGGCACACCAAGCACCAACGAGAGAACAAAGGGCGCACGCAGCAGAACCAAGCTGTACGGCTCCGTGGCCCAGGGCCTTTTAGGCGCGGAGGGCCGCCACGATTTGCTGGTGCGTCAGTTCCCCCTGGTCTTGGTCATGTCGCTCGTTGTTGTATTGATGGCGGTGTTGTACCCCGATTTTCTTGCCGATCCGCTGTTCATCACCGGGTTCCTCATTCTGGTGTTATCGGTGGGGCTGGCCGCGTTTGTGCCCTGGAAAAACTTCGCGCCCGAGGCCGTTCTGCTGTTGCCGGTCCTGGACTTAGCCGCCATCGGGGTAGCCCGCACCGGCGCTGCCGGAGCCATGGAGGTACTGGGGCTGTTGGTCATTTTCCCCACCATTTGGCTGGCCAGTGCTGACAAGGAACGTGGCACCTTGATAGCCACGGTGGGCATGGTGGCAATGGTGTTATCTCCCATTGCCTTTTCGGACGTCACATTAACGGCGCAGGTGTGGAGCAAATTAATTCTCCTTCCGGTCACCATCGGTGGCGTGGGGTTGACGGTCAGCTCCATGACGCGGCGTCTGGAGGCGTCCTCAGCACAAAACCGCCAGGAGCGGCAATTACTGCACTCGATCCTCCAGGCCATCGACGTCGGCGTGGTCGCCCTGGACACACAAGGTCAGGCTGTGGCCTCCAATGATGCCGAACTCGCAACCCGTGCCCGGCTGAGCGCTGTTGCCGTAGGTGGCTCCCCGGCAGCCGCTGCCGCTCGAGCAACCATGGACGCCCTGCCCCTCTACGAGCCGGATGGCACCACGCTCATCCCCTTTGACCGGCGTCCGCTGATGCGCGCCATCCGGGGCGAGCATTTCATCAACTACCTCCACTGGGACCAGGTCGCCGGCGAGAAGGTGGCCCGGTACGCTACGTCCGGTCCCGTGCATAACGACGCCGGTGAGGTGGTGGGGTGCGTTGTGGCGTTCTCTGACGTCACCCCACTGATGGAGGCAGCGGCCAAGCAATCGGCGTTCGTTGCCTCCGTATCGCATGAGCTACGCACTCCCCTGACCTCGATCCTGGGTTATACGGATCTTTTGCGGGAGCGCTTGGAGGACGACGGCGGCCCACCCGCTCCCGAGCTCGCCGTGATCGAGCGCGGCGCGCACCGTTTGGGCGTCGTCGTCGAGGACCTGCTGACGGCGGCATCCGCCACAATGAGCATGACGCCGGTGCGCTTTGACTTGGCCGAGTCCATTCACTCTGCCATCGTGTCCATCAGGCCCACGGCCCATGCCGCAGGTATCGCGCTGGAACAACACATCACAGGCCCAGTGCCCGTCATGGTAGATCCGGAACGCATTGGCCAATTGTTGGATAACTTGCTCTCCAATGCCATCAAATACAGCCCCGCGGGGACCACCGTGAACGTCCAGGCCCGGACCGATGCCCCTGCCGGGCAGGTCGTGGTGGAGATTCACGACCAAGGCCACGGGGTCTCCAACGCTGACACGGAACTGGTCTTTGACACTTTCTACCGCAGCGAAGGCGCCCGCCAATCAGGTGTTCAAGGAGCAGGGCTGGGCCTCAGCGTGGTTAGAGCCATCGCTGAACGCCATGGCGGAACGGTCCAGCTCCACAGCGCCAAGGGCCGCGGCACCACGGTAGAACTGCGCTTACCGGCATTGAAGCCGGCCCCCCACAGCACCGCTGCATCACCCGGCACCCCGTTCACTTCTGTCAAACCCATTCCGGAGCCGTGATGCACAGCAAATCCACCGTGCCCCAGCGGCTCCGCCGGGTGTTTTCCACCTTGGGCAACAACAAACAACTACACCTATTGGGACTCCGGGAACGGCTGTTCCTGACCCAGCTGCCACTGAACGTGGGAGCGGTCCTGGCGGTGGGTGTCCTGGCACTGACCAATCCGGCCGCGTTGACCGATGCCGGTTTCCTGACTGGCGTGCTCATCATTGCGCTGGTGACTGTGGCAGCCTTGGGCGTGCCTTGGGAACGGCTACCGCCGGTGGCCTATTGGGTGCTGCCCTGCGCTGATCTGCTGGCCGTGGGGTTCTTGCATGCAGCGAACGACGGCGGGACCGCCTGGTTGGCGGTAATGACCATTTTCCCGGTCTTTTGGCTGGCCTGGTCCGGCATTTCCATGCGGGCCGCCCGGGCCATCTCCTTCGCCGGTCCCCTGCTGATCGTCTGGTATCCACTGTTCAATGAGGGCATAGTCAGTGCCGCAACCCTGGCCGCACCCTTCCTGTGGCCCATGGCCAACTATGGGCTTGCCGTGGCGGTGTCCATGATCGATTCCAGTGGCGCCGATCGCCGCGCCACCTCTGACTCCCAGGCACTGGAACTCCAGCGCGCACTGCAGGAGAGCAGCCAGCGGGAGCAGCTGTTGGATACAATCCTCAATACGGTGAATATGGCCGTCATGGCCATTGATCTCCAGGGCGCCACACTGTTGGGCAACGCCCCGCAGAACGAGAACCATCTCAGGGCTTCCCGGGCCGGTGTCATCACGGACCGGGAGGAAGACTTGGAAATTTTCGCCGCGGACAAAATCACCCTGATGCCCAATGAGGACCGGCCCATGGCCCGGGCCCGGCGGGGAGAGAGCTTCACGGACCTTTTGGCATGGATTGGCCACGATGAGCATCAGCGCGCCATCTCATCCTCCGCCCGTCCCATCCGTAATGACGACGGCGTCCGTCAGGGTGCGGTGGTGGTGGCCAATGACGTCACGGCCCTTGTCAATGCCTTGGCTGCCAAGGATGCGTTCGTGGCCAACGTGTCCCATGAGCTGCGCACGCCATTGACCTCCATCATCGGCTATCTGGACCTCGTGCTGGAGGATGCCGATGCCCTCCCGGCGGGGGCAGCCACAGCCTTGGGCACGGTGGCCAAGAACTCCGAGAAACTCTTGAAGTTGGTCTCGGACCTGCTGACCACGGCAGCCGACGATCCACAGGTGCAGCCTGTTCCCACGGATCTGGCGGCCTTGATTCGCGGGAGCGTGGAAATGGCTGCCCCGAAGGCGGCTGCGGAAGGGGTGAGCGTCGCCGTCGAGCTTCCTGCGCAGCTCAACGCCACCGTTGATCCGCACCGCATGGGGCAGGTGCTGGATAATCTGATCTCCAATGCCATCAAGTACTCCCCCGGCGGCAATGTCAACGTCAGGGTCGAAGCCGGTCCGTTGGGTATCCGGATCGATATTAGCGATACCGGGATCGGCATCGCAGCCGCCGATCAGGAGGAGGTGTTCGCCAAGTTCTTCCGAGCCCGGTCCTCCCTGACCAGCACAGTGCCCGGCGTGGGATTGGGTCTGGCCATCACCAAGGGGATTGTTGAGGCCCACGGCGGCACCATCTCCGTTCTCAGCCAAGTCGGAGAGGGAAGCACGTTCACCGTCAGCCTGCCCACCAACCGCGGTGTGGGTTACCGCAACGTCGTTGAGCTGGATTCGCCCGCGAGCGAACCGGCGGGTGCCCTGAGCGCTGTCAGCGGTCAGCCCTAACCGGGGTGAGAGCTAAATTGCTAGGCGGTAACCCACTCCGCGCACGGTTTTAATCCAGCGCGGATCCTGGGGATCGTCGCCAAGCTTGCGGCGCAAGTTTGCCATGTGCACCTCGATGGTGCGCTCGTCGGAGTCGCTGATGAAGCCACCGGTGTCGTAGGCGTCGCCGCGGAGGCTGCGGACCAGATCCGCCTTGGTGCGCACCACCTTTCCGCTTTCAAGCAGTGCCTGCAGCAGGTCAAATTCGGTGCGAGTCAGATCCAGCTCAGTGGATTCCAGAGAGACGGTGCGGGACTGGCTATTGAGTGCCAAACCATTGTGGCCCAGGGTTTCCGCCGCGGCGGCAACGGCGGCAGTTGGAGCCGCCTGCTCAGCTGTCCGAGGCTGCGTCATCAGGTTCGCCGGTGCCGCAGTAACACCAGCGCTGGGATCTTCCTGTGCAATGGCGCCGGCGGTTGCCTCGGATAGGGCACCAGCTGTGTGCGGGCGGCGCAACATGGCGCTGACCCGGGCCCGCAGTTCACGCGGACGGAAGGGCTTTGTCAGGTAGTCATCGGCGCCGGACTCCAGGCCCAATAGGGTATCCAGTTCTTCGGCGCGGGCTGTGAGCATGATGATGTAGCTGTCGCTAAACATCCGGATCCGCCGGGCCACCTCAAAACCGTCTATGTCAGGGAGCCCCAGGTCCAGGGTGACAATGACGGGTTGATGGCGGCGAACAGCCTCAACGCCTTCGGCACCGTTGGCCACGGCGTGAACCTCAAAGCCTGACTGTCCCAACACCATGACGATCAGTTCCCGAATGTCCTGATCGTCCTCGATCACAACGGCTACGCGCACCTGTTCCATTTCCCACTCCACCTTTGTTCTGAGACCGGCGGCATGAGTGACTCAAATAATTCCCCGTCATGCCCTATGCAGTATATGGCTTTTAGGTGGGGAAATTGGCGTCAGTACCCGCGGTAAGCCCTTCCCGAAAGCCTTCTTCGGATAGACCTACCGAGTTAAAGTTCATTACTTTAACGATCAGTACCCAGCCGCGCTACCCGCCTTGATCTGCCAACCCAGCTAGCTTACCCCGATTCTTGAGCGAATCTTAGGCAAATCCTGCGTCTATTTCGCGGCATCCTAAAACCACCTCCGGCACAATCGAAGAGGTTCGGGAATTGAGACGCCCGCAGCTGATAAATGCAGGAATTGAGATGCCTGTATTTGACGGAAACATGTGCAGAGCTCATCCGCTGGGGTGAGCAAACCTCATTGTGTCCGCGCGGGAAACCTCCGCATGAGAACGGAGGTTTCCCGCGAAGAGCGAGCTGACCTAGTGGATTTCCTTTGACAAGCCGCGAATCGACCTAGCCTGTGGCGAATCTGCCGAAGCGATGGTGTCCATCAAGGTGGTCGCCGACGCCCCGGAAGCTGAACAGTACGCCGTCATCTGGGCTGAGGTTCGTGGGGACGCCACGGAAGGCAGCAACATTATCCAAGCCAGCCAGGCTGGTGTCCGCGTTTGCCTTTCCGTGGGTGAGGGCAGTGGAGCGCTGAGCTCATGCTCAAGAGTGGGGTCGCCAAGAAGTCGACGACCCGGCCTTCCCTTTAATCCCAATGGGTATTGCCTTCCTCGTGCTTGTGGCGGCTGTCATCTGGTGGATGCTGCGCCGCCAGACGATCGCAAGCTCACGCCAGGTGTAAGCCAGAAAGAGGCCTTGCACCGAAAACACACCTTCAGGCTAGATGCGCGCGCTTCTCTGAGTACATACAATGTCTACGACCCAGCCACCAGATCCGACAGGTAACTTCTCCAATGACTGACGTTTATACCCGCAACAACGTACGTATCCTCGGTCAGGAAGATGGGCCGGTAATGATGTTCGCCCACGGCTTCGGCTGCGACCGCGGCATTTGGGAGAAGATGTTGCCCCGGTTCACGGACACCCACCGCGTAGTGCTGTTCGATCACGTAGGGGCGGGCGAATCTG
Source organism: Arthrobacter sp. Sr24 (assembly GCF_054511175.1). Taxonomy (NCBI): domain Bacteria; kingdom Bacillati; phylum Actinomycetota; class Actinomycetes; order Micrococcales; family Micrococcaceae; genus Arthrobacter; species Arthrobacter sp. Sr24. The sequence goes on along the minus strand of NZ_JBTNDB010000003.1, from coordinate 19,118 downwards.
ACATCGGCGCCTACGACTCGGTAAAGTACGCAACCTTGGACGGTTATGCCAATGACGTGCTGGAAATCTGTGAAGCTCTGGACCTTCGAGATGTCACCCTCGTCGCCCACAGTGTCAGCGGCATGATGGCCATTGCCGCCGCAGCAGCCGATCCCCAGCGTCTGAGTCAGCTGGTATTGCTGGCCGCATCACCGAGTTACATGGACTACCCGGAAGACGGGTACGTAGGCGGATTTACCGCCGAAGACCTTGACGGCTTGTTGACCTCCCTCGATGCGAACTATCTTGTATGGGCCACCACCATGGCCCCGGCCATCATGGGAACACCGGATCACCCCGAATATGCTGCCGTGCTGGAAGCCAGTTTCCACCAGGTCAACCCAATGGTGGCCCGCGAATTTGCTCGCGTCGCCTTCCTCTCCGACGTCCGCCACCTCCTCGAGGCCGTCACAGTGCCCAGCCTGATCCTGCAGTGCACCGACGATTTGCTAGCCCCGGTTCACATTGGCCGGTACCTGCACCAGAATCTGGCGCAGAGCACCCTGGTCCAGCTCACAGCCACCGGACACTTCCCCCACGTGAGCTCGCCGGATGAAAGCGCTGACGCCATTGTAAACTATCTGAGCGGCAGGACAAAGCACCCCGCGGAGCCGGAACTGAGCACCGCCCGATCATGACAACTTCCCGTGCCAGTTCCCCCTCACCACACTTCGAAACCCTGTTTCATCAGGCACCGGCCGGCTACGTCATCACCAGTACCGATGGCACCATCCTTGAAGTCAATGACACATTCCTGGCGTGGTGCGGACTGGAACGGGACTCCGTAGAAGGCACCAACCTGCTCATGCTCTTCCCTGTGGGGGACAGAATCATGTACGCCACCCATGCCCTGCCCCAACTGGCCACTACCGGGGAGTTCCGGGAATTGGCGGCAGACATCGTCGGCGCCGCCGGTCAACGCTTTCCAGCCATGCTCTCAGCCACCCGCGGACCGGTGGCTTTGGGAAAGGTGCCCGTGGATAGGATCATCGTATTTAGCGCCCCGCGGCGGCGCAGTTACGAAAGCGAGCTCGAATCCGCCCTCCGTCGGGCAGAGGACGCAGTGAATGCCCGGATCAGGGCCGAAGCTGACGCCGCAGCCCACCTGAAGGCACTGGTGCAAAAGGAGTTGGACCTGCAAGCACTACTGAGGCAAAGCCGCAGGAACGAATCCATCCTTGAAGCCGTACTCGACACCGTTGACGTTGGCATCGCGGTCGTCGACACCGAGGGCCACGAGGTGATGAAGAACAGCCGTTACCAGAACGATCTGAGCCATGCCACCGCCAGCGAAGGCGGGGAAAGGCTACTTTTTGGCCTGGACCGAACCACTCCTTCCCCGCCAATGGAAAAACCCCGGTTACGTGCCGCCAAGGGGGAATCCTTTTCTGACGAGCTGTTCTGGGTCGGCCCCCCTAGCGACCTTAGGGCCCTGAGTTTCTCCGCGCGGACCATCAAGGGCATCAATAATTTCACTGGGTCCGTGCTTGCCGTGGCAGACTTGACTCGCCTGATCAATGCCATGGCTGCGCAGGAGGATTTCGTGGCCAACGTTTCCCACGAACTGCGCACCCCGCTGACCTCCATCATTGGCTACCTCGATCTGGTATTGGATGAACCGGAGCTGCCCGGGCATATTGCCGCTCCCCTGACCGTAGCCATGCGCAACTCCGAACGGCTCCTGGAGCTGGTGAGTGATCTGCTCTCCACCGCCACCCCCGGCGGCGCCATAAACCTTCAATCCGCGGATTTAGCAGAAATCATCCACGCACGCATGGCCTCCGCCACGTTGCGAGCCAACGCCAAGGACATCTCCCTTCTCGTCGAGATTCCTTCCGCCCTGCCAGCGGAGGTGGATCCGCTAAGGATAGGTCAGGTCATCGATAACCTGCTCGCCAATGCCATCAAATACTCCCCCAACGGAGGACGCATCACCATCAGCGCCCGGTACACGCCGGAGACCATCGTGATGGAAGTGACTGACACGGGTATGGGGATGACGGCCGAGGAAGTGCAGCAGGCGTTTAGTAAATTCTTCCGCTCCGGAGCCGTCCGCAAAGCCGCCATTCCCGGTGCGGGCTTGGGACTGGCCATCACCAAAAGCATCGTCGAAGCTCACCAGGGCTCCATTACCCTCACCAGCGACGTCGGTCAGGGCACCACCGCCACCATCGCCCTGCCCCGCAACCCCAGACCCAGCTAATCCATGTAGTCCAAGTAACAGGAGGACGTCAAACACTCCAGCAACTGCTCCACAGCTGGCAATGTGACATCATCGTTAGGTATCAGCCGGAAGCCTCCCGAGCCCACCTTGGCCCCGGTAGGCATTCCAAGAGTGGCCGGTGCACAACTCATGCCGAAGTTGGAATCACTTGTCTCAATCCACAACAGCCACATGGCTTCGCCGTCATTTTTACGAGCGTTCCTTGCGCGTCAAGGTCATCCTCTCGCAAGCACCGCTTAGCCTGACTTTCCTGTTGCTGATGGTTCATGCGGCGGCCCTGTACCCACAGGCATATGCGCACCCGTCCTTCATGATCGGTTTGTGGCTCCACGCTGCCATCCTTGCCCTCTGTTTTGTGGTCCCGTGGAACAGGCTCCCCCAATCCTCCTTCTTGGTGATCCCGTACTTGGACTTTGTGGCCATTGGGTTTATGCGTGACGGCACCTTGGATTACGCCACCACGGCGGGTCTCATGGTGCTATTTCCTGCGTTCTGGCTCTCGGCGTCGGGGCTGGCCCGCAAGACCGCCGTGCTGTTCAGTGCGCTGGGGACGTTGTTGGTCGCTTGGGTCCCCCTCTTCCTTGACCCAGCACCCCTGACTGCCCAAGCGTTGGGTCTGCCGGTGTTGTTCCCCTTTATGGTGGGCGTCTTTGCCTTTGCCGTGGTGGGGATGACGGCCAGCATGGATAGCCAACGCCTGAAAGTTGAATCCAAAGATGACCAATTGCGCACTGCGTTGGCTGAGAGCCGCCAGCGGGAAAAGTTGCTGTCCACCATCCTAAACACCGTTCCGGTGGGGCTTGTGGTGGTCGATGCACAAGGACATGACAGCTTGATGAACGAAACCCAGCGTGCCGCCCACGCGCTGGGCATCCCGGAGGACGTGGCGGACCCGGCCGAGCATGAACTGCTCCTCTTTGGCATGGATAAAGTGACTCCCATGGCGGCAGAGGACCGGCCCGTGCGCCGCGCGGTCAAGGGTGAGTCTTTCAGCGACGCTGGTATTTGGCTCGGTTCCGGGGACCAGGCCCGGGCCTTTTCTACTACGTCCCGCATTATGGAAGATGAGGACGGCAACTACGACGGCGCCGTGGTCGTCTTCCACGACATCACTGACATGACAGAAGCCCTGGCAGCCAAGGACGCCTTTATCGCCAGTGTCTCCCATGAGTTCCGCACACCGTTGACGTCCATCCTGGGCTACACGGGTTTGCTCTTGGAGGATGAGTCCCACCTCCCGGCAGGTGCCCAAAGCTCGCTGGGCATCATTGAGCGGAACGCCGAACGGCTGCTAAGTCTGGTGAATGACCTGCTGGACACCAAAACCATGGAGATCCATCCCGCCCCCGCGGATTTTTCCAAGCTCGTGGCCCACAGCGTTGCAGCAGCCACCCCCGCAGCAATCGGCAATGGCGTCGCCTTGCGGGCTGAAGTCCAGGGGCCGTTGCCGGTCCTGGTCGACGCCGTTCGCATCAGCCAGGTGCTGGACAACCTCGTTTCCAACGCCATTAAGTACACGCCCGACGGCGGCCCCGTCACCGTGCGGGCCTGGACCGAAGGTGACGCCCTGCTGTGCGAGGTGCAGGACGTTGGCTTGGGCATGAGTACCACTGATCAGGAGAAGGCCTTCACCAAATTTTTCCGATCCGATCAAGTCCTCGAACGTTCCATAACAGGACTCGGGCTGGGGCTAGTCATCACCAAGTGGATAGTGGAAAAGCACGGTGGCAACATCTCCTTGCAAAGCGAACCGGGGGCCGGCACCACAGTCCGTTTCGCGCTCCCAGGGGCCGTGCTCGAGAGTGCGTGAAGGCAGGCGGGTTGCCTTAAAAATTAGTCCGGACGCCAATGCCGAGGCTGTTGATCCGGTGACTTTCTAGCTCGAGTCACTGTCCCCGCGTTGGAATCGTGAAGGTGAAAGTGCTGCCCTCACCCTGCTTACTCTTTACGGTGAGGATGCCGCCGTGTGCCTCCACAATGGCCTTCGTGATGGCCAGACCCAAACCGACCCCTGGCACTGATTCCCTGCGCGCTGATTCCGTCCGGTAAAAACGTGTGAACAGCCCGTCTTGCTCATCTTCGCTCATGCCCGCACCATAATCACGAACCGAAACGCGCAGCTCCGATGGGAGGCTTCTACCCACAACTTCCACTACGCCATCGGGGCGAGAAAACTTTACGGCATTGGAAATAAGATTATCCACTGCCTGGCCAATCCTGCCTCGATCAAAACTGCCCTGCATCTTTGCATCCACATCGCAGTGGAGCGTTACTCGATGTTCCTGCGCGCCTGGACGCGCCGTCTCCACCGCAGAGATTAACACGGACCGTAGATCGTCAGAGGTAGCCCTCACCACCATGGCATCACGTGCTGAACCCATCAGGTCGTTGACCAGTGTGAGCAGACGTTCGGCATTGCGTGAAACGATTTGGAGGTAGCTGGCCGCCACTTCGTCGTGAACTTCATCCATCACCAATTCCAGATACCCCAGAATGGAGGTGAGGGGCGTGCGCAGTTCATGAGATACGCTCGCAACAAAATCTTCTTGGGCAGCCGCCGCATCAACAACTTGGGTCACGTCATGAAAAACAATCACGGCTCCCCGGGGCATACCGTCCTCGTCGGTGATTTGCCGGGCGGAGGTGGCCATGGCTCGTTGGCGGGCACCATCCCCCAGCCAGTAGAGCGCGCCGGAGAATTCAGCGCCGTCCACGGCCCGTCGCACGGGACGGTTGAGGGGCGTTGTGAGCGTCTTCTTGTCCGGATCAAAGACGAGAAGTTCTGCTTCTGTTGGATCAGGGTTGTTCGCTGGCATCGCCAACTGATGGAAGAACTGCTGACGGCGATTCATCAGAATATCGTGGCCATTTTCGTCAACAACCACTACGCCCACATCGGCGGCGTCAATGAAAGTATTTAGTTGTGCAGCCCGTCGTTGTGCCTCGGCACTTGCCAGTGCCAGTTGTTTGGCTTGTAGCTGACGGTTAGTGGTCACCACAGTGGCGGCAATGGCCAGAGCCAAAATGATAAAAGGAATGGGCAAAGGTCTGAAGAAGTTGGCCTTGGTCAGTTCAACATGACCAAAAATAATGGGTGCCCAGCCGATGAGCAAAGGGCCGACGAAGGCCACGATTCTTGTCGCGATGGGATGCATGTCAGACCATGCCAGCCAGAGCACCGGGAAAACCAGCAACATGGGTGGGCCGTTAAGAGTGGAGTTGGAGGCATTGATCATGGCCCCGATGGGGATGAAGTCCGCCAGGGGCACCAACCAGCTACACCAATGTGGCAAGCGCTCCCAATGCAGGAGAGACGAGGCAGCCAACAGAACATAGACACCAATGACACCCCAGACAAACAACGGGCTGGTTGCGATCTGTGGCTCCACGGCGTAAAGAAACAAGCCAATGAACAGCGTGGTTATGGCTAAAGGGAGCTGGCTCAAAAAAGCGCGGTGCGCCCTCGGAAGATCGAAGAAGTCCGCCTCGACGACATTGCGCCATCTCGCCTCCGATGAGTTCTGGCGCCCTTGGACGGGTCGATCAGCGCTCAAGGACAGCCACCAATTCTGCTTTCAAATTCTTTGGCGTAAACGGTTTTAACAGGTACGCATCCACACCACAAGCCAAGGCCTGGTCTATGTCATGTTGCTGTCCGCGCGCGCTCAGCATAACGATCTTGCCGCGGTGGAAGGTCCGCAGTTCTTTAAGGATGCTCAAACCATCAGAATCTGGCAACCCCATGTCTAAGGTAATGAGGTCCGGGGGAAATTTGCGCACCAATTCCACTCCGGCACATCCTGTAGCCGCCGACATCACGTGAAATCCCATCTGGCGCAGCAGTATTTCAAGAAGGCCGCGGATATCCTCGTCGTCCTCAATGGCTAGTGCTGTTTTACCGTTCGAATCCCCCATTTTCTCAGTATAGTGACACCATGCCCCCAAGAATTACGTCTGCGATCCATGCGTTTCGGTGGAGGGTTCGTTTGAAAGATCACCTCCAACACGACCTTCGCCCACTTCGCCCACTTCGGCATCGGTCAGGTTCAGCCAACCAATGCGCTCGGTCCAGGGTTGCGGCATCAAAATTGCGTTCAGTGCTGTATTCGTCAACGAACCCGGGTACGTCCGGTTTAGCCGTGTGATCCTGGAATCAGGCAAGTGAGCCACTGCCTTCGTAGGGAATCTGGCGGAAATGGACCTTCGGCCTGTGCACTCCCCCACCCTGCAAGAATCAAAGGCATCTATTTTCCTTGTTAGCCCGGCCAACGAAACCGAGGTGGCGCACTGTCTTTGGAGCTGCACGGTACGTCCTAATCTTGGCGGAACCATGGCGCTTACCGCATTAACAACCCTTACGGCTGCGGCCCAGAGCGTAGCCAATGTATTTGCCAAAAAAGAACTCAACAAGCACATCAGCGAAACGGTCGGTGGCGAGCGAAAATCGTTCACCATCAACGGCGCGTCCACTACTAAGTCCGTGCGCACGCTGCCAATCGCACATATGCATGACATCGCCAAGGAAGTCCGGGGCTCCCCTGTGGATGTGAAGGGTGAGCTCAAGCTCGAGAGCCAAGGCGCTTCCACCCTTGTAGCTCTCACCGGCGAGGTCAAACGCCGAATCCCCTCCCAAGGCGAGACGATTACTTCTGCGGGCCGAGCCGGTCATTGGCCACGCATTGGACTTGCAGGCAACGCTCGCTCAGCAACGGCTGAAAACAGACAGCTAAGCTGTCCCGCTCCTCAACCTCCATCGGACACCCGATACTAAAGGACACGGCACCAGCTCGTCTCAACAAGGGATAAGTCAAGAATTCAGTTCTGTCTCTGAATCTCTAAGTGAGATCCCGCACCGCCCAACAGCGCGGGCGCTGTCATTGGCCAGATGCCGCGGGCTCCTCCACTCAAATCTTCCCTATAGGCAGACGGGGAACCATCGGCCACAGTCAACACTAGGGAGACTGGACCGCCCGGCTCTTCTCTGTCTAGTTCTGCTGCACTGGGCACCCAGATCCTAACAGTGAGGACTTCTGCTATGCCGGGGGCAAGGCTTGCCACGGCCGATGGCCGCAACCCGGCTCTCACCGATGACGGGGCGACGCCACTCAGATTCCGCGCTGCCAGAGAAACACTGACCAGAAAGGAGTAGTCATTACGAACCCACACGGATTCCTCGAGCCACTGCCCTGACATGAGACTCGAGGAATCAGCAAACAGCAAACAGCACAGGAAACACCGGTGAATAGTTACTGTCATCGGCACTGAAAACAAGTTGCTCGTTGTCCAGGCCAAATCCAGGCACAATGATCACATCTGCCATCAAAGATGACCATGTCATTGGCATCGCGGCTAGAGCTGCCCTTCCTCGCGGGCGTCCAGTAGCAGAGTCATCTTCTTGAATTGGAGAAACTGTAGCCCATGCTTCAGATTTCTCCTTAAAACCATATTCAGAGGTCACGGTTCGTCTTCCTTCCACGCCAGCGACACGACCACTAGCGTCTATGAACACGGAAAAGTTTAAGGACGTCACTCGCTACCGAGACCGGCACGCGTGGCGTCGGGGTATGGCATAGTTTGGGCAAAACTCAAGCGTCGTCAGTTCAACCCGTGAGACTCCCACAGAGTGTTTAGCTCAGCAGCTCCTCACGCGGGATGGCCGATCGTCTGCTCGTGGCGAACACACATCACCGTGCGTTGAGTGATTGCCTTACCGAGTCTGTGGCGGAAAAATTCGGGCCAAGGATCTTTGGCAAAAATTGTGGACTGTCCTCTTAATTTTCATGATAGCTTCCTAACCAGAAAATCATGCCCCCAGTAGGCAGTACAAACATAAAACCGCACTGAGACTCAAAACACAAATGCTATTTATTTAGGGAAGCACTCGGTCACATAAATACCCCCTTTTTGTGCCTCCCAGAAGATACTTCAGGGTGTTCTTTCAGTGGATCCGCTAGGCCTGCGGATGGCTTGGCTACGGTCCTGTTTGTCGGGCGTCCCCTATCGGCTCTGGCTGTCATTGGCACCCATTCGCCAACCACGCTGCGAACCGTCCCACTGAGCCCGAGAGCAATCGATAACCTCGTTGCTATTGCCACCAACGCAATCTTCTGCATAGGCGGGAAAATCACTGCAGTGACTCAGTGTTCGCCGTTGCCGTATCGGACGCCCGTGACGAGTTCGGTGACGGGGTTCCGGACGTGTATCAAAAGTAACCGTCACAGCTGATACAGGACCAGAGTGCACGTCAATGTGCTGCGGCCTCCGCTCAAAAGCAAGTGTTCAGCCGCGGGATTGGATTGCGGAATCGAGTAGTCGGTACTCTAGCGTCGCCAAACTCCGCTTCATTAGGCTCAAACGCAACAGGATAAAGTTGCCGCAACCACGGCCTTGAGCAAAGGAAATTCACGCGTTATGAGTCGGTACAGTCGGTGGAAAGCCAGGCGAAGGCGGCAGGCGCGGGAGCAAGACTCGCACTGGAAGTACGTGTTTTTGGGCGTGCTCGCCGCGGCGGCAGTCGCCGTGAGTTTATTGGCCCTTCAAGGCAGCTGAGTGAATCGCTCACTACCCGGTAGCCGGCTCCACTGACGGTTTTGATCCAGCGCGGATCCTTTGGGCTGTCCCCTAATTTCCTGCGCGAATTCGCAACTTAAACCTCGATGGCACGTTCATCTGAGTCGCTGATGTCCTTCCCCAAGCCATTGGCATCGCCGCGACGTTGCCGCACCAGACCGAATCGTGGGCGGGTCAGCTCACCCCGCAGCCGTCAACAACTGCGGCCCGGTCGCCAGTGTTGAGGACTAGACCATTGACTTCTGCCCCGGAGCCAGAGCCGCGTTGGGTGAGACAGCTTCTTCGGCAAACCGCGGGCGGCGCATCATGGCACTGATCCTCGCTCGCAGTTCTCGGGGTCGGGACGGCTTTGACAAGTAGTCATCGGCACGGCCGGTCAGCATGACAATGTAGGCGTCACTGAACAAGCGTATTTGTCGCGCAACTTCGAAGCCTTCTATATCGGGCAGCCCCAGGTCCAAGGTAACAATGGCAGGGTTGTGTTCCCTGACTGCACTCACTCCCTCGGCGCCGCTACGGGCTGCGTGCACCTTAAACCCCGATTGGTTGAGAATGACGGTGATGAGTTCTCTAATGTCCTGATCGTCTTCGACTATTGACAGCTACACCAGAGTTATCCATTATTTCCCACCTAGAATCACTGAGGCGGCTCAAAACATCCGTCACATGTTGTGGCGTTTGGGCACACAGCCTAGTTTCTCGCCTTCACTATGACATTATCGTAGGCGGCGGATCAGCACTCGCTCACGTGAGGCGATTATTTTTGGCCTCACCCAAATCTTTGGTTCACAACGGTCCTGCACCCCTGAAGCGCCCATCACCTAAACGGAAGTCATCTTGTCTGAAACTCTTGCGGAAAAGCTCGTTGGCCGCTTCTTTTATCAACGTTCATTGCGTGTTCGCGTCATACTTAGCCAGCTACCCTTTTTCCTGACCGTGGCGTTAGCCGCGATTCTTATCGCGTGGACCACGCCAGTGCTGCCGCACAATCCGCAGTTGATCGCAGGTTTGTGGCTCACTACGGGCCTCACGGTAGCTTGCTTCGCCGTCCCTTGGGACAGGCTCCCTCGCCCATCATTTCTGATCATCCCCTACCTGGATTTTATAGCCGTGGGACTCTTCCGCGAAGGGATTCAGTCCCATCTCTCGTCGGCGGGCATACTCGCGTTGTTTCCCGTTTATTGGCTCTGCGCTTCAGGATATGCACCCAAGGTCGCCATCTTCTCCAGCACACTAGCGACTTTGTTGATTGCCTGGAATCCAATACTTCAGTCAGAGCAAGTTAGCGGAGACGCGCTGCTGCGTCCGCTGCTCTTTCCTTTCATGATGTTCGGCTTTGCCATTACCGTCGTTATTCTCACCACTAGCATGGACCGCCAACGGATTGCCTTAGTGGGCAAAGACGCGCAGCTCCGTGCAGCTTTGCAGGAGAGTCAGTATCGCGAACGGCTCCTGGAAACAGTCGTGGACACTGTTGGCGTCGGGGTGCTGGCGGTGGATGTGGACGGCAAGGGACAGCTCATGAACACAACTCAAGCCACAATCCATGCGTTAAGTCTGCCCTCGCACATAAGCGATCCAGAGGAGAAGGATCTCCTACTGTTCAGCTCTGAAAAGGTTCCCCTAGCACCGCAGGCTCGGCCAGTTCAGCGCGCCGTCAACGGTGAGTCGTTTACCAATTATCAAATTTGGGTGGGAGAGGGTGAAAATTCCCGAGCAATCTCTGCAACCGCCCGAGTGATTCCTAGCGAAGCCAACGCCTCCGTTGGGTCCGTGATTGCCTTTCACGATGTAACTGACATGGTTAATGCCCTGGCAGCTAAAGATGATCTTCTCGCCAATGTTTCACATGAATTCCGGACACCGCTGACTTCCATCCAGTCTTACATTGCACTAGCACTTGAGTCGCTTGCATCAGATCCCGAAAACGCCACCCTATATTTGCATATTGCCGAGAGGAATGCGGAGCGCATGGGCAACCTCGTCTCAGACTTGCTCACCACAGCTGCTATGTCCGTGGAACGGGTTCCGTGCAACATGTCCCAGCTACTCTCAGACAGCGCCTCGTCCGTTGCCCCGGCGGCAGAAGCCAATGCCGTGAAAGTGGTGCAGCACTGTGACGATCCGCTAATGGCCATGGTTGATGGTGCCCGGATCGGCCAAGTGCTGGATAACTTAGTTTCAAACGCTGTGAAGTACTCGCCCGACGGCGGCACCCTCACCTTACGTGCATGGGCCAATGGCACCGATCTCCACTGCGAAGTCTCGGACACGGGTTTGGGCATGAGCTCTGTTGAACGGGGCCGACTATTCCAAAAGTTCTTCCGTGCAGGAACTGCTGTAAAGCGCGGCATCCCGGGCATCGGACTGGGCTTGATGATTTCCAGGGCAATTCTTGATAGCCACGGTGGCTCCTTGACGCTCGTCAGTGATCCGGGATCGGGAACCACCGTGTCCTTTGTTATTCCCGCTTGTGTGGTGACTCCCTAAAGTCATCGGTTGGTCTCCGCTACCGAGGCAGTCCTTAACCGCGCGCTGAACTTGCAGACCCACAAACATTAGGGGCGTCCGGCAGAATGCCGGACGCCCCTAATGTTTCAGGATCTACTTCTTATCTTTCTCAGCCAGTATTTCTTGGACTTGCGTATTACTGAACATGGTCCATGCCGAATTGGGCGAGCCTTGCATGGCCGCTAAGGGGCTGTCCTGGCGGGTCCACCATTTGGCTTCAAAAATACGCCCTTCGAACATCACCCGCTGACCCTTGAGGTACGTGTCGGCTTCATCCCAGAGCGGATACGTTCCGGCAGGCACCGCGACTTGTACTGCGGGCTTGTCTCCGGGCAGGACCGGCCCAATCAGTTTCCAGGGCACCGCTCCCTCAATTGCAACGGGATTGTCGGGTACTTCGTCCTGAGTCCACCATTTTGCCTCATAAACATTCCCGTGCCAGACAATCCTGTCACCGACAACGTAGACGGCCAGACTGTTCCAAATCGGGTAGGGGCTGGTTTTTGGATCATCGACGGGCAGCGACTCCTTCACGGTCGGCTGAGCGGTAGCTGAGACCTCAACCAAGGGGTTCTTGAGCCCATCGCCGAGCACAGTGGAAAACAACTGCCCCTTTTGATCCACACCACTGCAGCTATTGGAGACCCTGGTGATGTCCGGATAGTTGGGCCCACACGTCGCATCTCGGTTCATGGACCACATGGACATCTTTCCCACGCCCATAGCAACGGCAAACTCATGCAGACCTGCCGCATCCTGAAGTGTGAAAATCTCCCCCAGAACGTCATTTTGTCCGATCATGGGCGTCAAGCCAATCTTTCGCCACAATGACTCAGAGCCAAGTTCCTCACCTGCAGCTTTATAGACGGTACGCAACTGTGCGTGCGTTGCTTCAGCAGCGGCAGTTGAGGCCTCAAGCATTGTGGTGCCAGCAATCTTGCTGCCGCCATAGTCCATCGTCATGATATTGACGCCGGCAAGATCAACCTTGCCGTCCAACATCGCTGTCACTGCAGCGATGCCTTCCGGCGTCAATCCTGTGGGGGCAACTGGAAGAGTTAGCCACACACTCAGCGGCTTGTCATCAGCAAGCCGCTCGGCCTGCAACGCGGCAACTGCATCTGCGCGGCGTGCTAGTGCCGCGGTGTCTGTTAGACCAGCACCTTCTATGTCGAGATCAATAGAGCTCAGGTTGTAGCGGTCAACTACGGAGGCATACGCCTTTTTTAGCTTCGAAACATCGGTGCAAGTGACAGCAAGTTCGTCATTGGCTTGGCCACCGAAGGATACCGAAACTGAACCACCCACTTGAACTAGCCTGGCAACTTTTCGGTCCAGATCCAGATCCTGTCCAGCCTGATCCATCGAATAATAGGTGCCCCAGCTTGGTTCGCAGCCGTTGTCCTTGTCCGCCACAATAAATGAAAGAATGACTGCTTTGGCAGCCTCGGAAGCTGGGACTTCAAAACCATAGGTGGGGGTCGCAGTTACGTCCACGTAGCCGGCGAAGATAGCCCGCTCAGATGCGGCTGCTTCAGCATCGTGATACCGGTTCCATCCGACAATGACTCCAGCCGCTACAAGTGCTGCAACAACGCCCAATGCTAATAGCCGAAATAGTGAAAGTTTCCGCCCTGGAAAGCGCTGAGACACAAGAACCCCAATCTTAGTTACTGCAGAGAAGTGACGTGGATTATTACTGCGTCCGTACCCGGCGAGCTTCCACTACTATAAGTATATTGATAGGCGATCGGTAACTGGTCTCAAGTTCCCAGAAGTCCTTTTTTCACGGTGCGGTTTATTCGCACTTTCTTAGAAAATCTTGTTCAGGGGGAAACATGTCTGAGGTGCTTGTTGCGACAGGGCCGGACCAGAACGATCACGTCGAGATCGCCGACACTACAAAGGTTTCTGCACAGCCGGTGAAGGGGCCTCGGCGTCAGTGGGGCGCCGAGAAGCGCTCGGAACCGCTCTCTATCGTGCATCCAAAGCCGTCGGGCCGCAAAATAACTTTGGGCCGGTTGGCTATCGTTGTCACTATTGTGGCGTGGCTGTTGTATCTGATCACCACAGTAGTCAAGCAAATTGCTGACAACCCCAACCTCGGTTTTCGATTCCAAATGGAAACCGTCTCCTATGTTCTCGTGGTGACATTCTTAACGTTTTCTGCACTGATGTACCTTTTGGCCCGGCAGGGAGCCCTATACCGGTTTCGTGATCACCAGCGAGTACCCCGCGGGGAACTCGATCGGCATTTTGCCACCTACGATGATGGCATCACGGTATTGGTCCCCTCCTATGCTGAAGAAGTCCATGTGGTGCGTGCAACTCTGTGGTCCGCTGCGCTGCAGGAATTTCCTGATCTAAAAGTTGTTCTGCTGCTGGATGATCCGCCTGCTCCCAAGGATCCGGCGGTGGCCGAGAAACTAGACGCCACTCGAGCCTTGGCCGCGGAAATTTCAGATGCCCTGGCAGCCCCCGCCCTACGCGCAAATACCGCTTTGGCCGCATTCCGATCTAAGGGATACACCACGGGTCCGGTTCCAGCCGACGAGCTCCACGCGGTCATGGACGAATATAACTACGCGGCAACGTGGCTGGAGGACATGGCCACAGCTGAACAAGTGGCCGATCACGTGGATGAATTTTTCGTTGACTTGGTCGTCATGGGCCTGTCGCGGGAATTGCGTCTGGTTCTCCTTGCCTTGGACGCGGCAAGGGCGCAATCGAACGCTCCGGACGCGTCCCGAGTTGAGGAGCTATACCTCCGCTTGACCTGGATCTTCAATGTAAAGACCGAATACTTTGAACGTAAAGCCTACGCAAGCCTCTCGCATGAAGCCAACAAGGCCATGAATCTCAATGCCTACATTTCACTCATGGGCGGGAGGTGGCAGCGCGAGGTCACCGACGGTAACGTAGTCCTGCGACGTCGGGCCGAAGAAGAAGATAGCGAGGCAGATAATGCCGAGTCTGATGACCTCATAGTCCCCGACACCACCTACCTCCTTACTCTGGACGCTGATTCCCTGCTGCTGCGGGACTACTGCCTACGTCTGGTCTACTTCCTGGAATCCGCCGGCAATGAACGTGTGGCGGTTGCGCAAACTCCTTATTCCTCGTTCCGTGGAGCACCCACCCGCATCGAACGTATCGCCGGTGCAAGCACCGATATTCAACACATCCTTCACCAAGGAATGACCTACTACGGGGCAACTTTTTGGGTAGGCGCCAACGCCGTGATCCGTAAAATTGCCCTGGAAGATATTGTCGAAGTTGAAACCGTGGGTGGCTTCGAAGTTCGCACGTACATCCAGGACCGCACGGTCATTGAAGACACTGAATCCAGTGTGGATCTTGGTACTCATGGCTGGAAGCTATCGAATTATCCTGAGCGGTTGAGCTACAGTGCCACACCTCCCGACTTCGGATCCTTGGTGGTCCAGCGGCGCCGGTGGGCCAATGGCGGACTCCTCATTTTGCCTAAGCTCTGGGATCAGGTTAGGCGGCGTCGCCAGCGTCGGGAACCAATCCTCTTCCGTGAAATGTTATTGCGTGTCAATTACATGTCCTCGATCGCTTGGGCCAGTTTCGGGCTCTTGTTCCTGCTCGCCTACCCCTATGACAGCCGTCTGCTGAGTCCTCTCGTATTGGCGGCAGCCCTGCCCTATTTCCTGGCCATGGGTAGCGACTTGCGTGACTGTGGGCACCGCTTCAGTGACATCTTCCGCATCTATGGCTTCAATATCATCTTGTTGCCGGTCAACCTTGCAGGCGTTCTTAAATCACTCCAACAGGCGTTCACGGGTGACAAGATTCCCTTTGTGCGCACACCTAAGGTCAAGGACAGGACAGCTGCTCCAGCCCTGTATGTTGTGGTCCCCTACCTCATTGTTGTCTTCTCGCTGTTCACGTTGTGGCGCGATGCTCTCGTGGGCAACTGGGGAAACCTTGCCTTCGCTGCTTTGAATGCCGTATTGGCCGCATACGCCATCCGCGCCTACATCGGGATAAGGAATTCAGCGGTGGACGTAGGCCTCGGTATGCTCAACTTCCTGTACGTCAAGCCGCGTGCACCCAAGGTGGTAGCCCCGGACGTGGTTGTACCCAAGACCATCGAAGAAGTGGACTGGCAAGCACTCCTCTACCACGGAGACAGGAGGCTGAACCGCGATCTGCGAGGCGGCTCAGACCGACGACGGCGCGTATCCTCGCGATGAGGATTACCCATGCTCGCTGAGTCCCCAGACTCCCGAATGGCCCACCTCGTCGAAGCCATCGAGAAGATCGCCGCCGGCGAACTCACCACGCGAGTTCCGGTCTCCCCCGCTCAGGACCAGCTTGACTCAGTCATTGCGGGTTTCAACTTGATGGCGGAAGAGCTGATGTCCTCGCAATCCGAGCTTGAGGCTCGGGTGAAATCGCGGACGGCAATGCTAATGGACGCCTTCCGCAAGATGGAGCTGATGGCCCTCACGGACCCGCTCACAAAACTGCGAAACCGCACTGCGTTGGAGACCGTCCTGGAATCAAGTTTGTTCGACTCTGACGTCAACGGTCCCCCCGCCGTACTGGTCCTGGATCTGAATTCCTTCAAACTCATCAATGACACATTGGGCCATGCCGCAGGCGACCATGTCTTGCAAGTGGTGGCCGAACGCCTGCGCGCCTCGGTTCGCAAGGAAGATACAGCCGTACGTCTTGGTGGAGACGAGTTTGCCGTCGTTTTGCAGAACACCACTGCCACCCGCGCTAGCCAGGTCGCCCACCGAATTGTGAAAGTACTGGCCCAACCTTTCAAGGTCGAAGACACGGTTCTTTCCGTCACGGCGAGTATAGGTATCGCCGTTCCTACTGCAGGCGACTCCGCACTGGATTTGATTCTGCACGCTGACACCGCCATGTACGCAGCCAAGAGACGTGCCGATACCAATGTCACCCTCTTCACTCCTGCCTTGCTCAAGGCGCGTCAGTTGCACCGAGCTCTCGCCACTGAACTCCAAAACGCCATAGATACCGACCAAATGCTGTTGCACTACCAGCCGATTGTGGAGCTGGCCACCGGAAAAGTGGTTGGTGTTGAGGCACTAGTTCGGTGGCAGCATCCAAGCCGTGGCCTGGTAATGCCAGATGAATTCATAGACCTGGCCGAGGAGATTGGTGCCATCGGCCAACTGTCCACCTGGGTTCTCCAGGAAGCACTTGCCCAACTCCGTGTATGGCTGGAGTCCTTGGAGCTTGATCCCCGATTCACCATGAGGGTGAACATATCAGCCACCCAGCTTCAACACCCGGAGCTGTTGGAGGACGTCCAGCGAATCCTTGCTGCCGAGGGGATAGCGCCCAGTGCTCTGGTGCTCGAATTGACCGAGTACTCCATGGTCACAGGAAATGAATGGGATGACTATACGTTCAAAGGCTTGCGTGATCTGGGAGTACGCCTAGCCATAGACGATTTCGGCACGGGCTATTCTTCCATCAGCTACCTGCGCACTCTGCCCGTGAATGGGGTAAAAATGGACAAGTCTCTCATTGGAACACCCACTCAAAAGCAACCGGATCAACTCTTCATCGCCGCCATCTTGCAGCTGGTAAGATCGTGCAATCTTGCCTCGACTTTTGAAGGCGTAGAAACTCAGGAACAGGCTGCCATGCTTGCTGAACTGGGCTGTGAAGATGGCCAAGGCTACTACTTCTCCCGCCCTATCTCGGCAGCTGATATCAATGACAACTTGATATCGCGTTTTCTCACCACCCCCTGGCGATCGGGAAGTGAGGCGAACATGGTGAGGCCACTCTCCTACAGTTCAGATGGGAAGAACTAAATCGACTCAGCCAGCCTCCATCACAGGACTGCAGTGCGTATCATGAGACCTACGCAGTCTTCCCGAACAGGGCACACAACGTATCAACACAACACCAGGGAAGAGGGCGAATTAAGGATATGAAGTACTCCTTATTGCCGTTAGTATCCATGGAGTCACTCACCGCCCTTGAGGAATCCTTGGAAGGGCAAACGGCAATGTCACGTGGGTTTGTCAGCCGATTTATCGAACTCTGGCCCCAGCGGTTTTCACGTCTCACGGACGCTGTAAGCTCTTCAGATTGGTCCGACGCCTCAGAGTCGGCCCTGAGTCTTTTTTCATCCAGCACCATGGTGGGAGCTGAGCGGCTCGGCCAAATGAGTGGCGATCTAGTGGAAATACTCAAACAGGGTGGTCAAGACCAAGTTCGCGAGAGAATTTCTGACATCGGGCGTTGCGGTGATGAGACGGTAATGGAGCTGACCATCCGGTATGTTCAGCACACAACCTGACCGAAAAACATCCACCAACCACTCTTCTCAGCACCTCAGTTCCCCTACAGTGCCCCTGCTGTACTGCTTTCGCTATAGCGGGGACGGCGTAGCACGGCACTAACCCGTGCACGCAGCTCACGTGGGCTGAAGGGCTTAGTGAGATAGTCATCGGCACCGGATCCCAAACCCGCCAAAGTGTCTATTTCATCGGCTCGCCCAGTCAACATGATGATGTGAACATCACTGAATTCCCTTACCCGGCGCGCTACTTCGAAGCCGTCGATGTCCGGCAGCCCAACATCCAAAGTAATGATGTCCGGGTTGCGCGTGCGGATGGTTTCAATGGCGTCAACACCTCGATTCTCGGCGTGAACCTCGAATCCCGCCTGGTTCAGGATCACGGTGATTAATTCGCGAATATCCTGGTCATCTTCAATAATGACGGCCACACGAGAACTGTCCATTTTCCCTCACTAAGGCTGCTTCAACTAGAAGAGAAACACGCCCGTAGCGACCCGAATCCGGCCCCAGACCGTGTTTATAACTACATTATGACATCATCACGGACCCTCTTTATGCATGGGCAAGCAAAGGTCGTCGGTGACCCATGGCTGGTTCTCAGAGTCCCAATCGGGACCATTGCGGCTCAATCGACTATCCGTTTGTATAGTCTTCTGCCCCAAACCACCCAAATTGGTTGATTACAGTCCACAACGGCCGGCTCTGCCACTAATGTTGGAGGACGAAAGGCACCAGTGCTCACGATTGCACGCCACCGGAACAGGAGACGAGAAACCACAATGAAACCTTCTTCGCTGCCTCTTGTTTGCCTAGCAACATTGGAATCACTCGAGGAATCTCTGGACGGCGAGCAGGCGCTCTGCCAGAGATTCGTGAGCACCTACGTTGACATGTGGCCGGGTCGTTTCGTGCGTATTTTTGAAGCTGTCAGCGCAGGGCACTCAGAACACGCCATGGACGCTGTTTTGAGTTTGCGAAGCTCTTGCAAGATGATCGGTGCCGTTCGCTTGGGCGAGCTGGCAGATGATCTCGTCAATGACCTCAACGCTGGCTGCATGGCCGCTGCAACAAAACACCTGAAGGCATTACGGAAATGCGGAAACGAAACAGCGTGGCAGCTCACTTCTAGTTACGCCCAAGTGGCATAACACCTGATTCGACGGCGGCCTCAAAGCTACGTCGAAGACATGTCAGATTCCTAGAAATTACCTCATACGCTTGACCTCACAGTAATCTGGTAACCATGCCCACCCTCAATTTTGATGCTATTGCTGCGCCTGCTTCCGACCCCCTTGACAGGTTCCATGTTGTCATACCGGCAGGGGGCGTCGGCACCCGGTTGTGGGTTACGTCCCGCTGAGTGGTGGAGTTTGCCTCAACACCGTGCGGGTCAGTTCTTTGATTATGCTGCAGTGAGTTCTGGGAGCAAAATCGCCTCCTCCACGGGCTCGGCGG
>NZ_JBTNDB010000029.1:0-47549 GCF_054511175.1 Arthrobacter sp. Sr24 | reverse complement strand
CCACCCCACCTCACGGTGACGCAGTTGCCATTGACTAGGTCTTAAACCACCTTCTCGACCAGAGGACTTTCACCTCCAAGCAAATGCCCATGCTGGGCGTACTGAAAAAAGAAAGCATCCGCCGAGGCGGACACTTTCTTTTTAGCATTTCCGGAGCTTTTCTGGCAGGTCTTCAAACAACCCTTTTCACTCAGTTCAGCAGAGCGTCAACAAAACTTTCAGCATCAAACGGAGCCAGATCGTCGGCACCTTCGCCTAAGCCAACGAGCTTGACCGGGACACCAAGCGTCTTCTGAATTGCCACCACGATGCCGCCCTTAGCGGTGCCGTCCAGCTTGGTCAGCACAATACCGGTGATGTTGACTACCTCGGCGAAGACCTTCGCCTGGGTCAGCCCGTTCTGGCCAGTGGTGGCATCCAGCACCAGCAGCACCTCATCAACCGTTGCCTGCTTTTCAATGACGCGCTTGACCTTGCCGAGCTCGTCCATCAGGCCAACTTTGTTCTGCAGGCGGCCGGCCGTGTCAATCATGACAACGTCAACTTCTTGCTCGATGCCCACCTTGACCGCCTCAAAGGCGACGGACGCTGGGTCTGCCCCATCGACGTCGGACTTCACGGTGGGAACACCCACACGGGCACCCCAGGTGGCCAGCTGCTCAGCGGCGGCGGCACGGAAGGTATCGGCCGCACCAAGGAGTACGTCCTTGTCCTCGGCCACCAGCACACGGGCCAGCTTGCCAACCGTGGTGGTCTTGCCCACGCCATTGACACCAACCACCATGAGCACGGCCGGGCGGTCATCGTGGCGGGTGATGTTCAGCGTGCGGTCCATGGTGGGATCAACGAGCTTAATGAGCTCTTCACGCAGCATCGACTGAACATGCTCGGGGCTGCGGACGCCCAAAACCTTCACACGGTCGCGCAAAGTGTCCACCAACTCCATGGTGGAATCGGTGCCGATGTCCGCCAGTAGCAGCGTCTCCTCGACCTCTTCCCACACGTCCTCATCAATGGTGTCGCGGGAAAGCAGCGCCAGCAGACCCTTGCCCAGGGCGTTGTTGGACTTCGCCAATCGCGCACGCAGGCGGACCAGGCGGCCCTCCACTGGCAGCGGCGTGTCCAGCGACGGGGCCGCTGGTATTTCCGGCTCAAGCTCTACGGTTTCAAGGTCCGACGGCGGAACCTGGGCGTCGGGGCGATCCTCCACCAGGGTGCCGCCACCTTGGGCATCACCACTTTGGGGACCAGCAGAGTCCAGCGGCGCCGGATCATTGGCGTCGCGCGGGCCGACGTAGTTCTGCCTGTTGCGGCGAGCCTTGAGGAAGACGGGGATGAGACCGCCAATGACGGCGAGTCCAACCACGATGGACAGGATGATGGGGAGAAATTCGTTCACCCCACCAGTCTCTCACGGGCAGTGCAGGAGCTCGCTTTGAGCACACCATTGAACCCCGTTGCATCCCATGTGGGACACTCATCAGTGATGTCTTCCTCCACTGCCTCCTCGAATACGCCGCCCGCGAAGAAATCTCCGGATCTTCCCCCGGTGGCACTGTCCCGCGACATTAAGGTCCTGGTGGCTGCTGCCTTCATGATTGCCATTGGTTTTGGCATCGTGGCCCCGGTGCTGCCGCAATTCGCGCAGAGCTTCGACGTCAGTGTGAGCGCGGCCGCCGTGGTGGTCAGCGCCTTTGCCTTCACCCGGCTGCTCTTTGCCCCCCTGAGTGGCTGGCTCGTTGAGCGGATGGGGGAACGGCGCACGTACATTATTGGCATCCTCATTGTTGCCGCATCGTCTGCTGCGTGCGCCTTCGCCCATAACTATTGGCAGTTACTCCTCTACCGAGGCCTCGGTGGAATTGGTTCCACCATGTTCACGGTGGCCGCCATGGGGCTGCTGATCAGGCTCGCTCCCCCACAGGCACGCGGACGCATTTCAAGTCTTTATGCCGGATCATTCTTGCTCGGCAATATTGCCGGCCCAGCCGTCGGCGGTTTACTGGCGGGCTTGGGCATGCAGCTGCCGTTCCTGGTGTATGCAGCTGCGCTGGTATTGGTAGCCCTCTTGGTCGCCACCCAAATCCCCTCTGTTGCTGCCGTTGCACGAAGAGCTGCCACTCAAGCGGTCACTGCGCCTGCAGCTGTGAAAAAAGCGGCTCTTCCGCTGCGCGAAGCTCTGGGGATGCCGGCCTACCGGGCCGTTTTGACCTCAGGGTTTGCCAATGGCTGGTCTGCATTCGGCATTCGGATGGCCTTGGTTCCGCTCTTTGCCACCGTGGCCTTGGGCGCCGGGACCGAAGTTGCAGGACTGTCACTGGCCGTCTTTGCGGTGGGGACGGGCGCGGCACTGACGTTCTCAGGAAAATTGGCCGACACCTGGGGCCGCAAACCCATGATCCTTTCCGGACTGGCCGTCAACGGCATCGCCATGGGAGTCCTAGGCTTCACAGGAAACGAATTCTGGTTCTTCGTGGTTTCCGCCATTGCTGGTCTAGGCAGCGGCCTCATGGGCCCCGCTCAGCAAGCGGTCGTGGCGGACGTCATTGGCAACGAACGCTCTGGAGGAAAAGTACTCTCCACCTTCCAAATGAGTTCCGATCTGGGCGCCATCATCGGACCTATCGCCGCAGGCATGCTGGTCGACGCGTTCTCCTTTGGACCGGCTTTCCTCATGGCGACAGCTGTGGCATTGCTCAGCTTCCTCTTCTGGATCCCCGCCAAAGACACTAAGCTCGCGGTGCCGCAGAATCTGGGCTGAGGTTCGAAATTAGGCCCGGCGCGCTACTCCTGCCGGTCAATGACTTCGGCATCGACGCCGGAGCGCAGGGTTTGAATGCTTTGACCGCCACCACCGGCATCCCCACGCTCATGTTCGCCCGATTCTTCCTGGGACTGGCCGTGGGTATCGCTGACATGTTCGGTCTGATTTATCTCTCCGAACTGGCCCCCACCCGTATCCGCGGACCACTCACCGCCTGGGCATGATTGCCATCTTCGACTTCGGCATGGGTGTCATAACCTTCACCCAGTACCTGTTCAACGCCATCTTCTCCCAAGCGTTCCCCCTGCCACGGAGCGTTTTGCTCCGTTGGTGTTCCCGCTCTTCGCCGTGCTGTCCGCGGTCATTTTTGTCTACGTGATTAAACCAGTCCCGGAAACCTCGGGCACATCCCTCGAGAAGATCCAGCAGTGCTGGCGCGAGCGCCAACTCGCCAAGGTAAGCAAAGCGTCAGAAGCACGACGCCGTTCCACCAGCTGCGCACCCAGGCCCACCCTTGAACGGGGTGAGCCTTAGTTTGAACCTTAGGAGGTAGCGCGGTCCATGCGCTGGCTGATCACGGTGGAAACGCCGTCGCCCCTCATGGAGACTCCGTATAGCGCGTCCGCAACGTCCATGGTCCGCTTCTGGTGCGTGATGATGATGAGCTGGCTGGACTCGCGCAGCTCTTCGAAGATGGTGATGAGCCGGCCCAGATTGGTGTCATCGAGCGCAGCTTCCACCTCGTCCATGACATAGAAGGGCGAGGGCCGGGCCTTGAAAATGGCCACGAGCAAAGCCACGGCCGTCAGCGAGCGCTCCCCGCCAGAGAGCAAAGAGAGCCGCTTGATCCTCTTGCCGGCAGGCCGTGCCTCGACCTCAATGCCGGTGGTGAGCATGTTTTCCGGATCGGTCAGGACCAGGCGCCCTTCTCCCCCGGGGAACAGCCGGCCAAAGACCCGCTCAAATTGGGCGGCAGTGTCGGCATACGCGGCCGTGAACACTTCCTCCACACGCGCATCCACTTCCTTGATGATGTCCAGCAAGTCCTTGCGGCTGGATTTCAGGTCCTCTAATTGGCCGGACAGGAACTGGTGGCGTTCCTCCAAGGCGGCAAATTCCTCCAAGGCCAAGGGGTTGACCTTGCCCAGAGCGGCCAGATCGCGTTCGGCGCGTTTGAGCCGTTTCTCCTGCTCATCGCGCACAAACGGCGTACCTTCTCGGATTTCCTGACCGTCGTCATCGACGGCAACGCGCAGCGCAGCCCACTTGTCGGTGACCTCGCCCGGACCCAGTGGAACCAGCGTCTCCGGACCGTACTCCTTGAGCAGGTGGTCCACGCTGAGCCCTAATTCCTCGATCGACTTATTTTCCAACGCCTCAATCCGCAGCTTCTGTGCAGCACGAGCCAGCTCATCCTTGTGCACAGAATCTGTCAGCCGTGCCAAATCCTTCTCAGCCTCCAGCGTGGCACTGCGGACAGCCATGAGCTCCACCTCCCGCGTGGCCCGCTGCTCCTCGGCCTCATCCCGAACATGCTCGGCCAGCTCAATCGACTCCTGAACATGCACCAAAATGTGCGTGGTTGCGGCAGCCACAGCAGCCGCTTTCCGCGCTTGAAACAGTCGACGTTTAGCACGCTGTGCCGCCTGCTCCCGGGCTTGGCGCTCCGTGGCGGCTGCCCGTTCCAGCGATGCGGCCCGGTTGCGCGCAGCGTTCAGCGCATCCTCAGTGCTGCGCAGTGACAGCCTCGTTTCCAACTCCACGGCGCGGGCAGCCGTGGCTGCCGCGGCTAGGGCATCGCGCTCATCCATGGAAGGTTCAGCCTCGGCCGGGGCCACTTGTGCTGTTGCCAACCGCGCCGCAACCTCTTGGAGCGCTTCTTGTTCCCGTTCCAGATTGGCGGTGGCAACCTGCACGGCTTGGTCATGACGTTGCGCTTCGCCAGCTGCCGATCGCAAAGCAGCCCCCAACATACCTAGCCGTTCAGCGACCGCTGCCAGCCGGGCATCCGACTCATTCAGGGCAGCGAGAGCATCAGATTCTGCCCGTGCCAAAGCACCCCGCTGACCCTGCAAACCTGCGAGCGCAAAGCGCGATTGTTCACCGCGAGCCACAGCCTTCGCCAGAGCTGCCTCTGTCTCATCCACAGCTGCCTGCAACTCCAGCAACGATGGCGCCGTGGCCGAACCACCCTGAATCACCCACTGAGTGAACACGTCTCCGGCCGCGGTCACCGCGGTCAGCGCCGCATCCTGGGCCAAAACGTCCTGCGCTGCGCTCATATCAGGAACCAACACCACACCGTTGAGCAGGGCATCGAGGGTCTGCTCAAGCTCGGGCGGCCCACTCACCTGTAAACGGGCGACGACGGCTCCGGACACAGCGGCTGCTGCGGCTGCCGCTGCGGCGTTCTGGTCTCGACCAGCCCGGCTACCGGACTCATCTGCCGCACCGGCTCGACCACCAGCACCGTCGGCGAGGACTAGGGTGACGCGGCCGCCGTCGTGCGTCTTGACGAGCTCAAGGGCAGCTACAGCCGCGTCCATATCGGTGACCCCAACGCCTTCGGCCGCCGCGTTCAGGGCGGCGGCGATGGCCGTCTCGTAGCTGGGCACCACCACCAGGAGCTGCGCCATGGAGGCGAGCACCCCCTCGGGGCGGGCCTCGAGCAACTGGGCGCTGGCATCCTTGCGCAACAGGCCCACGGCGAGCGCATCGCGGCGGGCGGTCAGGGAATCGCGTTCACGTTCGGCGGCCAGCTGCTCCTGCGTGAGCGCAGCAATCTGCGCATCAACGGTGGCGAGCGCGGCGGCGGCACCTTCATAGTCGGCGTCGAGGCGCTCTTCGCCCTCCTCCACACCGGCCACTTGGGATTCCAGAGCAGAAAATTCTTGCGCTGCCACGGTATGGCGTTGCGCGCCGGCGGCCTTGCTGTTGTGAAGCCGCCCAATCTCAGCCTCCGCCGACTCCACCCGGGAGCGGGCGGCGGAAACCTTGCCAGCCAGCTTGGCCAACCCCTCACGACGATCGGCGGCGGCTCGCAACTGCTCCCGCACCCGCTGTTCCTCGGCGCGGACGGCAGTCTCAGCCTCCTCCTTGATCTCCATAGCCGTTTCCAGCCCGTAGCGGCGCTCCTCCAAGGCGAGCTCCAGCTCCGCCTCCTCGGCACGTAAGCGCACGGCCTGCTCGGCCAAACGGTCGGGGTCGCGGCTGGGATCCGGAGCGGCTTCGGTGGCGCCGAGGTGACGCCGGCGCTCGGCAGCTAGAACACCCAGGGCTTTGAGCTGATCGCGGGTAGCGGAGAGCTGGTACCAGTTATCGCGAGCCGCGTTCAGGACAGGGGTTGCTGCGGCAGCCTCTTGCTCCAACGCAGCTTGGCGCGTGCGGGCAGCCTGCAGTTCTTGCTCTACACGGATCCGGCGGTTCTTGAGTTCACGTTCCGCTGCCTCATCGCGTTCCACGGTCTGGGTCAGGGTGACGATGTCATCCGCGAGCAGGCGTGCTCTGGCATCACGGACATCGAACTGCACGGTTTGGGCTCGCCTAGCCACGGCGGCCTGTTTGCCCAACGGGGTCAATTGGCGGCGGATCTCCCCCGTTAGATCTGTGAGCCTGGCCAAGTTGGCACCCATGGCGTCCAACTTGCGCAGGGTCTTTTCCTTGCGGCGGCGGTGTTTGAGGATACCGGCAGCCTCTTCAATGAAGCCGCGGCGATCCTCGGGCGTGGCATGGAGGACCTTATCCAGCTGGCCCTGACCCACAATGACATGCATCTCCCGGCCCAAGCCCGAATCGGAAAGGAGTTCTTGGATATCCAGGAGCCGACAGGCGGTGCCATTGATGGCGTACTCGGAGCCACCGGCACGGAACAGGGTTCGGGAAATGGTGACTTCGGCGTAGTCGATCGGCAGAGCGCCGTCGGCGTTGTCTATGGTTAATGCCACATGTGCGCGCCCCAAAGCAGGCCGTCCGGAGGTGCCGGCGAAGATGACATCTTCCATTTTTCCGCCGCGCAGGGTCTTGGCTCCCTGCTCGCCCATGACCCAGGCCAGAGCATCCACCACATTGGATTTACCTGAGCCGTTGGGGCCCACAACCGCGGTCACACCGGGTTCAAAGTCAAAGGTGGTGGCCGAGGCGAAGGACTTGAAACCGCGCACGGAAAGACTTTTTAGATGCAAACTGTTTTCTTCTCCTGCGCCGGGCTGTTTCTCACAAACCAATCTATCGTGAATTTGCTGCTCCCACCCGGGCGCCACCTTCCGTGTATGCATCACGGTGCATGTGCACGAACACCCCTTATAGGTGCATAGTTAAGGGTGGGTCTTGATATGTTCAGGGATCAAAGACGGCTTTTGCGGCATGAATCCCAGCACACATCAGGAAACGGACACTGGACTTCCGGTGCCGCCTGACACCCCTCATACCCCAAGAAAAAGGCTGGAACTTGATCGGCAACGCTACGTTTCGTCACCACAACACCGCTTTGCTCGCTGTTTCCAGCATTGAGGCCCCAGTGGTGGTCAAGTCCAGCGACTTCGACGCCCGCCTAGCCCCCAGCCTGAAACGCTTGCGGCTCTCCAAACGGTTACTGGAACGCGTGGCCGGTGTGGAAGAACGTCGCTGGTGGGCCCCGGGAACAGACTTTGACGACGCCGCCATCGAGGCTGGCGCCAAAGCCATGGCCGAAGCCGGCATCGATGCCAGCCAGATTGGTCTGTTGATCAACACCTCCGTGACCCGTCGCAATCTTGAACCCTCGGTTGCCGTCAAGGTCCACAACGGTTTGGGCCTGCCGTCCTCCGCCATGAATTTTGACGTAGCGAACGCTTGCCTAGGATTTGTCAACGGCATGACCTTGGCCGCCAACATGATCGATTCCGGTCAAATCAAGTACGCCCTCATCGTTGCCGGAGAGGACGCCCAAACTACGCAGGAAACAACGTTCAAGCGTCTCAACGATGAGGCGTCCACGCGCGCTGACTACTTGAAGGAATTTGCCACCCTAACCCTGGGCTCCGGCGCTGCCGCTGCCGTGATGGGTCCGGCGGATCTACACCCCGACGGCCACCGCATTGTAGGAGGCGTCTCCCGTGCAGGCACCGAACACCACGAACTGTGTGTTGGCGGCCCCGACGGCATGTTCACTGACACCAAGGGCCTGCTGGATAATGGTTTGAAATTGGTCACGGACGCCTGGGATGAGGCCCATACCGATGGCTGGAACTGGCGCTCCATGGACCGTTACGTGACTCACCAGGTCTCCAACTCCTACACCAATGCCATCATCAAGGCCGTGAATCTGATCAAGGGCCGCGTCCCTATCACGTTCCCCAAATGGGGCAATGTGGGCCCGGCTTCCTTGCCTATGACCTTGGCACAGGAATCCCAGAGCTTGAACCGTGGCGACCGCGTGCTGTGCATGGGCGTGGGCTCGGGTTTGAACACCGCCATGTTGGAAATTGCGTGGTAGCTGTGGCTTCTGCTTCTGAAGGAACAGTTTTTTCCCCTCTATCGGAATCCCCTGCTGCGACCCAGCCTGAAACTCAGCCGCTGTCACAGCCGCTTTCTCAGCCGTGGCCCGGTGTTGAAGCTGCGTGGCGTCACGTTCGCAGCGTTCCCTCCACCGCAGCAGTTGATCCCGAGGGCACCAGCCGGCAGTGGCACTATTTGGACAACCAGGCCGCTGTGCTGGCCACAGGAATGGAACCCCGCGGTACGTTATTGTGCGTGCACGGCAACCCCACGTGGTCGTATTTGTGGCGCACCCTGCTAGCCGAAGCCACTTCCCCCGAGACTCTGGCCACCGGCGGTCCGTGGCGCGTCATCGCCGTGGATCAGCTGGACATGGGCTTCTCTGAGCGCACGGGCACCTTCCGCCGCCTCGAGGACCGCATCACCGACCTCTCCGATTTCACCGCCAATCTGGGCCTCACCGGCCCCATTGTCAGCGTGGGGCACGACTGGGGCGGCATCATCTCCCTCGGCTGGGCCACCCGCCACAAGGACCAGCTGGCCGCCGTGGTTCTCACCAACACCGCAGTACACCCGGCCGGATTCTCACTTCCCCCGGCACTGCAATTAGCTCTTCATCCCGCTGTTCACAAGTGGGGCACGACGACGTCTTCCGCCTTTTTGCGCATCACACACGGTCTCGCTACGCCTGCCCTGGCTGATGAGGTCCGGGAGGCCTTCATGGCCCCGTATCAAAGCATCGCCCGGCGAGCAGGCGTAGGCAACTTCGTGGCCGATATTCCGGCCACACCGGAGCACCCCTCATGGGCTGCCCTCAATGCAGTATCCACGGACATCAGCAACTTAGACGTACCCGTCTTGATGCTGTGGGGCCCCAAGGATCCCGTGTTCTCAGACCGGTATCTGCGCGATCTTTTGACCCGGCTGCCGCAGGCCGAGGTGCACCGCTTTGAAGGTGCCAGCCACTTGGTTCAAGAAGACCGCGACATTGCCACCCCGGCGTTCGCGTGGCTGGAGAACGTCGCGGCCGGTTGGGCCCACGCTGGCGAGGGCCCCACGGCGAGCTTGCGAACCGAGGGAGCCGGCGGGGAATATGTGTCGATGTTGGCTGAGCTGGATAGCCGCAGCACCGACACCACCACCGCGGTAGTGGACATGCTGCCGAACGGGGGGACCCGCGCCCTGACATGGGCGCAGTTGTTCCGTGATGTGAATGATCTCGCTGCAGGTCTGCGCGAATTCGGCGTCAAGCCCGGGAACCGAGTCAACCTCTTGGTGCCGCCAGGCATTAACCTGACCACCTTGATTTACGCCTGCCTGCGTTTGGGCGCCGTGATTGTGGTGGCCGATGCTGGGCTGGGCACCAAGGGACTGGGCCGTGCCATCAAGGGCGCCGGACCGGACTTCCTCATTGGCATTGAACGTGGTTTGGCTGGTGCGCGCCTCTACAACTGGCCTGGTATCCGGATCGCCGCCGAAGACTTCACCGGCTCCTCCGCCACTGTGAAGAAGTCTTTGTTCAACGTTGCTGCCACGGTGCCGCAGTTGATGGCCAACGGCCGGGTCACCCGGCTTGCTGGCTACCCCACCACTTTTAGCGCACCCGATCCCGACGCTGATGCAGCCGTGCTGTTCACGTCTGGTTCCACGGGCCCGGCCAAGGGTGTGGTGTACACACACCGCCGCCTGGCCGCTATGCGCGATACCCTCAAGGCCACTTACCGGCTGGAGGCTGGAACCGCCCTCGTGGCTGGATTCGCACCGTTCGCACTACTGGGCCCGGCTTTGGGTGCAACTACTGTCACCCCCGACATGGATGTCACGGCCCCCCGCACACTAACCGCCAAAGCCTTGGCCGAGGCGGCCGCAGCCATTGAGGCAACGGTTGTTTTCGCCTCCCCCGCAGCACTCGTGAACGTGGTGGAGACCGCGGCGGAACTCTCACCCGAGCTGCGCAAGGTGATGGCCGGCGTCGAACTTCTCCTCTCTGCCGGGGCACCTCTGGGACACACGTTGCTCACCCAGGTGCAGGAGCTGGCCACCAATGCCGAGCTTCACACGCCCTATGGAATGACCGAGGCGCTGCCCATCACCGACATCGATCTGCCGGGCATTCTTGCCGCTGGCGTGGGAAATGGCGTTTGCGTGGGGACCGCGGTGGCTGGCGCGACGGTGTCGATCGCGCCGATCACCGGTGAGGGCCTGGTGCTGGAATCGACGACGGCGGCGAATGTCACCGGCGAGATTTTGGTCAGCGCTCCGCACGTCAAGGAACGCTACGACCGCCTGTGGATCACCGAACAGCACAGCGTTTCCATTCCTGGCTGGCACCGTACCGGGGATGTGGGTCATCTGGATTCTGCAGGCCGGCTGTGGGTTGAGGGGCGGATGGAACACATCCTGACCACGCCTGCTGGTGTGAAGACACCGGTTGCTCCCGAGCAAGCCATTGAACTAGTGACTGAGGTTTCGCGGGCTGCTGTAGTGGGGGTGGGTCCCATGGGCACGCAGGCTGCTGTGGCTATTGTGGAAGCCCTTCCGGCCGTCAAGCGTCCTGGATTGGCGCCTGCAGACCTTGCTGCCGCTGTGCGGGAAGCATCGCTCTCGGTGGGTTTGCCGCTGGCAGCTGTAATCACCATTGACGCCATGCCCACCGATGTGCGGCACAATTCAAAGATTGACAGGGCTAAGTTGTCGCGCTGGGCGGCGCGCATGCTGGCTGGGGAGAAAGCCGGCCAGCCGTGAGTGCAGGATCAAACTCGGGCGCATCGCCCAGCGCTGTCACGGCACCCAGCGCGGACGCTAGCGCTGGCCAGCGGCGCGTACTGGTCACTGGCACCAGCGGCATGTTGGGCCGGGCCGTGGCTCAGCTGTTGCACGATCGTGGATATTTTGTCCGAAGTTTGCAGCGCCGCCCTGTGGACGCGCCCTGGGAATCTATGCAGGGTTCTGTTGCGGATCCCGATGTTGCCGCCCGCGCCGTGGCAGGGATGGACGCCGTGGTGCATTTGGCCGCGAAAGTTTCCTTCACTGGCGAATGGACTGACTTTGTCTCCACAAACATTGTGGGTACGCGCCAGCTGATCTCGGCCTCTCAGCATGAGGGCCTGCGAGACTTCGTGTTTGTTTCTTCTCCCTCGGTGGCCCATTTTGGCAGCTCCATTGTTGGCGCGGCCGCAGGAACAGCGAATCCCGATTTGGCCCGTGGACACTACGCGCGCTCCAAGGCGGCGGCCGAGGTGATCGCCTTATCCGAGGACTCCCCCGAGTTCCGTGTCACGGCCATCCGCCCTCATGTGGTGTGGGGTCCCGGCGATACTCAGCTGGTGGAACGCGTGGTGGAACGCGCCCGGGCCGGCCGGCTACCCCTGCTTGACGGCGGGCGCGCGCTGATCGACACCACCTACGTAGACAACGCTGCAGAAGCCATTGTCCGCGGCCTTGAACGGATGGAGTACGCGCATGGGCAAGCACTGGTCGTCACCAACGGCGAACCTCGTGCCGTGGGTGAGCTCATTGCTGGAATCTGCGCCGCTGCTGGCGTCAAGGCCCCCGGCTACTCGGTGCCCGGACGGCTAGCCCGTGGCGCGGGATCACTCATTGAAAAGGCGTGGACTGTTGCCGGTTCGCGGGGGTGGGTTCAGGATGAACCCCCTATGACCAGATTCCTCGCCGAACAGCTCTCCACAGCCCATTGGTTCGATCAGCGCCACACCCAAGCAGTGCTGGCTTGGGCTCCATCGCTCTCGCTGGATCAAGGCCTGGGGTTGTTGGCTGATTACTACCGCACGCGCTAGATGCCGCTAGTAGCTTGATCGGTAGTTAGCCACGTTTGAGGCTGTGTAGCTACCGATCTCGGGGCTAACACCAGCTCAAGTTTGCTGGCCCCCACTATCTGACACCTATGCGGCGGCCTGCTCGGCTGCAAGATAGGCCCGCATGATTCTCACTTTGAGTGTTTCAGGATCATCGAGGTGCTTCCACTTCACTCGAATGAACCGCCAGCCTTCTTCAACCAAAGCGTTTTCACGTTCGCGTTCTTTGATTAGTGCCTGATCTGTGCTGTCCCCGAAGTCGAAGTACTTGGTGTCACCGTCAAACTCCAAGATCAGCCGAATTCCGCGCCTCACGAAGTCCACTCTGAAGGATCCATGGCTGGTGCTGATCCATACTTGTTGCTCCGGTTGTTCAACAGGCAGTTCTCCAACGATGAGTCTGGTTCTTGATTCACCAGCGGACTCCGAGGTGCTGCTCAAAGATCTGATGGCCCGTCTCGCCCGGCGAATACTACGTCTGCCCAGGGCGCCATCAAGCATCCGATCCAGCTCCTGAATATCTAGTCCAGCAGCCAAAGCCGAATCCCCGATCACGACTGCTTGGGCAAACGGTGCCAGCGTTGCACAGTCGAGAACGGTCCTCTCCAATCTGGTGAACCTGACCCGGCCTAATCCGTGAATAACCTTCTCCACGATGTCTTTCGCTGGTACTTCCTGGGTATGCATCACCACGTCCACCGCAGTTTTGGAGCGTGATGAGTTGTAGGCAGAACTGATGTGGATGAGCGGAGAACTGTTCCACACATGAAGATGATGCAATCTCGCCGCACTGAAATGCGAATACACGTGCTGGCCGTTGAACTGGACGATGTGCCCGGACAGCACCAGCTTGTCTTGAATCCATGGCTTACGCCCCTGACACTGATGCATGGGAATGTACACACCACGACGCATCCTGTACACAATTCCCGCTGTGACACCAATTTCAAGATCCCTGGTGGTTAACCCGGCGCCTAGTAGTTGCCCTGTGGTGGCAATAATTCTGCCGTCGGGCCAGAGCTGCATAAACCGTGCTTCCGTGGATGAACTGTCCAGTGAAGAAAGTCTGGTCAAGTTCAGCCGCTCAAACAATGCCAAAGTCAGGAAAGCGCCGAATCTGTGGATAACGCAGGTTGCTGGCTGCACAAACGCCACAACTTGGGCTGGGCTTAGCCCCGAGATCGGTAGCTACACAGCCTCAAACGCGGCTAAGCACCGATCAGTTGGAGAATCCATCCCATCTGGGCGTTGCAGCCCCGCGGTAACTGCTACATCCGCGCGTTGCGGGGTTTCGCCTGGCACACTGGGCAACTGAACGAGGATCGGTTCATGAACGTATCGCGACGAATCCTGCTGGACAAACCCAGCTCTTCGCAGCGATGGCAGAGTTCGCCTTCACGGCCATAAGCATTCAGTGACCGGGAGAAATATCCTGAGGCGCCGTTGACATTGACGTACAGCGAATCGAAGCTGGTGCCGCCGGCATCCAAGGCTCGAGACATGACATCTCGGGCAGCATCAACAATTCGTTCAGTATCCGGACGGCGGAACGTTTCCGTGGGCCGGGCGTAGTGCATCTTGGCAGCCCAGAGCGCCTCATCGGCGTAAATATTGCCGATTCCGGAGACAAAAGCCTGATCTAGCAGGGCCCGTTTGATGCCTGTCTTACGTGCACGCAGCTTCTGGTGGAGTGCCTCCATGTCGAAGTGCGGATCAAGCGGGTCGCGGGCAATATGGGCTGCCTCGTCAGGGATCAGAGCCCAATCACTCTTGCCAGCTCCACCGGGAAGTCCATCAGCGGTGGGAACCAGTGAGGTTACGAAGAGCCCACCGAAGATTCGCTGATCCACAAAGCGCAGTTCCTCAGGGGCATCAGATCGCGGGGAAAAGGAAAGGCGGACCTTGAGGTGTTTCTCGTGCGGCTGCTCCGGTGATTCCACCAGCAGCTGTCCACTCATACCTAAGTGGGCCACGAGTGCTGTGTGCGGCGCACCAGAGGACGAAAGCTCATCCGATAGAGGCATCCAGAGGAACTTTCCGCGGCGAACAACGTCCAGCACGGTGGCGCCGATCAAGTTCCCGCGGAAGTCTTCAACACCCAGTGAGTGCCGGCGGATCGAGCGCGGATCAGGGACAGAAACATCCAGGATGCTTCGCCCGGCAACCCAACGTTCAAGGCCCCGGCGAACTACCTCAACTTCGGGCAGCTCCGGCATTATTCTGCGGTGGAAGAAGCAGCAGGCGATGCACCCGCGGCGGAGGTGTCGGCGTCGTTCTTGGAAGAGGAATCAGGAGAGAACTTCTTCTCCAGGTCCACCCAGGCGGCAGCGGCGGCGGTGCGCTCGGCTTCCTTCTTGGAGGGCCCGGTGCCGGTGCCGTAATGCTTGCCGCCAATGATCAGGTTGGCGGTGAAAGAACGGTCGTGGTCGGGACCAACGCCGGTGATGTCATAGACAATGGTGCCGAGACGGCGGGCAGCAGCAATTTCCTGGATATTCGTTTTCCAGTCGGTGCCGGCGCCGAGCACGGCGGAATCTGCTAGCAGCGGGCCAATCAGGCGCATGACCAGTTGGCGGGCAACTTCAATTCCGTGGGTGAGGTAGGTGGCGCCGATGAGCGCTTCCATCGTGTCGGCCAGAATGGAGGATTTGTTGCGGCCCTTGGTGAGCCGTTCGCCCTGTCCGAGGTAGATGAATTCGCCAATTCCCAGATCGCGGCCAATGGAGGCTAGGGCGCGGGTGGAGACTACGGCGGAGCGGCGCTTGGCCAGATCGCCTTCGGGAAGTGTGGGGTTGTCGCGGTAGAGCGCGTCGGTGACGGAGAAGCCCAGGATGGAGTCGCCGAGGAACTCGAGGCGCTCGTTCGTGGGGATGCCGCCGTTTTCATACGCGTAAGAGCGATGTGTGAGGGCAAGACGAAGCGTCCCGGCATCAATACTGACACCGAGACGCTTCAAGAGCAGAATGTGACCGTCCGTGAGTTCCGGTGATGGAATTTCTGCGGACATTACTCTCCTGCTAAATATTAATCAAACTGAACAGACCAGATGGCCCAGACGTCTTTAGACGTCAGCAACCTTACGGCCCTTGTATTCCAAGAACAGTGCGGTACCGGCTGAGTCGGTGACGACCTTGGCCTGGTGCGGCAGGCTGTAAACAACCTCGCCGTTTTCAATGGTCTTTACCAGAGCAGGCGCGGTGGCCTTCCACTGGGAACGGCGTGCGCGCGTATTGGCACGGGACATCTTCCGCTTGGGAACAGCCACGGCAAACTCTTTTCTCTCGATAACTCATAGGCATCTGCCCATGAGTAAAACTTATTTTGCTAGTTTTCTTCGCCGGTTAAGCCCTGTAGGGCAGCCCACCGAGAATCTAGGATCTCGTGATGGTGCCCCGGCTCATCCGCAAGGTGTATTCCGCATTCGGAACACAGACCCTCGCAGTCTTCCCGGCACACCGGCTGGAACGGCAGGGCGGTTACCACTGCGTCCCGCAACACCGGTTCAAGATCGATAGAATCGTGCTCGACCCAACGTTGCTGATCTTCTTCTTGTTCAAGGAATTCCGCGGACGGCTCCTCGTAGAAGAAAAGTTCTTGCACATCGACTTCAAGGTCATCCTCGAACGTCTCCAAGCAGCGGGAACATTCACCAGTCACTTCGACAAGTACGTTACCCGAAACAAGAATACCTTCATGAACGGCCTCAAAACGGAGTTCCAAATCCAAAACGGATTCCGGAATCGCGCCAATGAGCG
Organism: Arthrobacter sp. Sr24; assembly: GCF_054511175.1. NCBI lineage: Bacteria > Bacillati > Actinomycetota > Actinomycetes > Micrococcales > Micrococcaceae > Arthrobacter > Arthrobacter sp. Sr24. Next base: position 31,740 of record NZ_JBTNDB010000029.1, on the reverse strand, counting down.
GGGTGCCAAAATCTTCCGGCACAGGTATACGTTCTTCGAACTTCCACATACTGCCCGGGCTGCGCCCAAGCTCCCTTACGCTGACGTTAAGGGGCGTGCCATGGTTGGACTTGTTGCCCAACGTGGTTTCGCTAATGAGAACTCCTGTAAGAACATATGACCGACGCATCATCTTAGCCCGAAAGCTCCCGGGCATCAAAATGAGCGGTACCAGACCAAATTGGCCTTATTCAGTCTACGACAGCATTGGCCTTTGCGACGAACCGCAATGCGTGATGTAACTCTCAAGGCGGTCTCGAGCGCCTATTTTGTCCACTGTGAGCCGTATCTGCAGGCTTTTCTCTATTAAGTACGACGCCGTATGGCTGGGTTCTTTGACTCTCGCTGGCTGACTCTTGCTGGCTGTGGCTAGGCCCGGCTGTAGTGACGCCGCGGCAGTCATGCGCCTCTTTTTCCGTACATGTCGGCCTCAGGGTGGGCATAATCGAGACCATGATCCTCCCCGTGTACGTCCCGGACTGGCAAATAGGTGATGGCGATATCGAGCACCCTCACCTTGGCATGTCGCTGAGCCACGTGCTTGTGCTGGAAACGGATAATCACCATCAGGAGCTCGGTACTACGCAAGACCAGTGGTACGGGAAGTTTGGTCAGGTAGTCACCGTGACCGGCGTGGCCGAGCCTCTGGGCACTCCGTCTGTATATGACCCCGACGCTTTTCCCACAGCTATCCATTGCGAGGGCTTTTCCCTGTATTGGGATGCGCCCACCGTGACCCAGGGGCCGGTGACGCTGACGGGAATCATCGATGCCTCAGATTATGGCAAGGTGCCCGGAGGCTTCCCGGAAGCCTCCGGCGTGGTCGTCTCCATGGAACTAGCCGCAATGTTCTACGCCGATGTGGATGGCGACGGAATGAACTGGGTGCCCGCCCCGGGTCACGATCAGCAGTTTCGCCCCATCAGCAACTATCCTCACTATGTGCCAGCGGCAGGTGAGGGCACCTCTCCACATCTGGTCACCACGCATCTGGTCACCACCGGAGTGGTGCTGCACCTAGACATTCGCGCTGACATTAGCGCTGCGGGCACACAGACTCCTGCCACTACGCCCGATGAATCGCTTATCCGCATCAGGCTCTACCCCGACTATGCAGACACTGTGCTGTGGTTGTACGGCCCGGTTAGCTACGCCGACGCGAGGCTCTCCCCTGCCCTTTCTGCGGACATGGAAACGTGGGTGGCCTCGTACTACGAATCGCTCGATAGCCAGCAATCGTGGAAGCATCCCCAGACTGCTGCACCGTTCACGGCCACGGGGAAGGAATTGGCACAGCGGCTCGCCGACGAACTAGGTGTTGGTTTTGAAGTGGACTTCCACTCTTACGCACCCAGATCCGTCCGTAAGCTGTTCCGCTCGGAACAGTCCAGCCAGAACCCCGCAGCCGCTGAAGCATTCCGGGCCATGGTGACCGCCGAGGACGAGCTTAAGGCGCAGTTCGCGGCCGATCAAGGCAATGGCATCGGGTGGTTCGCCTATGCGCCACTTTCCGGAGCGGTTTTTGACCCGGGAGGCCATTATCCAGAACATGAGCTAAACCCCGGATTGCGGGAAGACCCAGGCTCACAGGAAGACCCCGAAACGGCGCGCTAATAGCTGCATGGTGTTTCCCCGCCCCGCGCGGTGGCGGTGCAGCAACGCAGCAATTTGCTTATACGCACGCACCACCCGACCACGCTGCGGTGCTGTGACAGTACCGCAGCGTGAAGAGTTGGCGTTGCGTATAAAATAAGTCGACTTTGCCTATCCGTAAAAGGTCCCACCAGCACTGCGTATGAGTCGAAGTAATCAGCCAATAATCCTAAGGCCCAGGGAAATTTCGGGCATCAGCTAAATCCCAAGCCTTTAACCTCTCGGCGGGACCACCGTGACGGGGGTGGTGTCCGGACCAACATCGCCTTGCAGGCGGCGCAGCACTGCGCGCGGCACAAAATCAGCCACGTTTCCGCCGAGTGTGTGCACTTCTTTGATCAGGGTCGAGGAGAGATGCAGGTAGCGGCTGTCGCCGGGCAAAAACACCGTCTCTACTCCGGAGAGCTGGCGGTTCATAGTGGCCATCGGCAGTTCGTAGTCAAAGTCTGACGAGGACCGCAGGCCCTTTACAATGGCGGAAACTCCCCGGTCGTGGCAGTAGTCCGAAAGCAGGCCCTCACCCATGGGTTCAACCACAATCCCTGACAATGCCGCAAAGGTGTTCCGTGCCATGTCCAGGCGTTCCGGGAGCGTGAATCGGTACTTCTTGGCATAGTTCGTTGAGACTGCCACAATCACTTCGTCGAACAGGGCCGAAGCGCGGGCAATCACCTCAATGTGTCCCTTATGGATGGGGTCAAAGGATCCGGGGCATACAGCGCGTCGCATACAGAAGAATCTAGTCCACCTGCATCCCGCTGACCAATGCTTTTAGCACAAACGCGTCATCTTCCGGCCAATACCGTCTAGTACCGGCTCCTACCACCCAGTAACGGTCAGGAATCACCCAACAGACGGCTCCACCCTCGCGCGCCGGCCGGTAACCTTGCCAAGGTAGCCTGCGCTACACGAGCATACTTTGAGCACTTGATTGAGGAGCATCCATGAGCACGCCCTGGCACCGGACCGCACAAGGAGCCAATCTGTTGGGCCCGGATGGTTCCCTCGGTGTGACCATTTTTGAGGAGATCACCACTCTCGCCAACCGCCACGACGCCATCAATCTCGGCCAAGGTTTCCCCGATGAGGACGGCCCTGCGGAGCTCAGCAGGATCGCCCAGGAGGCCATCGCCAACGGCAATAACCAGTACGCTCCTGGCAAGGGAATTCTGGATCTGCGCCGCGCCGTTGCCGAACACCAAGACCGCTTCTACGGCATTTCCCTGGATCCGGAGACTGAAGTCATCGTCTCCACCGGCGCCACCGAGGCCATCGCTGCCGCCGTTCTGGCGTTGACCGGCCCGGGCGACGAGGTTCTCACCTTCGAGCCCTTCTACGATTCCTACGGCGCCATGATTGCCCTCAGTGGCGCCAAGCACACCACCGCTGCGCTGCTGGCCCCGGACTTCATGCCGGATCTGGCCACGTTGGAGAGTAGCTTCAGTCAGCGCACCAAAATGGTCATCCTGAACAATCCGCACAACCCCACCGGCGCCATGTTCCCCGTGGAAGTGCTCAGAGAAGTTGTCCGCCTCGCCATCAAGTACGACGCCGTCATCCTCACCGATGAGGTCTATGAGCACCTGACGTTTGGTCCCCGGCACATACCCGTGGCCACGCTGCCCGGTGCGGCAGATCGAACGCTCACCATCTCCTCCGCCGGCAAGACGTTCTCCTTCACGGGCTGGAAGATCGGCTGGCTCTCCGGCCCGGCGGAACTCGTCGCAGCAGCCCGCACCGTCAAGCAGTTCCTGAGCTATTCTTCCGGCACACCGTTCCAAGGCGCCATTGCCGCAGGCCTGCGGATGGACGAAAGCTTCTTCACCGATGCGGCAGCAACATTGGCCCACAAACGCGATATTCTCGCCGAAGGTCTACGTGCGGCCGGCCTGGATGTCTACCTGCCGCAAGGCACCTATTTCATCAACGCTGACACTCAGAAACTGGGCATCACCGACGCCACCGCCTTGGCCCGGCGACTCCCGGAAATCATCGGAGTCGCCGCCATCCCCGTCCCGGTCTTCTGCCACCCCGAAGGCGCCAAACGCACCCGTTCACTACTTCGGTTCGCCTTCTGCAAACAGGTTCCCTTGCTGGAACAGGCCGCCGAACGCCTCGCAACCCTCAAGGACAAGATCTAATGGCCACACCCAGCCGTTTCCTGCGCACCAGCGGCGTCCACGCCACGATCGAGCCTGATCCCTGGCACAACGATGCCTTCGTTTTGAGCATCGACGGCGCGGAGCAGTCGCACGTCAACCTTGCCGCGCCGCAAGAGGTCTTCTACGAATATCTGCGTCGCATTGCCAACGCCATTGATCTGGTCAAGCCCGCTGGGGAACCCATTACGGCATTGCATTTGGGTGCCGGGGCACTAACGCTGGCCCGCTACATTCAGGCCACCCGGCCAGGCTCGCTGCAGCATGCCGTGGAGCTCGAGCGCGAACTGCTGGACTTTGTTCTCGAGCAGCTACCCCTACCCGCCGGCACAAATCTCAGCAGCCATGTGGGAGATGCCCGTGAAGAGCTGGCGGATCTACCCCAAGGCCTGATGTTCGACGTCGTCGTGCTGGACATTTTTAGCGGTCCGGATGCCCCTGCTCACCTCGCCTGCGAAGACTTTTACCGCGAAGCCGCGGCGGTGCTGACGCCGGAAGGAATCCTGGCCGTCAACGTTGGCGACGAACCCGGCTTCACCTTGGTGACCAGCCAGACCAAGGCTCTCCAAGAAGCCATGCCTAGTGTGGCCGCTTATGGCACAAGTATGCTATTTAGCCGTCGCTACCCGGGCAACATCATTTTGCTGGGTAAAAACAGCCCGTGGCCACAAGGGTGGGCGCAAGTGCTGGTGGCTGCAGGCCCGCACCCAGCAACAGTGATGATCGGCGTAGAGCTAGACGAACTAACCAACTGATCAACTAACCCACTGCCAGCACTAACTACCTACTCGATGAAAAAAAACAAACGCTATCGCAGCAATAACCGCTTTTTCCCAGACGCTAGTGCAGTAAAGGCTGTGCTGTCCCGCACCTGGCGTCACTCCATGGCCCAAGCGCACTCCAGCTGGGTGATGCCCTGTGCGTTCGCCATGCCAGCGAGCTTGACTCCCACGGGATACCAACCGTTTTTCTGTAGAAGTGGCGCTTCCTGAAGTTCAAACATTGCACCGCCGTCGGGCGAGGTGGTGGCGGTCACGGCCGCAGACTCATACGGAGCCGCCCACAGATCCGAGACTCCGGGTGAGGTTTCATTGTATTTTGTTCCCGGACAGAGGCCTCCCCAAGCAGCAGCAGGATGAGTCTGTACCGGCCACATCTCGGTCCCATCGGAGGAGATGGAGATGGTTCGCTTCTTCAGGCCCGTGCCCGGTTCGGAGCATGGAATGGCATCATCTAGGCCGGGCACACGCTCATACTCGGTCAGGTTCACGGCCCCATTTTCAATCACCGGGAGCTCCACGAACGTGGCGCATCTGCCGGTCCGGGCTATGGGATATTTCAGTTGCACGGCCCCGGCGACGTCGGCAAGCCAGATATACCAAAGTCCTTCAGAACCCATGCTCTGCGCACGGTTGATGCGAGCCACAGCATCGTCATCACCGTCCCCGTCAACATCACCGTAGACCACCTCGCCCAGCCCGTAACTGATAGGGAACTCCCCACCATCTGAAGTTGCTTCCCCACCCACCAACTCCACCTCTAGTGGCACGTCAAAGCCGCCGACCGAATACAGCCACGTGGTGTTGGCCAGATCCAGTGACCGGATATCCATTGCCGTGGGTGTCACGGAAGCGGCCGACGATTCGACGGAGCCCCCGCTCGTTGATTCAACGCCGACGGCGGCCCCACCCAAAGCTCCCGGCTCACCCCCAGACGCTGGCGGGCCTGTTGTCCCGCCAGAACAAGCTGTCAGCGCAGAGAACGCCACAGCTCCAAGAGTGGTTGAGGTGATTACAGTCCGGATGCGCATCATTGAACCCCTTGGCTCGGCAAGCCTGCAGTGACCTGAACTTATGACAGCCCCGTAGAGCTGTCAACGTTGGGTTTTCAATCCTTCACGGCCCATCCGGCAGGCGCCCCAGCGGAACCGTCCAGCGAAAGGGAGAGCACCGTTACATGGCCCGTATTCCTGTTCCGGGGGCGGTTGACCGTAAGATGGAAGACGGTTCGGGCTGATACCCGAGGAATTACCGCTTATTCATGGAGATCAATGTCCCGCTCAGCAAGGGTCCGCACATCGGACCGTCGAAGCTCTAGCAAACACGGTTCTGACAAACCGGCGTATCGCCGCATGAACCACTCCGTGGACCACTCAAACCGCAACAAACGCCGCGCCTTCGCGATTATTTCCGCCGGAGTCGTGCTGATTGCAGCCATAGCTCTCGTGCTAGCACTGGCGCCCTTGTTCACACGCTAGAGGTTCACGCGCTAGATCAAGCCGAACCAAGCTAAGTCCACGAGATAACTATCTGCACCATCTAATGATCTAGCAGTCCAGCCACCTCAGCCGCTGAGAATTCCACCGGTCCGCCCGAGGCGATTGAAGCGTAAGCTGCCTCCGCCAGCGCAACCGCCATAACGCCGTCCAACGGGCTGACTCGAGACGGCACTGCGTCAGAGAGCGCCGCAGCGAACTCCGCGATCTGCAATGTGTAGGGGCTATCAGCCGGTGACTGCGCCGGTAGCTGACCGCCCTCAGCCGCGTCATCACCCGCTGCGGGAAGCGCAAAACTAAAGGTTCCGTCCGCGCCCTCCACTGTGATCGAGGTGTGGAACGGCATGCTGTCCGGTCCCCACTCCCCTTGCAGGAAGCTGACGGCACCGCTCTCGTGGGTCAAAAACACCTTCGCCGCGACGGGCCGCGGAACTACGCCGTTGACTGTGGGAGGGTCCTGCAGAGCCTCAACGTGGATCACTTCCCCGGCCAGCCAACGCGCCTGGTCGAGATCGTGGATCATCTGGTCCCTGATGATGCCGCCAGCCAGTTCCTCATTGAAAAACCAGGAGCCCGCCGCCGGCGCCGCACTGGCACGGCTGAGCCGCAACACTTTCGCGGCTCCCAGTAAACCCTGCTCGAGCTGCTGCTTGGCTTGAACATACTCGGGGAAAAAGCGCACCACATGGGCTGGGAAGACTTGCACCCCGGCGGCTTTGGCGGCATTGACGATCTCGGCAGCCCGGGTGACGGTTTCAGCCAGCGGCTTCTCACAGATCACGTCCTTGCCCGCAGCAATGGCAGCCATGGCGTACGCGTGGTGCGTGGTAGTGGGCGTGAGGATGCTGACCAGATCGCACTCTCCCAGCAGCTCGTCCAAAGAATCGGCTTGATAAACACCAAATTTGCGCACCAAGTGGGCAGCCCCGGAGCGCGAGTAAACGCTCACCTGCGCCCCCAATTGCTGCCAACCGGCAATGTGAACGCCGGCAATGCCACCAGCTCCGATGATGCCAATGCGCAGTTGCTCCACGACTCAGGTCCCTTACATTTGATGCGCTAGCGATTGGGAAAACAGCACATTTGATGCGATAGCGTTTATGTGTGTGGGTGGGTTAATCCTGGCCAACGGGCTCGGCGAACCAGAGGCGGGTCTCACCATATTTTTTATGTGTCAATCCGGTCAGGCCGGCCGGCCACGTGGGCTCGGGCGTGCGTGCTGAACGCTCCACAATGACCACGGCGAAGGAACTCAGCTGGGGCGCCAACAATTCCAGCACCAGTGAAAGTTCTGCCTCGGTCAGCGGGTACGGCGGATCCATGAAGACCAGGTCCCACTGTTCGACGCCGGCTTCTGCAGTCCGTGCCAGGAAAGACTCCACTTTGGAGCGCTGAACCTTGACGACTTTGGAGCCAAGGACCTTGTTGACCAGTTCGGCATTGCGCTGGCAGACGGCCGCGGCTTTGTCGTTGAACTCAACCAATTCTACGTACTTTGCTCCTCGGCTGGCGCTTTCAACACCTAACGATCCTGACCCTGCATACAGGTCCAGAACACGCGTATCGGCGAGCATGTTCATGGATTCCAGCCGAGAAAACAGTGCCTCTTTGACTCGGTCGGTGGTGGGTCGGGTGCCCTCTCCGGGAACTGAAACCAGGGTGCTACCGCCAGCTGCCCCGGCAACAATGCGGGTCATGCCTGCGCCCCATCTGCCACGCCAGTCAAGGCCACGCTAGTCAAAGTCACGGAATTCTTAGCCACGCTCAAGGAAAGCCTCATTCTGTTCGGTCAAGTACATTTCAATTTCCAGCTTCAGGGCCGGGTGGAATTCCAGTTCAGGATCCAGCTCAACAATTTTGATGGCGTCCTGCCTAGCCCTGCCAATCAATTCTTCATCCTTCACAGCACTCAGCATCCGCAAACCACTGACGCCGCCTGATTGCCGAGCACCTAGGATGTCGCCTTCTCGGCGCATTTCCAAATCCTGCTTGGCCAACACAAAACCGTCAATGGTGGCAGCCACGGCATCGAGCCGTTTTCGGCTAGGGTGATCGCGTTCCAAAGAAGTTACCAACAAGCAGGTTCCGGGGTGCCCGCCACGCCCAATACGGCCTCGGAGCTGGTGCAGTTGTGACATGCCAAAGCGGTCGGCATCCACGATCACCATGAGCGTGGCATTGTGCACATCCACACCTACTTCGATCACCGTGGTGGCCACCAGAACATCAATCTCACCTGCGGTAAATCCCGCCATGGTGGCTTGCTTAGCGGCTGAATCCATCCGCCCGTGCAGCATTTCAAGGCGCAACCCGGCCAAGGCCGGAACCGTGCGCAGGTACTCCACGATCTCCAACACTCCAGTCATGGGGCGGGCATCAGCCTTGTCGGCAGGAACGTCCTCGGCGTCGGGAGCATCGCCGATCTTGGGGCAGACCACATACACCTGGTGGCCGGAATCAACCTCTTCACGAGTGCGGGCCCACACACGAGATTCCCAACTAGGGTGCTCCGTCAAGGGAGCAACATAGGTGAGGATGGGAGTGCGCCCAGCCGGCAACTCCGTCAACTCGGAAACCTCAAGATCACCAAAGACGGTCATGGCCACAGTGCGTGGAATGGGCGTGGCTGTCATAACCAGCAGGTGCGGGGGCTTGTGCGCTTTGGCCCGCAAAACATCGCGCTGCTCTACTCCGAAGCGGTGCTGCTCATCAACCACGATGAGTCCTAGATCGGCGAACTGCACATTATCGGATAAAAGCGCATGTGTGCCAATAACAATGCCGGCTTCACCGGAAGCGGCTGCCAGCAGCGCCTTCTTCTTGGCCGCCATGGGCATGGATCCGGTCAGCAGGGTCACTTGAGTGGCGGCGGCGCCACCCAGCAAGGAACCCTCACCTAGTGAACCCAACAGGGCGGAAATGGAGCGAAGATGTTGGGCGGCCAGCACTTCGGTGGGAGCCAAGAATGCTGCTTGCCCACCGGCGTCGATCACTTGGAGCATGGCACGCAGGGCGATCACCGTCTTACCGGAACCCACTTCACCCTGCAGGAGCCGGTGCATGGGGTGGCCTTGTGCAACCTCGGAAGCAATCAACGCGCCAATCTCTTGCTGGCCAGCGGTGAGTGTGTAGGGCAGTTTGGCATCGAAGGCGTCCAGCAGCCCGCCTTGGACTGGGTGCCGTCCGGTGGCGTCCTGCTTCATGACAGCTAGACGCCGCTGTGCCAAGGCAGTCTGCAACGCCAAAGCCTCTTGATAGCGGAAGCGTTTGCGGGCACGGGGCCAGGATTCCATATCGGTCGGACCATGGATCTCTTGATAGGCCTCCGGCAACGGCATGAGCCGCTCACGGGCCGCAATATGTTTGGGGATGGGATCAGGCACTTTATTCAGATCCAGCGCAGGCAGCAGAGCCTGGATAATATCCGCTGTTTTCCAGCTGGGAAACTTCAACGTGGCCGGATACACCGGGATGGGCCTGGCAGCCTGCAACTCTGCCTCGTGCTCGGCTAGCTCGTCATCCGGGAGCAGGACATAGCCGGGGTTGGTCAGCACCTGGCGGCGGCCATACTCCCCCACTTTGCCGGAGAAGAGCGCCAACACGCCTTCTTCAAGTTCTTTCTTGGCCGTCCAGCCGTTGAAAAAGCTGATGCCGAGATCGGACGGGCGCCCGGAGTTATCAGTGATGACAATGTCGGTGATGGTGCCCTTGCGCTTTTGCATAAAGCGGGTGTGCTGGGAAACCACTCGCGCCAAAATGGTGGCATCCTCACCGAGTTCCAATTGGTTCAGATCGGTCAGGTCACCGCGCTCGAGGTACCGGCGCGGGAACTGGTGCAGCATTTGCCCGGCAGTAGTGAGGCCTAGGTTTCTTTCCACCGCATCGGCTGTGTGTGTGCCCAGCAGAGCTGAGATTTTCATCGCAAGGTCTGAATACCCTTGCGCCGGGTTGGGGAATCGAGGGCCGGGATCAGAGGAGCTCATGGGTGTCCTGCACTGACGTGGCGGACAGCGCTGAAATGCTCACGTTGCTGGGATCACCCACAGCATGGATAGCTTCGAGAGCAACGAGGGCCGACGGCACATGAACATGCAGCCGCCACGGGTAGGCGCCGGTGGGATCCGCCTGCTCGGACACCGCACTCATGATGACCGAGTCACCCATGCTGTCCAGTTCCAGACGCAACCCTGCGGCGGCCAAGGGTGTCAAGGAGATGGTGCACATGACCTCAACACCTTCTTGCTCCGGCATGGTCAGGGCAATATTGGGGTCCTGAACCTTGTAGCCGGACAAGCCATCCAGCAAATCTTCCTGTAACGGTTCGCCGATAATGACCGAGCGCAAGCAGTCCAAGATGAGCAACAGGCCGACGCCGCCGGCATCCACCACATGAGCATCGGTAAGGACTCCCAACTGCGATTCGGTCAGCACCACGGCCTCTCGGGCGGCACTGACGGCACCCTCGATGGTTTCCGCCAAAGCCTGGTTGGATTCATCACCGCTGTGGGTGGCTTCCACAGCGGCCGCACCCCGGGCTGCGGCTTCCAGCACGGAAAGCATGGTGCCGGGCATGGGTTCGCTCAACGCACTCCAAGCCCGCAACTGGGCGCGGTGCAACGCTGTGACCAGCAAGAGTCCGCTCAGACGCTGGGCGCCAAGTAGTGGTTCAGCCATGGCGGCCAACGAGACGGCGAAAAGAGTGCCGGAGTTGCCCCTGGCCTGTTCCATCGCGGCGCGACCGGCGGTAGCGAGGGTGACGCCAACGTCCGACGGCTCCAGGTCCGCCACTTCCTGCGCGGCCGCACGGACCGTCAAGTACAAGTTGGTGCCCGTATCGGCATCCGCCACCGGGTAGATGTTGATGGCGTTGAGTCTGTCGCTGTGGTTGGCCAACGTTTGTTCGGCCATGGCCAGCCAGCGGCGGACTACGGGTGCAGTTGTGGTGATCTTAGACTGCAAAATGATCCCATCCCAGGGCGCCTGAAACGACGCCTTCAAAATTCTGTCCGTCAATGGTCACGGCCGCGCGGGCCGATTCCATGGACACTATGGAGCCTATCCCAATGAACCCTTCCGGGAGTGTGCGGCCTGCCGGGAATGTGGATAACAGTCCGTGATCTTCTCCGCCCGTCAGGACCCACTGGAGCGGATTTTCCCCAAGAACGACGGCGATTTCCTCCAGTTTGTGTGCCATGACGGCGAGCGCGCTGGAGTCCAGATCCACACTGATTGAACTCGCCGTGGCGATCCGGGTGGCATCTCGCAGCAGGCCATCGGAGATGTCCATCATGGATGTTGCCCCGGCGCGCGCGGCCGCAGGACCTGCGGCAAGCGGCGGGAGTGGGCGGGCAAAGAGTGCCGCGGCGTGAGCCATCGCCGGGGTGAAGCTGGAGGCGGCAATGGTGCTCTCATACAAGGCCCAGCCGGCAGCGGAGACTCCGATATTTCCGCAAACGGCAACTTGGTCACCTACCTGGGCGCCACTGCGCAGCACGGGATCTAGCCCCTCCAATGATCCGGTGACAGCAACGGTAACCACCAGTTCGCTACCACCGGAAAGATCCCCTCCCGCTACTGAACATTGAGGGGCGCCGAGCGCTACTATGGCTGCACTCAAACCGTTGGCAAAGTCCTCAACCCAGGTGACCGGCGTCGTCCGCGGGAGGGTGAGGCTGACAACCAGGGCGGTGGCAACGGCACCCATGGCATTGATGTCGCTGAGGTTCTGCGCGGCGGCTTTCCAGCCGACGTCGAAGCCTGTGGAGATGCTGCCGTTGGGCCAGCGGAGGCGGAAGTCCTTGTCTTGGACTTGGGTGTCGATGGAGATGACGGTGCGTCCGTCGGGGGCGGCGATGATGGCGGAATCGTCCCCGGGCCCTAGCAGCGCGGTGGTACCGGCGTGCAGCCGCGGGAAAATGCGGGCCAGAAGCTCGGATTCGGAGAGTTGGTCCACGGTCAGGTTCATGCTTTAACCGTAGCCGAGGGGTAGGACATTGCTGGCCCGGGTGCGTGGGCCAGAGGCATTACGTGTCTGGGGAGGTGAATTCTTCCACCAAGTCTGTCCGGCTAAATGGCAGTAGTCCGTCATCCTGCGTGCATACATAGCCGTAGAGCCTCTTGAGCTCTGACTTGTTCTTGATGAAGTTCCGCTGCACGCATTGGGCCCACAAGATTGTTTTCGTAGGCCCTGACGGCCTGAGCAACGATGCGCATGGGTGGCTGTTGCGTTGCTGATTTCGCTCGGGAGGCACGGTGCTCGTCGGACCAACCGTAGCGTGCGGCTGACAGGGGCACCGTCAGGGTCTGCCAAGCCTCTTTTTGTCCGGGAGCCAGCCAACCGGTTCGTTCCAATTGGATCAGCAGCAGGGCAGGCGATACCGCAAAGTACCTAACAGTCCTTGAAATGTCGGCGTCAGTGAGCGCACCCTTGATCAGTTTTAGGCCCTCAAGGTAGGATTCCAGGCCCTTGCTAGGGACCAAAAGATGCCTAGCAAAGGAGTCGGCACGAATCTCCTGGGGAGTTCTCGACTGGCACTGGATCAACCCTGCTTCGGCGTAGTCCCCTAACTCAATGTGCCCGAGCTCATGGGCTAGGGTTGCTCGCTGCCGTTCAGGAGACTGGCTGCAGGCTGCTGAAATGATGCGCTGACCAGCGTGTGGATCGTGCACAATCATTCCTTCTAGTCCCGGCTCCGTGGGAACAAGTGCCACATCGATGCCAACATAGCTTTCAAGCAGGTCATTGAGATCGCTAATGGGCGCATCACCGAGCCCCTACATTTTCCGGAATGTAGCCGCCGCTCGGGCCGCGGTCGCTTCGTTCTCCACAGTATTTCCCCTCAGGAAGGCTTACTCGGTTGCAGGGCTTCCTTCACAAAAGTGTCCATCTCAAGCAAATAGAAAAGGAAGTCCTTCACGGGGCCGGGATCCGGCTCTCCGCCGCTATTTGTCCGTGCCGCCCACAGGATGCGATCCCGAACTTCATGACGCTCCACGAGGCTCGACTCGGGGCAGCCCAGTGCCTGTACAATCGCCGTCAGCTCGTAAGGCTTCAACGGTCGTAGTCCAGATTCGATGCGGTTTATGGTGGACTGCGAGATTTCCGTCAGTTCCTCCAGAGCACGCTGCGTTAGTCCGGCATTCGCGCGATAGTGCCGGATTCTCTCACTTGTGCGCATTGCCCTGCTCCTTCTGGTCGTGGCAAACAAAGTCAGTAGTCACCCCGATTGAATCAAGATGCGCTCACCTGATTCAATTCCATGTTCCACTTTTGATGCGACAACCTAGCGACAGTACAGGGTCTCTACAAGACCATCAGCTAGCACTAGGGAAGCCGGCATGCCAACCGCTGGTACCGTGGCTGCTGCGGCCTTTAACTGCTGAAAACTGGCAATGGTTCCGCAGCGATTGTCTTTTCTCCGGCGGACAGGATGTGGCCGATTCATTGCACACTGGGGTAGACACTTTTTTCGATCGGGTCATTCAGCCCTGGCCCAAAGCCACAGAGCACTAGACCGAGCTGCTGCTGGACTGGGACCGTCATTCGATCACACCTCCGGGCGGAGTCCGCGTTGAGAGCTATCACCGGATGAGTGCAGTAAACGCACCCGACAGAACTTAGTTCTCCTGCTCCAAATGCTCCAGCAGTTCAGCCTCGGCCCGGTCCAGATATGAACGCAGCGCTTGTGCTGCCTCCTCGCGCTTATCCTCTTCCAAAAGCGTCACGAGTGAGCCATTGAGCTCCACGTAGTGCGAATGGAAATCAGGCGCATCGCTCATGGCATGAAAGACCAGACGCATTTGGGCCAACACGCGCGTCATCAATTCCTGAAGGTGTTCGCTGCCGGTGGCCCGCACCAGCTCCTCATGAAAACCCTGGTTTGCATCGGCCATGGCCGCAGTGTCGCCCGCTGCCCGGGCGGTCCGAGCACCAACCACGATCTCCGCCAACGCCTGAACATTTAGCTGTTGACCCCAGAGAACCGCAGCTGGCTCAATCATGCGCCGAACCGCGTAGATTTCCTTCACGCTGTCAGCGTCAGGGGAGGCCACAAAGACACCGCGATTGGGAATACGGGTGACTATCAGCTCATGAGCAAGCACGGTGAAAGCCTCACGCAACGTATTACGCGACACCCCCAACGCTTCGGAGAGAGCCAGCTCCGAAAGTTTGGCACCTGGAAGTAACTGCCCCTCTGCGATCCGGGCGCGGATCACGCTGGTCACCCAAGCGCCTGTGTGCGCGTGGGTGGAGCCCTCCGCGAGGGGCAGGGATGAAAGTAACGCGTTCACTGGCATCCATCCAATCTAATCCAACCCCGTCCCCAACCGCGCACCAGCAAGCTCTAAGCGATAGTTCCGAGAATGTCTCCACGGGAAATTGCAACACCCGGCGCCTGGCCACCGCAGGTAAAGGTCCCGGCCTTATGAGCTGCAATATTTGTTTCCATTTTCATGGCTTCCAGAACGGCCACGGTATCGCCCTCGGCCACCACCGCACCGTCCTCGATGACCCACTTGATCAGGTTCCCATTCATTGGCGCGCTCAACGTGTCATCGGATATGGCCCCTGCAGTATTTTCGGCAGCATCCAAGGACATGCCAGCTCCGCCATGGCGGATCGAATGTACCAGCGAGGCCGGCAGACCAACATTCATGGCCTTGCCATCGATCTCAATGGTGAGGGTTTCGCGTTCAGCGCCCGGTTGGGCAGCGGCAATTTCCGGGCTGGAGGCCAGCTCTTGGGCAAACTCTGTTTCGATCCATGTGGTGTAAACCCCATAGCGCTCTTCGTTAGCGAAGTCCGCATTGACCACCACGGCACGGTGGAACGGCAACACGCTGGGGACACCGGTGATGACCATTTCATCCAGAGCCACTTTGGCCCGGCGCAGCGCCTGGGCGCGGGTGGCACCGGTGACGATCAGCTTAGCCATCAGGGAGTCATAGTATGACGGGATCACCGATCCGGTCCGCACTCCGGAGTCCACGCGGATACCTGAACCGGTGGGCGCCTCGAAGCTAGTAATGCGCCCCGGGCCGGGCAAGAAGCCACGGGCTGGGTCCTCGGCGTTGATACGGAACTCGAAGGCGTGCCCCACCGGGGTAGGGTCTTCGGTGAAGGAAAGCGGTAGCCCCGCAGCAATACGGAATTGCTCTGCCACCAGATCCACTCCAGTGGTCTCCTCGGTGATCGGGTGCTCAACCTGCAACCGGGTGTTGACCTCCAAGAAGGAGATCAACCCATCGGGCGCCACCAAATATTCCACCGTTCCTGCGCCGTGGTAACCGGCCTCGCGGCAGATGGCCTTGGCCGAAGAGTGGATGGAGGCGCGCTGTTCATCGCTCAGGAACGGGGCCGGGGCCTCCTCGACCAACTTTTGGTTGCGGCGCTGCAGTGAGCAATCACGGGTGCCCACCACCACCACATTGCCGTGCGTGTCTGCCAATACTTGAGCTTCAACATGACGCGGCTTATCAAGAAAACGTTCAACGAAGCATTCGCCGCGGCCAAACGCAGCCGTGGCCTCACGGACAGCCGATTCAAAGGAGCTGTCGATTTCTTCGAGGTTACGCACCACCTTGATTCCGCGTCCGCCGCCACCGAAGGCGGCCTTGATAGCAACCGGCATGCCGAATTCTTCGGCGAAGGCGCGGACTTCTGCACCCGATGCCACGTGACCTTCGGTACCCGGGACCAACGGGGCTCCGGCGCGAACTGCAATTTCACGGGCTGTGACCTTGTTGCCCAGCAACCGTATGGACGCAGGAGTGGGGCCGATCCAGCTCAGCCCGGCGTCGATGATGGCCTGCGCGAAGTCGGCATTTTCGGAGAGAAACCCGTACCCGGGGTGCACCGCGTCAGCATCGGAGCGTGCTGCGATGTCAAGGATTTTGGGGATGTTCAGATAGGTATCTGCGCCCGTGGAACCGTTTAAGGCGTAGGCTTCATCGGCCCGGCGCACGTGCAGCGCATCGGCGTCGGGATCTGCGTAGATGGCCACCGAAACCAGTGACGCATCGGCGCAGGCGCGGGCAATGCGGACGGCGATTTCCCCGCGGTTGGCGATCAAGACTTTTTTCATGAGTGAATTCCTTCTGCGGGGAGGATCTGGACGGGGACGAGCGGATCTGTCAAAACAAAACGAATAGCGGCACCGGGCGGCAGCTGTGCAGCCGCGGGCAGGTCCTCGGCAATAACACCGGCAATGACGGGATATCCGCCGGTTACTGGGTGATCGGCCAAAAAGAGTACCGGCAGCCCCGACGGCGGGACTTGGAGGGCGCCGGCAGCAACACCTTCGGAGGCCAGTTCGCCGGTACGGGTTCGTTCCAATGGTGTGGCGCCATTCCCGAGCGCCAACCTGATACCGACGCGGTTGGATTCTGCCGAGACCGTCCAGATTTGACCTGTCAACCGAGCGAGCCCCGCAGCGTCAAACCAATCATCACGCGGACCGGGGCTGATCCGTAACCTGTAGACACCCTCGGCATCGGGCCGTGGAAGCGGTGAGGGTTCCGGATTGCCAACCACGTGGGCGCCATGGATGACTCCCACGGCAAGCATGGTGCCGCGTGCCAGCGACGCTGGGCCAATGCCAGACATCGAATCGGTGGAGCGCGAGCCAAGCACCTGTGGCACATCGATACCACCGCGGACGGCAAGATAGCTTCGCAGTCCGTTGCCAGCAGGAGTGAGCTTGAGCGTTTCGCCCGCCAGTAGAGCGAACGGTGCATCCATGGAAGGTTCACGTGCGCCGTGAAAGTCGTCCCCCTCTACAGGATCAACGGTGATGGTTGCACTGGCCCCCGAAACCGCCAGGACCACATCGCCGTGGGCCTTCAAGCTCAGAGATCCCATGAGGTTCTCAATGACCGCGCATTGAGGGCTATTGCCCACCAGCCGGTTGGCTTGAGCGAAGGAGCGGGTATCCGCGGCTCCTGAGGCGGAGACGCCCAGATCCCCCAGGCCAGGACGGCCGAGGTCCTGGATGAGCGATTGCGGTCCCGGATCCAAGATTTCTAACAGCGTGGTTCCGGCCGGGACCGCTGCTACGGGGGTGAGAGCAGGAGCCGAAGAGAGACGAAGTGACACCCGGCTCGGGACGAACTGCACACGGTCCTGAGGGTGAATCAATGCTGGCTTGTCACGGTCAAGATCCCAAAGCACAGAATCGGTATGGCCGATCAGCTGCCAGCCACCGGGCGATTGACGCGGGTATACAGCCGAAGAATCCCCGGCTAGAGCAACGGCCCCGGAGGGGACAACCTTGCGTGGGGTGGAACGGCGTGGGACGTTGAGCAGCTGGTTCTCACCCCGGAGGTAAGCGAAACCCGGCGCGAACCCACCGAAGACCGCCCGCCAGATTTGTTGCGAATGCGCGTTGACGACAGCTTCGAGGCTCAGTCCGGTCAATGATGAAACCTCGGCAAGGTCTTCGCCGTCGTAGTGCACAGGTATTTCAACGAGTGACCCAGTGTTGACTGAGGCGGTACCTAGTTCCAGAGCCAACACTGCGGTAGCAATCTTTTCTGCGTTCACAGCGGAATCTGCCTTGATGAACAGGGTGCTTGCCGCGGCCAGCACGTCGATCTGGCCCGGCAACGGGTTAGCGCTCAGCAACGCGGCCAAGGCCAGCACCGAGTCGAGATCTGAGAGCTCCACGAGCACCGCCCTGGAACCTGCAAACCGCGTGGCTAGGATGCTCATACGAAGCTCTTGATGCTGACGCCCGCGTCTTCCAAGCCTGTTCGGACAGCGGCAGCCATGGCCACAGCCCCTGCGGTGTCTCCATGAACGCAGATACTCTCTGCATTCATCTCAATCACAGTGCCATCAATGGCCACGATGGTTGACTCGGTGGCCAGTCGGAGCATGTTCGCTGTGACCTGCGCAGGATCATGAAGTACCGCGTTGGCTTCACGGCGTGAGACAAGGGTTCCATCGGGGTTGTAGTTTCTGTCAGCGAAGGCCTCGGCAACCGGACGCAGCCCGGCGGCCGCAGCCTTGGTGAGCGCTACCGAGCCGGGCAACAACAGCACCGGAAGCTCGGACCCGAAGGCGCGGATGGCATCCACCACGGCCTGAGCGTGGGCTTCATGATGCACGATCGTGTTGTAGAGGGCCCCGTGTGGTTTGACGTATTTGATGCCCGCTCCCGCAGCCCGCGCCAAGGCCTCGAGGGCGCCGAGCTGGTAGAGCACGTCGTCGGCGAGCTCAGTGGGGGAACAATCCAGGAAGCGGCGGCCGAAGCCGGCGAGGTCCCGGTAGCCCACGTGTGCGCCGATCGTGACACCTGCTGCGACCGCGTCGCGGCAGGTTTGGGCAATGACACTGGGATCGCCAGCATGGAAGCCGCAGGCAACATTTGCAGAGGAAACAGATGCAAATATTGCTGCGTCATCGCCCATGGTCCAATTGCCGAAGGATTCTCCGACATCGGAATTTAGGTCTATAGAAGGCATTTGTGACCCCGGTCTCTTGAAGTAGCTTGTACTAAGGATGCCTCAAAAAGGCACATTGTTCAACAATTTCTATATGTGGATCTTCTGGCTGTCGCCGCAGGTCGTTACGGGGAAGAGTCCCATGATCAAAAACAGCTATGGCACCAGATAGGCGCTGTCCCTAGCATCAGTGATGAGCATGTGTCCCGGAGCGTGGCCAATAGCCAGCGCCGGGCGCGATTCCATCACCGCAGCCTGAGGCGTGACGCCACAGGCCCAAAACACCGGAATATGCCCAGACGGAATCTCTACCGCGTCACCGAAGTCGGGCTTGGAAAGATCCGTGATGCCCAACTCCTCGGGGTTGCCGATGTGCACCGGCGCCCCGTGGACGGCAGGATAGCGTGAGGTGATGCGAACGGCGTCGGCCACTTGAGATGCGGGGATAGGGCGCATCGAGACCACCATGGGTCCAGACATGGTGCCAGCCGAGGCGCTGCGAATGTTGGATTTGAACATCGGCACGTTCACACCCTGCTCGATGTGGGCGATGGAGATTCCACCCTCCATCAGCGCCGTCTCAAACGTGAATGAACAGCCCACTATGAACGTCACCAAGTCATCACGCCAGTACTGGCTCAGGTCTGTGGGTTCGGCAATCTTGATGCCGTTCTCGTAGACGTAGTATTGCGAGACATCTGTGCGGATATCCCCTCCAGCCAGCAGCTCTCCGCTGGTCTCCCCCGCGTCAAGCACACCCAAGATAGGGCAAGATTTCGGGTTGCGTTGAGCAAAGAGCAGCACGTCGAAGGCCTGGTCCTTGGGCACGATGATCAGATTTGCTTGCGCGTAGCCCCGGGAGAACCCTGCCGTGGGTCCTACTAGGCCATTGCGAAAGAGTTCGCGGGCCTGGGCAGGAGACAGTTCGGCCCGATCATCCGGTAGCGAGGCGTTTCGTTGAATCGCGGTCATGACGTGAGGATTCCTTTCAAGGGTTCCAAATCAAAAGTTCCAAAGAGATGCGGGCCGGAGGGGAAACGGGGAAACGCAGCTACCTAGACCCAGAGTTTGGCCAGGCCGGCCAGCGAGTTCCAGCCCAGGAAGAGGGTCAACAGCCACGTGACCACACCGATGACCAGCAGCCACTTCGGGTAGGCGTAACCCTGCAAGAGGTCCCGGCGGCGCCAGGCAACCCAGAGCAGGATCGCGAAACCGAAGGGCAGTATCAGACCGTTGAAGGCACCCGCGAAGATCAGCAGTGTCTGCGGAGCCTGACCCAGGAAGAGGTAGATGACCGAGCAGACGGCAATGAAGGCGACAGTAATGAGGTTACGGGTTCGCTCAGGTGTACTGGACTTGGTGATGAATGAAACCGAGGTGTATGCGGCACCAATGACCGATGTTAGGGCAGCGGCCCAGAGGATCACACCGAAGGCACGGGTGCCGATTTCACCGGCCGCGTAACCAAAGGCCTCTGCAGCCTTGTTGTCGCTGGTCAGCGCCACGCCACCGGCAACGACGCCGAGGATGGCCAAGAAAAGCAGCACACGCATGATGCCGGTGACGATAATGCTCAAGATTGATATCCGCGTAATACCTTTGACGTTCTCCACGCCACCTGCGCCTGCATCGACCATGCGGTGAGCGCCGGCGTAGGTGATGTAGCCGCCCACGGTGCCACCGATCAATGTGGTGATGATGAGGAAATTGATGTTATCCGGTGCCACAACGTTCTTCAGTGCTTCGCCTACGGGCGGGGCCGCAACGATGGCCACGTAAAGCATCAGCAGAATCATGATCGCGCCGAGCATCACCACGATCTTATCCAGTGCCATTCCTGCCCGCTTGGAGAGGAAAATGAGGATAGCGACTACAGCGGAAATGAGCCCGCCGATTTTAGGATCCAAGCCCATCATGGCGTTCATGCCCAGACCAGTGCCGGCGATGTTACCGATATTGAAGACCATGCCGCCGACGAAGACCAGTGCGGCAAGCGCCCAGCCGGCTCCTGGCAAGACCTTGTTGGCCAATTCCTGGGCGCGCATTCCGGAAACACCAATGATGCGCCAGACATTGAGCTGAACGGCGATGTCCACCAAGATGGACACCACAATTGCGAAGGCGAATGCGGCGCCGATCTGGACTGTGAATTCCGTGGTCTGAGTAATAAACCCAGGGCCAATAGCGCTGGTGGCCATGAGGAACATGGCGCCGAGCATTGCTGTACGTCTTGCGGAAGCGCTGAGCTTCGGTTTTGCAGTAGGAGTTGCCATGTTTCCATCCGTCGGGGGTGCGGGTGACTGTAGTCACAACGAGGAGCGATGAAAAGTACACTACAGGTTGTTGAACAATCTAGGCAATAGGTTGTTCAACAATCTTTGGGAAAATTGGCAGGTAATTTTGGGCGTCGACTACGCCATCACCTCAAGACAGCCTTGGCGAACACCAGCGCATGAGGAGCCCAAGCCAGAGAAACAGCAAATAGCCGGGAGCCAGTGGATCCAATCCAGTAGCGCAACAGTACGGTCCCGCGGCCTGCGAAACTAGTACTAATGACAATCCAAGAGAAGTACCTTCAGGCCTACGATCAGCAGCTCCGCACCGACGCCGAAACACCCAGCGCCATAGACGTCACCAAGCAGGGCCCGTTGCGGCTGGTGACGTTTGCCGGAGGCCGCGGCTTCATCACGTACCAAGACCTGGATGGAGTCGAGGCAGCGGACATGCCCACCTTGGTAGCCGGAGCTTTAAACCACTACCTCGCCGATCCTGAAATCGAACAGATTGAGTGGAAGACCCGCGGCCATGACAACGCCCCCGGCCTGCATGAAGCACTGATCACCCACGGTTTCGTACCTGAGGACCAGGAATCGATCATGATTGGTCCACTTGAGGGCCTAACTCAGAACGTCCCCCAGCAACCCGAAGGCGTGACGCTGCGGAAAGTGAGCACCGAAGGCGATGTCTGGGCCATGAGTGCCATGGCTGATGAGGCCTTCGGCGACCCCGTCAGCACTCGCATGGCCGATTCCCTGCTCGCACGCTTAGCCACAAACGACGGCATGGAGCTCTGGGTCGCCGAGGCCGACGGCAGGATCGTCAGCTGCGGCCGGCTCGAGCCCGTCCCGGGCACAGATTTCGCCGGAATCTGGGGCGGAGCCACCCTCGAGGCCTACCGCGGCCGCGGCATCTACCGCGCTCTGACCGCCGCCCGTGCCCGCTCCGCCCTCGCCATGGGCAAATCCCTAGTCCACAGCGACTCCACCGAGTTTTCCCGTCCCATTCTTGAACGGGCTGGCCTCATCAAAGTCTCCACCACAACTCCCTACAACTGGAGCCGTTAGAGTACGACGCCGGACACCTCCTCGCGCTGCCGGCTCGCCTTACGCCGCGCCCAGTCAGGCAGCAAAGCAGCAAGGCGGCAAAGCATCCCCAGCGGACAGACTTTAGCCTCAGGGCTTGAGACGTATTTGCAGAAGCCGCCCATCAAGCGCCGTTGAGAGATAACCAAAGTCTTTGTCGCAGCTCACCACTACGGCGTTGT
The DNA here is from genome assembly GCF_054511175.1 of Arthrobacter sp. Sr24. Taxonomy (NCBI): domain Bacteria; kingdom Bacillati; phylum Actinomycetota; class Actinomycetes; order Micrococcales; family Micrococcaceae; genus Arthrobacter; species Arthrobacter sp. Sr24. The sequence continues at coordinate 9,626 of NZ_JBTNDB010000029.1, read as the reverse complement.
TTAGGAGTGCGTATGCAGCAATCAGTGTGTCCATGGACCCCGCAGCCCCGGCTAATCCACATCCCCAAAGTGCAGACTGGACACTCAGCACGTCTGCGGTTTCGGGGTGCCGCTCAGCCTGCTTGAAGCGGGACATGCGGGCCCGGAAGATGTCATGTTCTGCCTTATTCCTAGCCATGAAACAGTATTCCAGCGAGGCAGGCGGGCAGGTCATGATTAGCCCACCCCGAGCTATCTCATCGATGCGTTCCGTGACCAACATGCTTGACCCGTAGTGGGACCAAGCACTGGCATCAATAAGATACAAGGGAAGAGCCGACGGAGCCACCGGCATTTACGCCTCCAAACCTTGTTCGGCATAGTCGATGGTGGCGGCCACCCGATGTTCATCCGTCATCGGGTTCACCTTCATCTCCGCCAGGACAGCTTGCTGGTTGTGGAGGGCAATCACTATTTCCAATGATTTGTCGATGGTTTCTCGCGCACTGCCAGCAGACAAGATGGCCCGCGCCTCCGCGATCTTGGCCTTGTCGACATCAACCGAGGTAATGGCCATGGCGGATCTCCGTTCGTAACATCATTCTTATATAAGCAATTATATAACAAGCTCGCCACAAGAACTAGCTCCGCCCCGGCACCAAATCCACGGCCGGGCTGGAGTACGACGCCGGACACTCCCCTACCCCGCCCGGCTCACCGAAGACCCGGCGACAGAGCCCTATTGCTCCTGCATAGGAATGCGGACCCCGCGCTCGGCAGCCACCTCAATGGCCCGCCCGTAGCCAGCGTCGACGTGGCGGATCACGCCCATGCCGGGATCGTTGGTCAGCAAACGGGCCAGCTTCTCCCCCGCCAAAGCAGACCCATCAGCAACCGAGACCTGGCCAGCGTGGATGGAACGGCCAATACCCACGCCGCCGCCGTGATGAATGGAAACCCACGTGGCACCGGAGGCGGTGTTGAGCATGGCGTTCAGCAGCGGCCAGTCGGCAATGGCGTCGGAGCCATCCTTCATGGATTCAGTTTCGCGGTACGGCGAAGCTACCGATCCAGAATCCAGGTGGTCGCGGCCAATCACAATCGGGGCCGAGACCCGGCCCGAGGCAACGAGTTCGTTGAACAGCACGCCAGCCTTGGCACGCTCTCCATAACCGAGCCAGCAAATACGCGCCGGCAGGCCCTCAAACTCAACATGCTCTTCAGCTGCAGAAAGCCAGCGATGCAAATGAGCGTTATCAGGGAACAGTTCCTTCAAAGCCTCGTCGGTGACGCGGATGTCCTCGGGATCACCGGAGAGAGCAACCCAACGGAACGGGCCAAGGCCTTCACAGAACAGGGGACGAATATACGCCGGCACGAAGCCCGGGAACTCGAAGGCCCTCGAATAGCCACCCTTGCGAGCTTCGTCGCGGATGGAGTTGCCGTAGTCAAAAACCTCGGCTCCGGCATCCTGGAAGTCCACCATGGCTGCAACGTGGCGGGCCATCGCGTTCTGCGACTTCTTGGTGAAACCTTCCGGATCGGCAGAAGACTCCGCAGCCCACTCCTCAACGGAGTATTCGGTGGGCAGGTAGGAGAGAGGATCGTGTGCACTGGTCTGGTCGGTGACAATATCTACGGTGAATTCGCCAGCCTGATGCCGGCGCAGAATCTCCGGGAACACCTCTGCCGCGTTCCCCACAACGCCCACGGACAGCGGAGTACCAGCAGCCTTCGCCTCAAGTACCCGTGAAAGCGCAGCGTCCAAGGAGGGTGCCAGCTCATCGAGGTAGCGCTTGCCCACACGGCGCTGCAAACGCTCGGCAGAAACGTCAACAATGAGGCAGGTCCCGCCGTTGAGCGTCACGGCCAGCGGCTGGGCACCACCCATGCCGCCGCAGCCGCCTGTCAGGGTCAGCGTCCCCGCAAGAGAGCCACCAAAACGCTTCTCGGCGACAGCAGCAAACGTCTCGAACGTGCCCTGCAAAATACCCTGCGTTCCAATGTAAATCCACGATCCGGCCGTCATCTGGCCGTACATCATCAGCCCCTCAGCCTCGAGTTTGCGGAACTCAGGCCACGTAGCCCAGTCCCCCACCAGGTTGGAGTTTGCCAGCAGCACACGCGGCGCCCACACGTTGGTGCGGAACACCCCAACGGGCTTGCCTGACTGCACTAGCAAAGTCTCGTCATCTTCAAGCGTTTTCAGCGTCGCCACAATAGCGTCGTAGGCCTCCCATGAGCGGGCCGCACGCCCGGTGCCACCGTAGACAACTAGGTCCTCAGGACGCTCGGCCACCTCGGGATCAAGGTTGTTCATGAGCATGCGCAGCGGCGCCTCTGTCTGCCACGACTTGGCCGAAAGCTCGGTGCCACGTGCTGCGCGGATAGTGCGGGTGGGGTCATGCATCGTTGCCATGATGAGTCCTTTGCGGGTAGTCCGGCACTGGCAGTCAGCTCCCGGGGAAAATCCTATAGACCCATCAAAGCCCGGCCAGCGTTGCTTTCCTAGACCTCTACCCGGTAGTCAGTCTGTAATCCAAGACAACCAAGACGCGTGGAATGTTCGACGCCGGAGAGTCACCTGCGCCGCCACCCTCACCGAAGTCACGGGGAAGCTGAATAGCTGGGGCCATACTTGCTCAGTCGGTTTGCTCAGATCGTTAGCTCCGAGCGGCGGAATCTCAATTCTCGCTGTGTACCCCGCACCGGAGATCCGCTAAATGGCAGTTCGTCCAAATTAATGGAGGCGGCCGCAGCCAAGGCTCGCTGATTGGCGGCGGATGCTGCTTTCCAAGGCAGTCCTAGCGCATCGGCAAAGGCCGCCCAATGCCGTGCTTTAAGATTCTTAGTCTTGCCGGCGATGGAGAGCGCCAGAGTGTCATCTCCATAAAGAAGCGTGCAGGGAAGGTCGTACATTGGTGCCATCTGGAATTTATTGTCCAGATCGCCCAGAACTGAGAGGTTTTTGGCATGAAGATCCCCGTTTCCGGTCACCCATGCGAAAACAAATTGGAGGTAGATATTGCGCTTTGCTACCAGAGGCGCGAAGCACTGGCGCGCCAATGCTTCACTGACTTCCTCAGACGTGACCGAGTACTTTGACGCTGGAGATAGACCCATGACCTGAGTACCGTCCTCCAGAGGGAGCCGATACCAACCGCCGTTGCTTCTACTAATCCGATCAAAGCGCTCCACCAGAAGACCGTCACGATTGTGCTTATCCTGGATGACGCGGCTCTTGACGACTTGGACCTTCAGAGCTTTCGCCGCAGACAAATGAGCAGACTCATTGAGCACAAGATGCGGATTCTCTGCGGGATCAAGCTTCAAGAGGTATCGCATTCCCCGAACTGCCAACGGCGTGGTCAGCATGGATGCGCTTGCCTTGTTCTGGACACCAGGAAGGCCATGCAAGTCCACGGAATTAGCCAATGCCGCAAAGTCCAATTCCTCGGGATGAGAGGTGTCAGCCAGCGATTCAGGCTCAACGGGCAGTGTGCCGGCGGGAACCACCCGTACATCTCCAGGTACGTCGGAGCCAACAGCAAGCAGTAGCGTCAGCTCATCATCAAAACTAGTTTTTGCCGCATTCTTCAGCACCGTCAGGCGGTGACCCTCGGGGAGAAGTCCCGCGAAGAATGCCGGCAGTGCGCCATTATTCGTTTCAGTCGATTGCACTGAAAACGGTAGCGAGAACGCCACAGGCCTTTGCGCAGCAGCCCTGTAGTCGTCCGTATATTGAAAACGGACGCTTCCATCACCCCTACGCGAAAGAGCGCCAGCCAACACTCCACTTTTGTAGACGTCCGCCTCTCGTACAGATTTGAGCTTTTGCAAGTCGCTGGTCATGGCACCACTGCCAAGCGGAGCCCTAAGACGTTGGCTGCGGAAGCCACCGCACGGAGGGAGGGGTTCCCCGTCCCAGTCTCAATAGCCCGTATGGTTCGCTGTGAAGTTTCGGCGAGGTTCGCCAAGTCCTCCTGCGTGAGGCCTGCTTCTTTCCTCGCCCTGCGAATGACTGCGGCTACGGTTGCTACGCTCTCCATACGACCACCTCCAATCGGCAAAATATTGCCGAATCAACCAAGTGTTCTATCCATAATGCCTGACTTTAGCTATTTCGGCAAGATATTGCCGAATTAGGGAATAGGGGCAAAATTTGGCCCGACTTTCGTCGCAATCGGCAGAATATTGCCGAATGCGGACAGTCAAGATTCACATCGGTAAATTTCAACGTGGAATGTTCGACGTCGGAGAGTCACCTGCGCCGCCATGCTCACCAAGCCCAACGGACGCCTTCCAACCACGCTGAGCGATGCACCGCACCCGAGGGGTTGCAGCCTAGATGAGGCCCAACGCCGCAGCGAGCCCAGTATCTACCTTTCGCATCGAGGCCGGAGAAAAGACCCCCAGCAGCCTGCGCACATCGCCCTCCCACATGTCTTCGATGTCATCACACAGGACACTGCCACTAACGAGCTCACCGGCAGGTACCAGCACAATCGAGGCCAGTTCGGGCTTGTCACTGGTCGTAATTCGAGCCACCAGAACTGTTCCCAAACTTCGGTTGCGTGCATTGTTGGAGACCACAACGTAGTACTTCTCCTCAGCCATCCCGGGAAGTAGTGCCGCGTAGATCTGGCCCCTCAAAAATTTCACCATCATTCACCTCGGCGTCGGCCCGCCGTGGCCCTGCGCTGGGCGTGATAGCTGGTGTATTCCACGTCGTTGGCCAGCTCACCGTAGCCCACCAGTTCAATGGACTCACGGACGCGCATCAATCCAGCCTCAAAGATTGCGTGCACCAGCTCGGCTTCCGAGGCTTCTGCACTCACACGGCCCGGCAACGCACTCCGGTGCTGTTCGGAACCACGAATCAGTTCGAGTTCTTTCAGATCGAGCGCAGACAGGGGAAGAGATAGTCGCTTTGGGGTGGGAAACCGCATATCTGCAGACATGCATCACTTGTGATGCAGTATCCATCCCCTAGCCGGCCCCAGCCATCCCGAAACCAGCAACCCGCCCCTGTGATCTGCCCCATAAATACCCACTGCGAGCAAGGTATCCAACATCTGAACAACTACGCTTGAGGCGCTAAATAATCACAGAGCAGAGCATTAACTCCGCCCTGTACATTGACGATGAAAATAGGCCCATGAAGAAATTAGTTCACTTGTCTGTCGCTGCAATCCTGGTTGCCAGCCTCGCCGGATGTGGCTCCGCTGCAGGCACATCGAGCCCCAGCGAATCTGCAAGCTCCAGCTCCGCAGCAACACAGGAGAAGCGCGCAGTTCCTAACGTTGTCGGCATGACGTACCAAGAAGCTTACGAGACCTTGGTCAAGGATGATTTCTTTGCCCAGTTGGTTGATAAGACCGGCGCCACCTGGATTGAGGGCAGCCCCTGGGCCGACGCTAAAGTGGGTTCAACGGATCCCGCCGCCGGAACCATGACCGATTCTTCCTACGTCAACGTGGCCCTGGATCTGACGCAGGAAGAATACGCTGCCCAGACTAAGGCCGCCAAGTAAACTACCGGCGATCGCCGCGCTAGACACCAGCAGCCCGCCCAGCCAGTTGCACCCCTAGGACGCAGCCGTCATGGAGAGCAGCACACGCGCTAGGTTCCGGTGCAGCTCCGATGCCAAGTAGTCCGACGGTGCCATACCGGTCTGAGCCAGCTCCATGACGCTGACATTCGCACCGATGCGCACCGTCCCCACCCCGGGCCACTCGAACAGGTCCGTGTACATCCCGCACGGCGGCTGGGCGCCGGTCATAGTGATGGAATAGTTGAAGTCCATCCCTTCCTGCTCCACCTCCAAGGTGGGCGTGCGGCCGCCAATGGGAGTGGATGCCAGATGCATGCCGGGCACCGGTTCTGCCAGTACGGTCATGGATTCGTCGATGCCTGCATACCCCGGTGCGCAGGCTCCGCCGAATCCAGTGAGCCCCTCGCCTACGCTGATCTTGATGCCCGACGCCGGATCCGTCACCACAGTGGTGTCCCCCATTCCACCCGGCTCCTGCTGGACCGTCCAGGTGGCGGGCGTCTGGAACGTGAATGCTCCGGCGGCAGATACTTGATCCTTCCAGCCAGCGGTCCTGTCTTTGGTGGGCTCGCCTGCTGGATCTTGAGTGCTGGACTCGGAAGCGTCCGCGGTCACGGGAGCTGACTCTCTGGAGGTTTCCACCATGATGGGCATGACGCCGTAAGAGATGTCGTAGGCACCAGGAATGCCATCGCCATCAACTCCGTAGAGGACGCCCTCGGCGGTGGCGCCGGCAACGTAAAAGCTGCCGCCCTCTAGTGTCTTGGTAGTGCCGATTTCCTTACCGGACTCCGCCACCACCACGGCTATGCGGGCACTGCCATCCTTGGCCTTGTTCGATCCGGCATAGCCGAGCACAATCGTATCGCCAAGCCGTGCGGCGGTCGTGACAGGATCCGTCGCGGTCCACAGGAGAACTCCTGCTGCGTCGTAAGTTTCTGTCAAACGCTCTTCCGTGGTGGTTTTCGCTACCACCAGGTAATCCGAGTCTGCGTACAGTTCCTCAATCTGGCTGCAATTGGCGGCCGGAAAGCTCGATCCAATGCAGGAGAACTCCGTAGCGGCGGGCACATCAGCCAAGGTCAGAACGGTTCCCCCGGCGCTTTTCGGCAGGCCGACGGTACCGGGTGAGAACGTGGAAAATCCGTCACGCCCCGGTGTAGTGCCAGCCAGCAATGTCCCCGCGGGAGCAGCCGTGGAGCCTTGTTTTCCATCTGCAAGAACCAAGGATGAGATGCCAACCTCGGTGCTGAGCAGGACCTCTTCAGCGGTGACGGCAACGTCTCGCAGCGGCGGGCCGGAGACAATATGCTCCCAGAGCACCTGGCCAGTAGGGGTGACGTGCGTCAGTTTCGTGCTGGGCGTGCCGGTGTTGTTCCGAATGGCCAGCAGGTAGCCCTGAGGAGTGGCCAGCACACGGTCCAGCCGGTCAGTGCCCTTGGCCAAGGGGAACCCGGGCAGCGGCACCGGCGGATGGGCTTCCAATGATGGTGGATTGCGCAATTGATCGATCCCAATAACGGAGTTGAGCCAGTTGCCGCCTTCGCCGGACAAATCAGTGCACACCATGGTCTTCTCCGGGCCCACGACGCAGCCTCCGTTGAAGGAACCGCCATACATGGTCCGGTCAAGTGAGGTGGGCTCGCCAAATACCGCCGAGACCGGAACCTCCACCGCGGGCGCCGCGGTGGTTGCAGCAGTGGAGGCGGAGGGGCCAATAGTGTCGGTGTCCGCAGGCGATGTGCAGGCCGACATTGACAAAGCAGCAACGGCAAGGAGGGCAAGGGCGCGTTGAAGGCGCATGAGTCAATCAATTCTGTGGTGCGGTTAGTCCACTTGTTAGCCTATTCGCCACCCAGTAAATATCCAGCAGCCACTCAGGTGTATCTCAGAATGGTCGGGACCATCAGGCTCCACCTCGCCTCCACGCCCAGTACTGCGCGTTAGACTAAGCCGATGCCCGCCACCAAACCACAGCCGCCGCAACTGCACAGGACTGTCGTCAAAATTGCATTGGCAGTGCTGGCCGCTCTGATGCTGTGGTTGATTGTGGCGTTCCAACTCTTTTACAACGTGCAGACTCCCCCGCTGACAAAGACTGATGCCGTGGTGATGTTGGGCGGCGCGAGCAAGGAACGGCTTCTAGAAGCCATGATGCTCCGCGCCGAACTTGATGCGCCCTACTTAGTGCTGTCGAATACGAACACCCCTGGAAATGCCAGCGCCGATGACTACTGCGATACACACGGCAACGAGCAGATCTACCCGGACATCATTTGCTTCACTCCTGATCCACTAAATACACGTGGTGAGGCCGATGCCATTGGTTTGATTGCAACCGACTACAAGTGGTCTTCGATCACCGTAGTGACATCCAAATATCACGTGGCCCGCTCCGAGCGACTGCTCAACCAGTGCACACCATCAGGAGTGCAAATGGTGGGTACAGGCCCACAATTTTCACCATGGCAGTGGCTGCGGCGGTTCGTCATTGAAACCGGTGGACTGCTGACAGTCTTCCTCAGTCCAGAATGCGACTCCCCTCTTCGTTGACGCTGCCGCAATATCTGTGAGACCTATGCCACCAAATTCCCAAAAAACCCGCGAATCAGATAAGGTCCAGATTGAATCACTAATTCCTTAGTACCCGTTGGGGGAACATTGCCAGTCGTCATGCCAATTTACGGAACTCGCCCGGAAGCCATCAAAATGGCGCCGATTGTTGCTGCGCTAAAGGCGTCCGAGCACTTCCACTGCGTTGTGACCGTGACTGGGCAGCACCGCGAAATGCTGGACCAGGTTAACGAATTGTTCGATATCACTCCGGATCACGATCTCGACATCCTTCAGCCGGGCCAGTCGCTTTCAGATATTCTGACACGCACGATTAGCGGCTTGGATAGGCTTTTTGCTGAAAACAAGCCGGATGTCGTAGTGGTTCAAGGGGATACAACCACTTCCACTGCGGGTGCGATTGCCGCCTTCTACAGAGGAATTCCCGTCGTGCATGCCGAGGCTGGATTGCGAAGCCACAACCTGTTCTCGCCTTTCCCTGAGGAAGCAAATAGAAAGATCACGACCCAGATCGCCAGCCTCCACCTTGCTCCGACCAGCATTAGCAAACAGAATCTTCTAAATGAAGGCGTGAACGAGGATCACATTGTCGTAACCGGAAACACCGTTATCGATGCGTTGCTGACCACCGTGGACAAAAAGGTGCCCTTCACGGATCCAGCCTTGGAAGACCTAGATGCAAGCGGCCGAAAAATCTTGCTTGTCACTACACACAGACGTGAGAATCAGGGCGATGCAATGCGAGGTGTCGGGCGCGCTTTGGCGAGACTTGCAGCAGAATACCCCGATATGATGATCGTTCTTCCCGTCCACAAGAACCCTGTAGTTCGTGAAGCCGTCCTTCCCGCGATCGAAGGCAAACCCAACGTTCTCGTCACTGAGCCCCTCGCGTATGGCGAGTTCACCCGCCTGATCTCGATGGCCCACATTGTTCTCACCGACTCCGGCGGCGTCCAAGAAGAAGCACCCAGTCTAGGTAAACCCGTCCTTGTTATGCGTGACAACACGGAACGCCCTGAGGCTGTAATTGCTGGCACTTGCAAACTAATTGGAACTGACGAAGAACGAATTGTCTCTGAAGTATCCCGACTGAAGAACGATCAGAGCTATTTCGACTCCATGGCCCTAGCAGTAAACCCCTACGGGGATGGTAAAGCCGCGGCACGAACTTTAGCTGCTATTGCTCAGATGATGAATATTGGCGAACGTATGGATGACTTCAACTAACGATGACAAAGACCCAGACAGCTGCTACAAAAGAGGTGGACACCCGCCATGCGGCGGCAGTATTCCGGTGGTCAGAAACTGCCGAAATGAAACCTCTCGCCGGGGCGCGGGAGCGGCATGTGATTTCGCCAGACGTTGGAAAACTGGAGAAACAGGAAATCGAGTCGCTCCTAGTGCGAGGCAGGGCGGCTGCAAAGTCGTTTAGCTGGTAGTGATGCCGGCTAGTTTGAGGGCGCGATCCGGGTAGTTGCGGGCACCACGGGTGGCTTTGGCAAGGTTAGTTTCTCCTTGC